>CALAKO010000082.1 GCA_937922955.1 uncultured Peptococcaceae bacterium | reverse complement strand
ATCAATGGGCAGTTGTGAATTACATTGGTTTTCACGACAAAGGCTGCCTGCTGGCCGGCGGCTGCGGCGACACCAATGGCCCTTCGCAGATCGCTGACACTCCTCATTTGCAGGAAGCCTACCGGTTTGGTAAAAATCTTTACGCGGACGATTGATGACTGCTGGTGCCTCTATGCTATAGAATGACTGAAAATCCAAGGAAGGTGAGCCATATGAGCAAGAAAGTGGTTAAGATAATTGGCGTGATCATTGCAGCAATAGGCATTTTTATGATGGGCCATTTTACAACCTTGCATTACACCCTGTTGGGCACCTACAGCGCTGGCAACGCGCCGGATGAAAACGTTATTCACGTGGCGATTCAGCAGGATCACTTCACCATCTACAACCAGGCCGGTCTTTACGAAGAAGGCAGCTATAAAACGATTGAAAAAGATAACGACTCTGGCATCTACACACTCACTGCCGACGACCAGACAACCATTGGCTATATTGTGCAGGATAAAAAACGTCTGACTTTGCTGGGCTTTCAGGACACAGCCATTCAACTAGAGAAAATCAGTGACACGCCGTCGTTTGTGTATGGGAATGAAAGTGATTTAGAAGCAGGAGAGTGACGTTTACCTGCAGGAAAGGGAGTGGGGCAGATGAAAGGAAAACGCTGTGCAGCGTGGGCTCTCATCGTTTTGATAGGGATCGTGCTTTTTAATGGCTGCGCATCAGAAACAAAAGAGGAAGAAAGTCAAAATGCCGTCGTATCGTGGCAAGGGGAGCCTCGAACGTTGACGGCAGAGGGTGAGGACTTTTTGGTGGTTCCAGCGAATAAGGATTGCAAAGTAATGCTGCGTTATACCTATGCGTTGGAAGATGCAAATGGCTCTGGCGATGCAGTGTTGTGGCTCGAAAATGATGGTGAACAGCTGATGATGGATGAACTGGCTTCGGTTGATGTGGATGATTATGGGAGACAATGGCAGGTGTCTCAGATTTCGCTGAAAGCAGGTGATAATGTTTTTTCGTTGTCTGGCAATAGCGGGACAATTACTTTTTCCATGGAGTTGTATGATCCAGAGCCTAGCGACGCTCTATAAACAGAAAGGATGCGATTGATATGTCATTACAGTTGATTCAGGCAGATATTACGACCTTGGATGTGTGCGCCATTGTGAACGCGGCCAATTCGTCGCTGCTTGGCGGTGGCGGCGTGGATGGTGCGATTCATCGCGCGGCGGGGCCGGAGCTTTTGGCTGAGTGCCGCACGTTGGGAGGCTGTGCGACGGGCGACGCCAAGATCACGAAGGGCTATCGGCTGCCGGCGCGTCATGTGATTCACACGGTCGGTCCGGTGTGGCATGGCGGCGGTCATGGCGAGCGATCAGCGCTCACCAGCTGTTATCAGCGGTCGCTGGAGCTGGCCGAGCAGGCTGGTTGTGAGAGCGTGGCGTTTCCACTGATTTCCTCTGGCGTGTATAGTTATCCACTGGAAGAAGCGTTGGCCGTGGCCGTGGAAACCATTGAAGTTTGGCTGCATGAGCACGACATGGCGGTGACGCTTTGCCTCTTTGGGGCGCTGGCCTGGGAAACGGCGCAGAAAGATTATCCGTCCCTTTGTCAGAGATAAGCGACGATGAACAATAACCGGCGTTTCTCTTTCTTTCAGAAAGAGGCGCCGGTTTTCAGTTTTCTGTGATTGTTGGCCGGGAAAAATTGCGCTGGTTTCTGGCGCAGAGCGTTGTTCGCGCGTGTGTGAATGGTGTGCATCTGTATTTTTAACTGAGACATTTTGTGAAAAATGGGGCTTGTCAGCGAAAAAGGAACATGCTATACTCAAGCCAAGTTATATGACTGACGGAAATAAGCGAGAGACCTCGTGTGAAGTATAACTGTTAGAGCCGACCGTCTGGGCGCCAAGGAGCCTGGATGTGTCGGCTCTTTGGTTTTATTTCGGAAGGAGGAGAGGTTATGCTCAACGGACAGATTCATTCCATCGAGAGCATGGGGCTTGTCGATGGGCCGGGCATTCGCGCAGTGGTATTTTTGCAGGGGTGCGGCATTCGTTGTTGTTATTGTCACAACCCCGACACCTGGTCCCACGACGGTGGTGAATCCATGTCTGCTGAGTCTCTCGTGAAGAAGCTGAGCCGCTTCAAGCCTTATTTTGATGCCAGCGGTGGTGGCGTGACCTTTTCCGGCGGTGATCCGCTGCAGCAGCCAGCGTTTTTGGCAGAAGTGCTGCGTCTCTGCCAGGAGGCAGGGCTGCACACCTGCATCGACACCGCTGGCGTGGGCTTTGGTGATTACGACGCCATTCTGGCGCACACCGATCTGGTGCTCTACGATGTCAAGCATTTCACGCCGGAAGGCTATCAGAAGGTCACCGGCACCACCATGGAGCGCACGCTGGCGTTTTTGGATGCTGTCCAGCAGGCTGGTGTGCCGCTGTGGGTGCGTCATGTCGTTGTGCCGGGTCTGACCGATGGCGACGAACACATCTGCGCCCTCGCTGAGTACATCAAAGGCATTCGCAATGTGGAAAAGGTGGAGCTGCTCGGTTATCATCTGCTCGGTCGCGAGAAATACCGCGTCTCCAATCTTCCGTACGCATTAGAAGGCGTTCCAGCTCTGTCTGACACGGAGCTGGCGCACTACCAGAACCTGTTGAACGAAAGACTGGAAGGAGTCGGTAAAAAATGATGGATTTGACAAAAAGCCCAGCTTGGGAAGGATTTCGCAGCGGTGAATGGCGCCACCTGATCAATGTGCGCAACTTTATTCAGAGAAACTACACCCCTTACGAAGGCGATGACGCGTTCCTCACAGGCACCACCGAACGCACCGAGCGTGTGTGGGAAAAGTGCCGCGCCCTCATCGTTGAAGAGGTGAAGAAGGGCATCATCGACGTGGAAACCAGCGTCGTGTCCGGCATTGACAATTTTGCCCCTGGCTACATCGACAAGGAAAACGAGGTCATCGTTGGCCTGCAGACCGACGCACCGCTCAAGCGCATTGTCAATCCTTATGGCGGCATGCGCATGGCGAAGGCGGCGTTGGAGCAGTATGGCTACGCCCTCGATCCTGACATCGAAAAGCATTTCACCGAGTATCGCAAGACTCACAACGACGGCGTGTTTGATGCGTACCCTCAGCGCATCCGTGCCGCTCGCAGCGCCGGCCTCGTCACCGGGCTGCCGGATGCGTATGGCCGCGGCCGCATCATCGGCGACTATCGCCGCGTCGCGCTCTATGGCGTGGACTTCCTCATTGAAGCCAAGCAGGAAGACTTGCGCAATGCCGACGGCCCAATGACAGAAGAACGCATTCGTTTGCGCGAAGAGCTGAGCGAGCAGATTCGTGCCCTCGGCAAGATGAAATCCATGGCTGCGCGCTACGGCGTGGACATCTCCGGTCCGGCAGCCACAGCGCAGGAAGCGGTGCAGGCTCTTTACATGGCCTATCTCGCCGGGACCAAGGAAAACAATGGCGCGGCCACCTCTCTCGGCCGTACCTCGACCTTCCTCGACATCTACATCCAGCGCGATCTCGAACGCGGCATCCTCGATGAGCAAGGCGCTCAGGAACTGATCGACCAGTTCGTCATCAAACTGCGTCTGATTCGCCACCTGCGCACGCCAGACTACAACGAGCTCTTTGGCGGCGACCCAACCTGGGTCACCGAATCCATCGGCGGCATGGGCGTGGATGGCCGCACCATGGTCACGAAAAATTCCTATCGCATGCTGCATACGCTCATCAACCTCGGCACCGCGCCGGAGCCAAACTTGACCGTGCTCTGGAGCCGCGACCTGCCGGAGAATTTCAAGAAATTCTGCTCGAGAATGAGCATTGAAACCGACTCCATTCAATATGAAAACGACGACATCATGCGTCCACTCTATGGCGACGACTACGGCATTTCCTGCTGCGTGTCCGCCATGGAAATTGGCAAACAGATGCAGTTCTTCGGTGCCCGTGCGAACCTGGCAAAGAGTCTGCTCTATGCCATCAATGGTGGCGTCGATGAAATCAAGGGCGTGCAGGTTATCCCTGGCATTGAGCCATTGACGGGAGACGTTTTGAACTATTCCGATGTCATCACTAATTATAAAAAGGTTATGGATTATGTGGCCGAGCTTTATGTCGATGCCATCAACATCATTCATTACATGCACGACAAATACGCCTATGAAGCCAGCCAGATGGCCTTGCACGATACCGATGTGGAGCGTCTCACGGCGTTCGGCATCGCCGGCCTTTCCGTAGCGGCCGATTCGCTCTCTGCCGTTAAATTTGCTACTGTGCGTCCAATTCGTGACGAACGCGGCATTGCGGTGGATTTTGAAACCATCGGCGATTTTCCAAAATATGGCAATGACAACGACCTTGTCGATGATATCGCTGTGGAAGTAGTCAGCTACTTCTCCAACGCGCTCAAGCGCCACCCAATCTACCGCGGCGGCATCCATACCTTGTCCGCGCTGACCATTACCAGCAACGTCATGTATGGCAAAAAGACCGGCACCACGCCGGATGGCCGCAAGCTCGGTGAACCACTGGCTCCAGGTGCGAACCCAATGCACGGCCGCGACGAAAATGGTGCCCTGGCATCGCTCAATTCGGTATCCAAGATTCCATACCGCAAGATCTGCCAGGATGGGGTGTCCAACACCTTCTCCATTGTGCCAGCCGCTCTTGGTCGGGACGAAAGCCAGCGCATCAACAACTTGGCCGCCATCCTCGATGGCTACTTCATGCGCAGCGCCCATCATCTCAACGTCAACGTCATGAACCGCGACGTCCTCCTCGATGCCATGGAACATCCGG
The DNA here is from genome assembly GCA_937922955.1 of uncultured Peptococcaceae bacterium. Lineage (GTDB taxonomy): Bacteria > Bacillota > Peptococcia > Peptococcales > Peptococcaceae > UMGS1590. The sequence goes on along the minus strand of CALAKO010000082.1, from coordinate 8,240 downwards.
AGCTTTATCCAACGCTCACCATTCGCGTGTCTGGCTACGCCGTTAACTTCAGCCGCCTCAGCCGTGAGCAGCAGCTCGAAGTCATCAAGCGCACCTTCCACGAAAACGTATAATATAAGAAAGAAGCCTCATAGTGACCGATTTTTTGTCGCTATGAGGCTTCTTGTGTGTATGGAATTATAAAGCGAGGTCTTTTAACGCGTTAACGTCACCGGATTGGATGGCGTTGAGATGCTCTCGGATGATTGTTTCGGGCCAGTTCCACCACTGCAGGTTCTGCAGCGCAGCAATGGTGTCTTCATCAAAACGGCGGCGAATCGGTTTAGCCGGCACGCCGCCGACAATGGTATAAGGAGCAACGTCCTTGGTGACAAGGGAACGGGCGCCGATGATGGCGCCATCGCCAATGGTGACGCCAGAAAGGATAACGGCTTCATAACCGATCCACACATCGTTGCCAATGACGATGTCGCCTTTATTGTCCCAGGCTTCGCGGATGGAGGCGATGGGCAGAGCCCATTCTTCGAAGAAGATGGGAAAAGGATAGCTGGAAAGGCTGCACAGGCTATGGTTGGCACTGTTAAAGAGAAATTTGGCGCCACAAGCAATGGAGCAATATTTGCCGATATAAAGATGGTCGTTGTTGATGGGATAGTGATAAAGGACATTGTTGCGCTCAAAGTCGCAGGGATCATGGACAAAGTCGTTGTAGATGGTGTAATCACCGATATGGATGTTAGGAGTGGTGATGGCGTTTTTCAAATAGATGGTTTGCGGGTCGTTGCTGCGTGGATAAAGTTTGTCTGGATTCATGGCGGCTCCTTTATTATGAAAAACGGTGGCATTGGATATCATCAAAATGGTTGTTTTGAACGTAATAGACAGCGTTTTCGTCAGCTGAGTAGACAAAGCTCACTCGTGTGGCCCAAGGCTCTTCCTGGCGGACGGCGTGAAGCAGGGCGAAGCCGTCCGAAATGCCGAAGCTTTCGCCTGAGGCTGTAAGCTGCGCCTTGGCACGTTCATAGCGGTCGTCACCCGGGACGATGAAAGGTTGCGTGCTCTCTGGTGCCAGTAGGGAGTAGTTGGTGATCAGTGAAAAGCGGCCAGTGTCCAGACGATGGCCAATACCTGGCTCGATGATCAAAGTGCGGCCTTGATGGTCGGAAAGCATGGCCTGCATGGTGGCATCGGGCGCATAGGTGATTCTTTTGTGCTGAATAATGCGAAGCACGTCGTCGAAGCTGAGCTGTGCCTGCACGAATTGTTCCGTGAGTTCAGCGATGTTCAGGCAGTCCGATGCGCTGTCGAAAGCGCCGGCCGGAGCGCCGTGGACGTAGAGCAGGGTGCCGACGTTGCCGTTGCGATGCACGCCGTGATAGGTGTGACGCTGACCGTCGGGACGCAGGAGGCCGATGGCAAAATGTTCCTTGTCCATGATCAGCTGATGGTTCCAAACGGCAAGATCGATATCAAAATTAAAGCCGGTAATCGTTGTTGTTCCACGATAAACAAAACGTGTGCACATGGGAAGCCCTTCTTTCTGGAGATGATTGATGCTTTTATCATAAGGCGTATGCGTTGCTTTTTCTATGGAATGAATGATACCGCATTATTTTGGCGCAAAAAAAGCAGCCAGACAAGGCTTGTCTGACTGCGGCGTTGCAGCATTAGATGTCCATGACGTACATGGTTTCGAGAATTTCCTGATAGAGGGATGTTTTGTTTTTCCATTTGAAGTTGTGGCCCAGCGATACGTTGATGTACTGCACGCCGTTGCGTTCCATTTCCATGCGAATGTGGGAGTGGGCACAGATGCAAGTGTCGACGTTGTATTTTTCGTAGAGCTCGGCGTAATATTTGCTGCCCATGAAGGCGATGGTGGTGTTAAAGACATGGCTCTGCTTGTAGAGCTCGGGCCGTGGCAGCATATGAATGACGGAGCAGATTTTATAGCGGTCGCCGTTCGGACGTTCGCGGATGATTTGGAGCTGGCGCTCCATAAATTGCAGTGTCTGAGCGGTAATTTTTTCATTAATATAGGGATTATCCTCTTCGACCAGAACGTATTTGTATTCTGGGCAGCGGCGCAAAAAACGGCGCTTAGTGGCTTCGTTCATGTGGTGATATTTACGATGCAGCGAAAAATCGTACCAACTTGGGCTGCCAATGATGACCCAGTCGCCATGAACAATAGGGTGCAGGCAGAGACTGAAGAGCGGATGGCCCAGCATCAGTTCCAGGTATTCGTCGGCATCGAAACAGAGGTCTTCATTTTTTTTCCGCTTGTTACGGCCAGCGGTGCAGTACAGTTCATGGTTTCCGGGAATTTCGAGAATTTTTGTTGAGACTTGTTTGGAAAGATCGTTATAGAAATCCAGCGACCCGAAGGCGCCAGTTGTTGTATCACCGCAAAAAACGAGCGCATCCAGCGTCAGGTTTTCACAGATGTGTGTAAAATCGGCGAGAAAATCGTGGTGCGTGTTGTAGTCCATGTGGAGGTCACCAATAAACCCAATTTTCATGTTCTCATCTCCTTGGTTTTAGGGTAGCATCGAAAAATATTGCTGTCAATAAGTGATAATGCTTTCATGGGAATGGTGTTTATGATAGAATGAAATCAGAAAATTCAAAAAGGAAAGGGGGCGTTTTTATGGCGCGACGTTCGTACAATAAGCTGGTTCGTGATAAGGTACCGACAGCGATTGTGCAGGGTGGTGATGATGCCATCACGTCTGTACTTGAAAATAAAGAGGACATTTTATTTGCGCTCGACGAAAAATTGGACGAAGAAGTGTGTGATTATCAGGTTACGAAAGAAATGGCAGAACTTGCTGACGTGCTCGAGGTGATCCATGCCATCGCAGAAGCAAACGGCATTACTTTCGAGGAACTGGATGAGATTCGCTTGCATAAGCGTGAAACGCGTGGTGGATTTACAAAGATGATTCTTTTGGAAGAAATTATTGAATAGCAGAGATGCTGCGCATTGTTTCCGCTGAAACGATACGGCAGATGGAGTCCTTGATGAACATGTTTGATTTAGAGTTATATTTTATAGGATGAAACAACGTAACAAGTGGTAAAGTTACGTTGTTTTTTTGTGCATGCTTTTAAGAAATGATTAAGAATGTTGTTCTATACTTGGTTTGCCTGTTGGGTGACTTGTGTTTCTAAGACATCATAGGGTATAATGAGAGTCATGTGTGAACAATAATAAGGGAGTGACCACCATGAGACAGGCTGTTGGGGTCATCGGCGGTGTTGGGCCGATGGCGACGGTATATTATATGCAACGCGTAATTGAAATGACAGAAGCGAACTGTGATCAGGAGCATATTAATATGCTTGTGTTTAACGATTGCGACATACCTGATCGTACAGCGTTCATCACTGAGCAGTCCAAAGACAATCCTCTGCCTGTCATGGTGGAGGATGCCAAGCGTTTGGAAGCAGCTGGCTGTGAATTCATTGTTATTCCATGCAATACGGCCCATTATTTTTATGATGAGCTGCAGCAGGCGGTAGAGGTTCCTGTGATCAACATTGTAGAGGAAACCATTGCCTATGCAAAAAATCGCATTGAGGATTTGCACTGTGTTGGCATCATGGCGACAACTGGTACGATTGTCACTGGCACGTATCAGAAATATGCGGAACAGGCCGGCTTGCATTATGTGGTGCCTGACGATGATCACCAAGCGGCGCTGATGCATATGATTTACGACGGTGTGAAAGCAGGCAAGCCTGTGTCACGCGGTGAATTTGACGCTGTCGCTAATGCGCTGCGGGCTCAGGGTGCGCAGTGCCTCATTCTTGGCTGCACAGAGCTTTCGGTTTTGAAACGTGATTTACCCATCGACGACCCCGATGTGTTGGATTCCATTGATGTGTTGGCATCTGAAACGGTGCGCCGCAGTGGAAAACAGTATACCAGCGAGTGTTTGTTAAAGGAGTAAAAAATGAAGAAAAAGACAACTGTATTGATTGCGATGCTGCTCATCGTGACCATGCTTTTTTCAGGATGCAGCAGTGGGACAGAATCCACTGGCGAAGTGGAATCGTTGCCTCAGTTTACCAATGAAGGAACGGCAGACAGCGATTACGATGTGATCGTTGTAGGCTCTGATCCGGAAGGGATTGCGGCTGCTGTGTCTGCAGCGCGTAATGGCATGAAGACTCTGCTTTTGTCCAAGGACAGTACGCCAGGCGGGCTGTATACGCTGGGGGCATTAAACTTTATTGATGTGCCGGAAACACGTGACGGCACCACCTTGGTTGGCGGCATTTATGAAGAATTTGTCAACGCCGTCGGCGGCAGTGGGTTTGACATTGTCAATGCGGCCAATGTGTTTCAGGACATGCTGACGGCCGAAGAAAACATCACGGTGCGTTACAATGCTGAGTTCCAGGCACCCGTGATGAACGGAACCACCATTACTGGCGTAACGGTGCTGGAAGATGGGCAGGAAGTTACCTATAGTGCACCATATGTCATTGACGCGACGCAAGATGGTGACGTAGCAGCCGCTGCTGGTGCTCCGTATACCTACGCCGGCGAAGACATTGGCGAGCGTGACCGTGAAATGGGTGTGACGTTGGTGTTCCGCCTTTCTGGTGTGAACTGGGACAGCATGACGCGCTATCTGACGATTAAGCGTGGCATTGGTGAGCTCTTCAACAAGTCGACGAGCATGGGCGTCAGCGGCAATACGGCGTGGGGCTTCAGCGATGAAGGTTACGCTTATGAGCCAGAAGACAGCGCCATGCGTTTGCGTGGCTTCAATATGGCTCTTCAGGACAATGGCGATGTGTTGGTTAATGCGTTGCTGATTTTTGATGTTGATCCTTTGGATGAAGCCAGCCGTGAAGAAGGCATTGAGCGTGCTGAGGCAGAATTGGAAAATATTATTCCATACCTGCAGGAAGAATTCTGGGGCTTTGACGACTGTCAGTTGGTCGGCACCGCCGAGGACTTGTATGTGCGTGAAAGCCGTCATATCACTTGTGAATACAATTTGACGATTGATGATGTGTTGGAAAACCGTTGGCAGGAAGACGCCATCTGTGTGACGGCATACCCTGTAGACGTTCAGCCAACAAAAACACAGACTTATGGCACCGTTGTCGGCTATCCGGACCAGTATGCGATTGGCTATAAGAGCTTGGTGCCACAGAACGTGGATGGATTGCTTATTGTTGGCCGTGCAGCTGGGTACACCTCTTTGGCAGCTGGTTCAGCACGTATCGTGCCAACAGGTATGGCTTGTGGTGAGGCAGCAGGCGTAGCGGTCGCTGTTGCTAAGGCGTTGGATAAGACGCCGCGCGATTTAGTGGATAACAGTGCAGCCATTTCCATGATTCAGGATCTGCTGGTCGATCAGGGCGCCAAGCTGGATCATACGCAAACCCATGAAGACGTGATGGATCATTGGGCATATCCAGGGGTGAAAGTTCTGCGCAGCCTTGGTGTATTGGATGGCGGATATGACAACAATTACTACCTGGATGATGCTATTACCATGAACCGCTATCAGAACATGGTTAACAATGCAGTGAAGAAAGCTGGCTTTGAGCTGAGCGAAAAAATCTATGTCAATGAAAACGTGCCGACACGTCAGATTATTGGAACCATGGCCCGCGCTTGCATTGAAATTGAAGGTGCCGACACACTGGAAAATGACAACGACGTCTATATGCAAGCTCTCAAAGAGCGTGGCATTATGACCGACGAGTTGGAAAGCTATTTCAGTGATATGGAGGCAACACCAACAGCTGGTGCGGTGACGATGCTGACTGCACGTTTCTATAGTTACTTGCTTACTTTGGACGGTGCTCAATCGTTGTCAGCAGCGGAGTGTATTGATTTGAATTCTGATGATAATAGTGTCATTTCTGTGCCAGATTGGATGGCACAGAATGACAATGCATCATCCAACGAATGATAGAATAAACAACGTGGAAAGGAGACAGTCATGGCAAACTCGTATGGCGGTCAAGCACTGATTGAAGGTGTTATGATGCGCGGCAAGCATACCCAAGCAATGTGCGCGCGCCTGGAAGATGGCCGCATTGTTTCAGAAGTTGAAGAATTTATGCTTCTGTCTCAGCGTAACAAATTTCTTGGATTGCCGCTGGTGCGCGGTGTGTGCAGCATGATCGATTCACTGGTTGGTGGTATGCAGGCCATTGTCTGGTCGACAAACGTTTCTCTTGCTGAAGACGAGGAAGAGGAGGAACTTTCTCCGCTGGAAATTGCGGTGACGTTGGCCATTTCTTTGGGACTTGGCGTGCTATTGTTTTTCTTGCTGCCAGTTGTGATTGCGCATTTTTTGCAGCCTTTGATTCCTGGTAATTTCTTGCAGAATATATTTGAAGGCATTGTGCGTGTCGCTGTGTTCTTGCTTTATTTGCTATTGATTACACGGATGAAGGAAATTCGCCGCGTGTTTCAGTATCATGGCGCTGAGCACAAAACGATTCACTGCTACGAAGCCGGTGAAGAATTGACGCCAGAAAATGCCATGAAGCATACACGTCTGCATCCACGCTGCGGCACAAGTTTTCTTTTCATTGTAATGGTGATCAGTATTTTTGTCTTTGCACTTGTGGGAGTGGAGAATTTTGCTTGGCGGCTGCTTTCACGTGTGATTTTGCTGCCGGTTATTGCTGGCGTCAGCTACGAAGTGCTGCGCTTCTGTGGCAAACACATGGACAAAGGCTGGGTGCGTCTGATTGCTTGGCCAGGCTTGCAGCTGCAAAAGCTGACAACAGCCGAGCCGGATTACGGGATGCTGGAAGTGGCGATTCATTCGTTGCAGAAAGTGCGTGCCCGCGAAGAAGATCCGGCCTTGGAACCAGATGCGGTGGATAATACAACAAGCATCAAAATCAATGATAAAAAGCTTGAGCCAATTACACAATAAAACGAAAAGATTTTTGAACGTCCGGTTTTGGTCTGTGCCAAAATCGGGCGTTTTTGTCTTGTAGGCGTCTAGTATGCGGTCGTTACAACTAATATTTGAAGCTGACGAGATGTACAACGCTAAACTGATAGTCAACGAAGAAAATAGTACCTATAATAAATTTTAAAGGATGATGGTTAATTGTATACATGTATAAAGATATAGATGTCCGTTTTTATATGGTTGTTATGAAAGGATCGGATTCAGGTGGATATTCGTAAAGAGCGGGAAGAATGGTTTGGCAATATAAAGGGTGATGTATTGGCGGGAATGGTATCGTCGTTTGCCGTCATTCCAGAAGTGGTTGGCTTTTGTATTGTGGCAGGAATCAGTCCCATGATGGGCCTGTACGCGTCTATTTGGCTGACCGTACTGATGGCGTTTCTTGGTGGGCGCCCAGCGATGATTTCTGCAGCAGCCGGTTCAATGGCACTGATTATTGTCAGCCTTGTGCGTGATTATGGGCCAGAATATTTAATGTTTGCAACGATTCTCTGTGGTGTGATCATGTTTTTTCTTGGGCTGCTCAAAGTGGGCAACCTTTTGAAATACATTCCGCACAGTGTGCAAATTGGCTTTGTGGATGCGTTGGCCATTTTAATATTCCTATCACAGTTGGGAAATTTCGAGGGAGAAAGCTGGCCAATGTTTGCGCTGGTTGCTTTGGGGATCGCTATTATCTACCTGTTTCCACATGTTACACTGGCAGTCCCTTCCACACTGGTAGCAGTGGTTGTCGTTACTGCGGTCGCGATTGCGTTTGATGCACCGGTGAGAACCATCGGCGACATGGGCGCAATCACAGCGGCGTTGCCAACATTCCATGTACCAGCGGTGCCATTTTCTGCAGAGACCTTGAAAATTGTTCTTCCCTACTCCATATCTATGGCTCTAGTAGGTTTGGTAGAAACACTGCTCACCTCACAAGTAATTGATGAGATGACCGACAGCCAAGGTGACCGCAATCGGGAGTGCTGCGGCTTGGGCATCGCCAACATGGTGTCTGGTCTGTTTGGCGGTACTTGTGGTTGTGCCATGATTGGTCAAGCCATCGTTAACGTCAACTCTGGAGGCCGTGGCCGGTTGTCCAATTTTGTTTCCGGTTCGTTCCTGCTGGTGCTGATTTTCTTGTTGAAAGACATTTTGGTGCAAATTCCACTAGCGGCTTTGGTGGCTGTGATGATCACAGTATCCATTTCAACTTTTGATTTTGAATCTTTTTTGCAATTACCAAAAATGCCAAAAAGTGATGCCATCGTTATTGCCGTAGTGGTCATG
>CALAKO010000081.1 GCA_937922955.1 uncultured Peptococcaceae bacterium | reverse complement strand
CTATTTACATTCTATATAGACTATGATAAACTGTCCCCGAAAATTCCCACTAAGGAGGTGGTGTTTGAGAAAGCATCACAGTAAAGCAAATGGACGACTCGGAAACAAATCATGGAGGAAAAAATATGTTATTTCGATCAAAAAAACAGGTTGCCAGCCTTGTCCTGACGACAATGTTATTGACAACATCCCTTCCAATCGCCGCGTTTGCTGATGAAGGTTCAACCACACGCCCGCTTAATACGGCGCCTGTGGCGGAAGCCTCTGAAAACATCATCTATGTAAACGCTGCCGCCCAGGACGATGACGGACAGCAAAATACCTATACAACCTTACAAGCTGCCATCAACGCCGCCAAAGCAGGTGACACCATTCAGCTGCAAAGCAATCTGACGGTGGACACGTCGGTTGCTGCCAATGAAGCGGCCATTACCATCGATAAAAACAACATCACTATCGATGGGCAGAACCACACGCTGACGGTTGACAGCAACAATACCAACGGCAACGCCATTGGTATCAATGGTGCCAGCGGCGTCACCATTCAGAATCTGACCGTCACCCGTCCAGACGATGGACAAACCAAGCACGGCATCAACGTCTATAAATCCACCGGCGTGACCCTGCACGATGTCAACCTAAACAACATGGATGGCTTTGGCCTTTTGGTCAACGCTTCGGAAGTGACAGCAACCGGCACCTTCACTCTTTCCGGCAATGGCTGGGATGATGTGATTAACGTCGGCTGGGGCAGCAACATCAACGATGTCAGCAAAAGTTCTTTTGACGCATCGAATGCCACGTTGAACGGCGTGGATCTGATCTACGTTGACAATAGCGACCTTTCAAACGCTGGCGGCGATAGCAGCAAATTCGCCATCCATGCAAAAGGCTTTGGCAAAGTGAATGCGGAAAGCCTTGGCAAAGCCATTGCCTACGCACCAGCCGCCATCACTGTGAATGGCACCAGTTATGCCACCCTACAGGAAGCCGTTGCTGCTGCGCAGGACAACGACACCATTCATATTCAAAATGACATCACCATCGACAGCACGGTCACAATCAATCGCCCACTGACCATCACTGCAAACGATGGCGTGACAGTGACAGCATCCTCAACAGGCGAATCTTTTAATTTATCAAACGGTGCTGCTCTGAACGGGCTCACCATCAATCTCAACACAAAAGCCATGAATCAAATCGTCACGATGGGTAGCAACAGCACCGTTGAAAACTGCGCCTTCACCGGTCAATTCAACTTGAGCGATAAGGAAACCAGCCGCGCGATCACCGTACAGGCAGGCGCTGAAAACATCGCCATCACCGGCAACACCTTCAGGCACCTGCGTCAGCCAGGTTACATCAACAACAGCAGCGGCACCATCACCAATAACATGGTGGACAACACCCGCGGCTGGGTAATCACCGGCGATGCCACCATCACCCTGACCGGCAACACTTTTGCGAACAACGCCGTAGACATCTGCATCATCAGCAACAATAACGAAACCAACAACTACGCTGGTAAAACCACCGCTCTCAGCAGCGGCAACAATGGCGCCTACGTGCAAAACCAGCTGAGCAAAACCGAAGCGAAACAAGGCGCCTTTGTGGTAGGTGCCTCCGACGGCTACACCTTTGAAAAAGCGCTGGCCGATGCCACTAACGGTGACACCATTCAGGTGACGGCTGCCGAAACGCTGACGTCCGCGCTGACCATTGACAAAGCCGTCACTGTGACCGGTTTTGCCAACCTCACTGTCGGCGACAGCGCTTCCCTGAGCATTTCCGCCGGGACTTACGACGCCGACCCAAGCCAGTATCTGGCGCAAGACTACACCATTCGTACGCTCGAAAACGGCTATTACGAAGTGGTGAACAAGAACACCGATGGCGATGGCGGCGGCAACGTCACTCCAACGCCAGATCCAGAGGAACCAGGTGACAACGACAACACCGACAGTGAAGACACCGTCACCAATCCTGATGGCTCCACCACAACCACCATCACCAAGGAAGACGGCTCATCTTCCACCACCACCGTCGGCACCGATGGCAAGGTTGAGGCCGACGTCACCCTGACAGAAGAAGCCGTGAACAATGCCAACGGCGGCGCTGTGGCGCTGCCTATGCCAGAGCTGTCTGTGACAACCGACAAATCCGAGGCCCCAACCGTAACCGTGAACCTGCCTTCCAAGGACGCCACCAAGGTAGAAGTGCCTGTGAAGGACGTCACCCCTGGCACGGTGGCCATTCTTGTACACGCTGACGGTACCGAAGAAGTCATCAAAGACACCGTTACCAGCGATGGCGGCATCACCGTCGCCCTGACCGATGGCGCAACCATCAAAGTCGTGGACAACAGCAAGTCCTTCGATGATGTTACCTCTGATTACTGGGGCGCATCGGCGATTGACTTCGCCACCAGCCGCGAGCTGTTCGCTGGCACTGGCGAAAGCGAATTCTCTCCAGAAGGGCAGATGACCCGCGCCATGATCTGGAGCGTGCTGGCTCGCTATGAAGGCGCCGACACCAAAGGCGCATCTGGCAGCGACTGGTACGCTGGCCCTCAGCAGTGGGCCATTGAAAATGGCATCTCCGACGGCACCATGGCCAATGACTCCATGACCCGCGAACAGCTGGCCGCCATGCTCTATCGCTACGTTGGCAGTCCTGCTGTAGAAGGCACCGTTGGCGATTACAGCGACGCCGACAGCATCAGCAGCTGGGCCAGCGACGCCATGATCTGGGCCGTTCAACAAGGCCTCATCACCGGCATAGACAACAACACCCTGGGCGCTCAAGGCACCGCAACAAGAACCCAAGTGGCTGCTATCTTGCAGCGTTTCATCGAAAATAAAATGGCGTAAGAACATCTGTCCCCCAGGTGCAGCGACGCGCGCATACAAGGCCAGCAAATATACGATCGCTTCATCTGCCAGGAAGCGACAAAGATGCTGTGCCTGGCATGCGCTAGTCCCGAAGGGACCATTCTCCAACGCTTCATTGAAAATAAAATGGCGTAATTGCAGAACATCGGGCGCCTCCTTCGGGAGGCGCTTTTCTTGCGCAGCAAAACAGCCTCAGCGCTGTCACCTAGCGGATTTTTCATGTGCATCCCAATCAATCTGCACGCTCCCATCCACCCGTCCGAATAACAATATATATATATATA
>CALAKO010000080.1 GCA_937922955.1 uncultured Peptococcaceae bacterium | reverse complement strand
CGGCATTGTTGCCATGCGTCCCCGTTATTTGATACTTGACGAACCAACTGCCGGGTTGGATCCGCTTGGACGCGACCACATTCTGGAGTCCATTTACCAGCTGTATCAAAAGAGCGATATGAGCATCATCCTTGTCAGTCATAGCATGGACGATGTGGCGCGATTCGCGAATTACATGATTGTCATGAACAAAGGCACCAAGGTGACGGAAGGCCGTACTGAGGACGTTTTTGCTCAGGCCGATTTACTGGAAAGCATCCATCTTGGTATTCCTTCCGTGATGGCGCTTCTGCGTGCGTTAAAGAAAAACGGTCTGGATGTGGCCACCAATGCGCTCAATGTAGACGATGCCTGCCGCATCCTGGATGAGGCGCTGGCAAAGCGAAAGGAGGGCCGCTCATGCTGAAAGACATTACAATTGGTCAGTATGTGAAGGGCAATTCTATTCTGCACCGGTTGGATCCGCGCACGAAAATTTTTGGCATGCTGGCAATTATGGTGGCACTGTTTTTGGTCAACAACTGGGTTGGCCTGGTTTACGCAGCGGTGGTTGTGTTTGCCATGCTGTATTTGAGTCAGGTGCCGATGAAGTTCTATATAAAAGGGATTCGTCCACTGCTCTTTATTTTAATATTCACAGCTGGCATTCAGATCTTTTTAACACCTGGCACCATTCTGTGGCAATGGGGGATTCTTCACATCACCGCCGAAGGCGTGCGACTGGCCATTTTTATGTGCTCACGTTTGGTGCTGCTGGTCATGACCACCAGCGCATTGACGCTGACGACCACGCCGATTGTCTTGACAGACGCCGTGGAAAACCTGCTGTCGCCATTTAAGCGTGTGGGTGTTCCGGCGCATGAGCTGGCGATGATGATGACCATTGCTTTGCGTTTTATTCCAACGTTGATTGATGAAACCGACAAAATCATGAAAGCGCAGACGGCGCGCGGCGCTTCCTTTGACGAAGGCGGGTTGATGAATCGCGCGCGGGCACTGCTGCCAATTCTCGTGCCGCTCTTTTTAAGTGCGATTAACCGTGCTACCGAGTTGGCCATGGCTATGGAAGCGCGTTGCTACCATGGCGGTGAAGGACGCACGCGTCTGCACGAACTGTCTTACGCTGGCCGCGACCGTGTAGCGGGTGTGATATTAGTGGCGATCTTGGTTGTAGCTGGTCTTTCCAGGATGGTGATTCTGTGAGCGTCTATAAATTGACAATGAGTTACGACGGTGCCAGCTTTGCCGGCTTTCAGCGCCAGTCGGATGAGAACCTCGTGACGGTGCAGGGCCTTTTAGAAGAAACGCTGACCACACTTTTTAAAACACCGGTGCAGATTCATGGTGCTGGACGCACCGACGCCGGTGTTCACGCTCGAGCGCAGGTGGCGCATTTTACCATGGACCGCAACATTCCGGCGGAACGACTTTGCTACGCGCTGAATCGTGCCTTGCCGCCGTATCTGGTGGTGAGCGAGGCGGAGATTGTAGCGCCAACGTTTCACGCTCGCAAAAGCGCCATTGGCAAGTGGTACAGCTATCGCATTTTCAATGCCCAGACGCCGCCAGCCTTGGGCCATGGCTACTTTACGCATATTCCCCTTGCGATGGATCGCGGGCTTTTTGAAGCAGCCCTGCAGAAAATGACAGGAGCTCATAATTTCGAAGGGTTTTGTGGCCGCGGGGCTACCGTTAAAACGTTTGAGCGCACCCTTTATTTGGCAAAGCTTTGCGTAGACGAGCGTCACCCAGCCTGGTGGCAGATTCACTTTGTCGGCGACGGCTTCCTGCGCAAGATGGTGCGCAACCTCGTTGGCACGGCCACGGACATTGCTTTGGGACGGCGGCCATTGAGCTGCATCGACGATGCGCTGGCAACGCGGGACCGCAGCAAGGCTGGTCCTACAGCACCGGCCGATGGCTTGGTGATGGAAGAAGTGTTCTATGACGAAGCTACGCTGCAGGCGCGGCTTCAAGCCCTGTCGGCTGCGTCGGAACATCACGTGGCGCCGCTGTTTGAGTGCTTTTGAAGAATGGCGGATACCCCTTGACATCTTATGGGGATTCCAGCATAATTTTTATATATTCATGGTGAGAGGAGAGCGATTTTGTGGCGATACAACGATATTTGCGTCTGGCAGGCACGGTCTTGCTTGCTGTGACGATTTTATGCATTTGCGCGGTGCCTGGCGGCATCATTCCAACTCCTGTTTCTCTGGTATTAGGAGCGCTCACCGCCCTTGATTTGCTGGCGGTGTTGGCATTAACCTTGTTGAAAGATCGCAGCTTCAGAGGCGTGGTTCAATCGCTGCTCTATGTGGCGTTGCTTCTGGTGCTCGTTGGCGGCCTTGGTTCGTCCTTGTGGAGCAACAGTCTGGTTGTTGGTGTTTCACCGGGAGCATCGGCCGAATTGGTTGGTCTGGGAATGGATGGCTACACCTTTTCCTGCGACTCGGCAGAGGGAACGACCCTGGAAGATGCGACCTTTGATGTGGTGCTGACTCGTCCTGATCAGGTCTCCATTCATGAAACCATTAGCCAGAGCGAGCCGATGCAATACGACGGCATTGCCATTCATCCAATGCAGGCAGGTTTTGGCGACATTGTCTTTCTTGTGCAATACGACTGGTTCCGGCATTTGATCTGGATTGGTGGTATTTTGTTTGCCATTAGCCTTGGTTTGAGTGCCATTCCTGCAGTGAGAAGAAAGGGGGATGACGCATGCTGATGACCGTTCTTTTCTACATCATTGTGGTTTGTCTGGCACTGGTGCTGATTGCTTGGTCCGTTAGCGAATGGATGCATGTTTGGCAGGCTGGTGCTGTGATGAGTCTGCTCTACCTGCTGACTGCCGTCGTCATGATCGTGCGTTTGGTGATCGTGTGTGTGCGCGGCGATGCGCTCACAAGCGGTGGTGCTTGGTGCATTTTCGCGCTGGCACTGGTGGTGACGGCCCTTTACATGCACTTCCGCCTCTTTGGCACAATGATCGTGCCGCTGTCTGCCCTGCTCTTGCTGGTGCTGGAAATGTGCCTCGCCCTTGGAAAACTGCCAGGGATTGATTTTTGGCTGCAAATGGTGTACCGTCCAATGGTGCCATGGGGGAAGAGCGCTGTTGTCCTGATGATGATTGGGCTCGGTCTTGCTGTGGGCTGTTTGCTGCTTGCTGTGCCAACACTGTGGCGTACGCGCAATTTGGCAGCACGGGAAGCGGCCGAAGCCGCAAAAGAGGTCGACGATGATAACAATGCCGTGCTCGACGAAGCCCAGCTTCGTGAACGGATGCTGCAAAAACAAATTGATGACGTCACCCGGAAAATGCCGCGCGTGCTTTCACATTTTGCCTGGTGGGCGCTTGTGATTCTAAGCTTTGCTTTGGGAGCCTATGTGCTTTGGTGCCACACTCTGTTTGGGGTATACTGGCTCTGGCAGCCACTGATTTCTCTTGTAGTGGTGGCTTGGGTGTTGCTCTTTATTGGCAAAGACATGCTCTTTGTTCGTACTCGATAAAAATAAAAACAGCCTCGGAGAGGCTGTTTTTTTATTTCCAAAATAAGACATCGTTTTGCAAGACAACGCGGGTCCAAAATGGTTTCGCGTTTTTCAATAATTTTCATAGAAAAATGCTTTGTTATGTAATTGCGAAAGAAATGGTAAACTGAAAGAAAAAACATTTTTAGGAGATGAGAAACATGAAGCGATATTTAGGGAGTGAACAATTGGAGCAATATCGGAACTATTTGCAACAGGAAGAACACAGTGAAGGAACCATCGATAAATATTTGAGAGACATCCGACAATTTATGATCTGGCTTCATGGAGAACCGATTGATCGAAGCCAGGTATCTGCCTGGAAAAATACCTTGTTTCACCAGCGCTTGGCTCCAGCAACCATCAATTCAAAATTAGCCGCCCTCAATGGTCTGTTTCGCATGCTAGGGTGGCACGATTGCCACAGCAGTTATTTAAAGGTTCAGCGGCGCCTGTTTCGTGATGCCAGCCGAGAGCTCAGCCGTGAAGAGTATGAGCAACTCGTGCAAACTGCGTATGCTGGTCATAAGCGAGGCTTGGCGTTGGTGATGGAGACCATCTGTGCCAGTGGCATTCGCGTATCAGAACTTCGATATATTACCGTAGAGGCCGTACAATGTGGCAAAGCAGAAATCATGCTCAAAGGCAAGGTGCGTGTGATTTTGCTGCCGCAGAAATTATGTAAGAAGCTGCTCGCTTTTGCCAAAAAAGAAAAAATCACCAGTGGAGAGATCTTTCTCACCACTGGTGGTAAAAGCCTGTCACGGAAACAAATTTGGGCCGACATGAAAGCCTTGGCGAAGCGCGCTGGCATCGATGTGCGAAAAGTTTTTCCGCATAATTTGCGTCACCTGTTTGCGACGGTATTCTATACTGCCTGCAAAGACATCGTTCGCCTGGCTGATGTGCTTGGCCATTCTTCTGTAGAAACTACCCGAATCTACCTTCTCACTAGTGGCGCCGAACACCGACAACAGCTGGAGCGACTACGTTTGGTGACATAGACGGACAAAATCAACATTTTGTCTGTTTTTAAAAAGAAAAAACAACATTTGTAATGAATTAAAGAAATTATACCATAAATATGTAGTTATCGTAAAGAGATATAAGGATTTTACGTATGAGAAAAAGGGCCACCTAAATATAAATTGATGACCCTTACTTCAGCTCGGCCAAAAACAGGACGATTACATGACAACATGATGATTGTAATAATTAATATTGAATATTCGGAATTGAATATTTTCTACGGAAAGAGACAAAATGTTGATTTTGTCCGTCTATGTCACCAAACGTAGTCGCTCCAG
>CALAKO010000079.1 GCA_937922955.1 uncultured Peptococcaceae bacterium | reverse complement strand
GGAAAGTCCGTTGTTACGAACGATTTTGCTGCCATCAATGTGATACTTACCAGAAAATGCCGCAATCTGATCAACCACAGCTTTTGATTCATCAAATTTCAGATAAATAAAGCTGCCATTTGTTCCATAATCCAAGTCCGGACCAACAAACACCTGCATAAAATCGCCCATCTGCTCGCTCAGTTTTTCCGGCGTTTCATCCACAATCCCACAAAGCGTAAAAACTTCTCCATCTAGGTGCACTTGACTGCCAAGCTCTGCAGGCACGCCCAAGTTTCGTAGCGTCTGCCGATCCATCGCAATCTCGTTGTTCGCTTGCGGCATCTTCCCTTCCAAAAGAGTCCGTCCCATTATTGTCATGTACCCAGCATCGGCGCTCACATATTGAATGGCAAATGGTTCTTCGATGGCTTTTCGCACCGTCTCAATACCATACTTCTCCAGCTCAAAGCCTTCACCGGTCGGATCATCTGTAAATTCTTCATACCAGGGCATGTCAGAACGCATGCTGTAATGCCAGTCTCCATATTCAAGACGTGCATTCTCCTTTGCTGCGTCCAAGCCACTGACAAACAATGAGCCTATACCAGTGAGCAAAGCAGCAGACAACAATATTCCTACAAACAGTGCCAGCGTCTGTTTTTTCTCACGCCTTAAATAGGCCAATGCCAACTTCCAGGTGGTCATCTTACTCACCACCTTTTTGATGCACAATACGCCCGTCCTCAATATGGATGATGCGATCACACGACTGTGCAAGCGCTTCATTATGTGTCACCATGAGCATGGTTTGTTTATACGCACGACAGCTCTCTTTAAGCAAACCCATGACATCAATCGTTGTACGGGAATCGAGGTTTCCGGTTGGTTCGTCAGCCAAAATCAGCGCTGGTTTATTTGCCAACGCCCGCGCAATGGCCACGCGTTGCTGCTGACCACCAGAAAGCTCATTTGGATACCGTTTGCGTTTGTCCCAAAGGCCGAGATCCTGAAGCAGTGTTTTAATAAATGCATGATCCACGTGGCGACCTTTGTCAAAGGTCACTGGCAGCACCACATTGTCGTATACATTCAACACTGGCATGAGGCTATAATTTTGAAAAATAAAGCCTATGTATCGTCGTCTAAAAATCGTCAGCTCTTTTCGCGAAAGTGTTGATAGTTCGTGATCTCGAATCACAATTGAACCACGTTCCGGAGTATCCAGCCCGCCAATCATATTAAGCAGGGTACTTTTGCCAGAACCGGACGTGCCTACAATGGCAATGAACGCTCCCTGCTGCACCGAAAATGAAACGTCAGACAACGCATGTACAGCAGTCGCTTTTTCTCCATATGATTTATAAAGATGTTGTACCTGCAAGATATCCATAAATGTCACTCCTTTCTTTGATTAAAACCATCTTAGCAGGTAAATATGACAAGGCATGAACAGCTCTGCCAGTTATTTATGACAGTTTTGTAAGAAAACACTAAACGTACTGCCTTTGCCCGGTTCAGAATCCACCGTGATATATCCTTTTTCGTTCTCTAAGATCATTCGTGATAACGTCAATCCAATTCCAGATCCTTCGATATTTTCAACGTCCTTACCTCGATAGAAACGCTGAAAGATGGCGGTGTGTTCTTCCGATCGTATGCCAATACCATTATCCGTAATATGAATAGCTGAATAAAATTCAAACGGTTCAACGGTAATCGTGATCTGACCACCGACCGGCGTATATTTAATTGCATTTTCAATTAAGTTCACAAAAACTTCCGTCGTCCATTTGCGATTATGATAAAGGAAGCAGTCGACAAATGGTTCAACACTGATCTTTATTTTCTTTGCTTCTGCCTTATCTAAGGTTGCACCTACCGCTTCAGCCAACGTTGCACGGATTGCTAATGGCTGTGAATCAAATACCACAGCCCCTTGCTCCAATTCAACCATTTTAAACAAAGCATTTAAGATCCAATCCAGTTTGTTGGTTTGCTTTTTCATTTTTTGTAGAAAAATATGC
>CALAKO010000078.1 GCA_937922955.1 uncultured Peptococcaceae bacterium | reverse complement strand
GCAAATGGTTTTGTGCTTGTTTTGCAATATTAATTTATAAAGAAAATAAGACGGACTTATCTATAAGAAGTTGCTTATCGTCGTTCGTGGCAATCGTAGCACTCATTATTCTAATACTATTAAAGAATGGAAGTGGACGTATGGGAGAAGACACGAGACAAGATAAAGTTGTTGTCAATCATTTAACGAAGCGTTTCGGCGATTTGTTGGTATTGAATGACATCAACTTCACCGTAAAAAAAGGTGAGTTCCTCGTCATTGTAGGTCCTACTGGCTGCGGGAAAACAACATTCTTGAACCTGCTGTCAACATTGTATGTGCCTAGTGAAGGGGAAGTTCTCATTGACGGTGAACCAGCCGACCCAAGAAAGCACAGTATTTCGTTCGTATTTCAGGAACCATCCTGTCTGCCTTGGCGTACGGTAAAAGAAAATATTGCTTATGGTATGGAAATTAAAAAGTGGCCAAAGGATAAGATTGAAAAGAAAGTTCAAGAGGTAATGGAACTTGTTGGTTTAACTCAGACCCAGGATCTCTATCCTGCTCAGATTTCATCCAGTATGGAACAGCGTGTTGCTATTGCGAGAGCATTTGCAACAGATCCGGATCTGCTGCTTATGGACGAACCTTACGGGCAGCTGGACGTGAAACTGCGTTTCTATTTGGAAGATGAATTGGTACGAATTTGGCAGGAACTGCATAATACGGTTATTTTCATTACTCACAATGTTGAAGAAGCGGTATATATTGCAGAACGTATTTTGGTATTGACCAACAAGCCAACAACGATTAAAGAATCTATTCCGATTAATTTGCCGAGACCTCGCGATGCATTGGCAGATGATTTTGTTGAATTGCGTAACTATGTTACCGATGCCATCAAGTGGTGGTAAGAACACTTGGGCATAAAAATAAAAAGGTAAAAAATGAAGGGAGTGTGTTTCTTATGAAACGTCACAAAAAAACTTGGAAAGTCGCAACAGCTGTCGTTTTATCAGTCGCTTTATTGGGTACGCTTGCTGGTTGCGGCGGCGGTGGCGGCGGTGGTTCCGCAAGCGGCGAAGGTGAAGTCTTAACAGTGTCTGGTGGGTTCCAGGGTCAGATCGATGCGTGGCCAGCGTATTACGCAACTATGACCGATCCATCCATCCAGGAAAAATATGGCATCAACATGACTATGGAATATTTCGATTCCGGGATGCCTATGGTTCAGACGGTTCCAGCCAACCAGCTTGCTATCATGAGTAATGGTTCTGTTCCTACTCTGATGTCTGCGCTTCGTTATGACACCCCAATCGTTGGTGTATCTTCTGACGAATCTCGTGCAAACGCTGTATTGGCACGTGAAGGCGATGCGATCTTCAACACTAAGAACGAAAATGGTACCTATGGTACTGCTGAAGATGTGAAGGGCAAAACCTTCCTGACCACTACTGTATCCACTGGTACTTACACTTTGTCCGGCTATCTTGCTCAGTTTGGTCTTACTGAAGCGGACGTAACCGTACGTAACCTCGAACAGGCTCAGGCGATTGCTGCATTTGAATCTGGCGAAGGGGATTACCTCGTTCTCTGGGCTCCATTCCTTTACACTGGTTTGGAAAAAGGTTGGCAGGAAGTTGCTACAGCTGAACAAGTTGGTTCTACTTGCTTGATGCTTTGGGTTGCTGATCCAAAGATGGCAGAAGAAAATCCTGATGCAATCGCTAGCATGCTTGCTATGATGAGTGAAGGTGCAGACCGCTTCAATGCGGAAGGTACTGATATGGCTGGCGAAATCTCCAGCTTCTTCACTGATTGGGCTGCTATGCAGGTAACTGAAGAAAATGCTGCATTAGATATCAAATCTCATGATATCCCTAGTCTTGAAGATCAGTTAGAAATGCTGAATAGTGGCGAACTGCTCAAAGCGTTACAAGGTGCAGCAGACTACTTCGTATCTCAGGGTCAGTACACTCCTGAAGAAAAACAGCAGCTCGAAGATAAAGGATATTGCATCGATTCTTCCTTCCTCGAAAAAGCCATTGAAATTAAAGAAGCAAAGAAATAATTTTGTATAAGAAGGGTGGAGGGGAGTCTTAATTTTGATAGACTCCCCTTTCTTTCTTCAAAAGTGAACGTGACATAAGACACTCCTGCTTTCTGGGTGGAAAGCAAAAAATCTTGAGTGGAGGTGTAAATATGGCGAGCAATAAAAAATTGAAACGTACAGAAAAAAAGCAAAGTTTCTATACGATAATTTCCCTGATTTCTATCTGCGTATTCCTGCTGTTCTGGGAAGGTATTGTGCGCGCAGAACTTGTTTCGCCGCATTTGTTGGCGTCGCCAACGCAGGTTATCTCGCTATTTATTGATAAATTATCGAATCCAAACCCTGACGGCACCATTATTTGGGGACATATTGGTTTGAGCTTGGAAGAAGCCTTGATTGGCTATATTTTGGCTTTGGTCATTGGCATTCCTCTTGGCCTTGCAATGGGCTGGTTTACGACCTTTGATGGTCTGGTTCGACCTATTTTTGAAATCGTTCGTCCGATTCCGTCTGTTGCATGGATTCCTCTCTGCATCATTTGGTTTGGTACTGGTTTGTTCAGTAAGGTCTTCATCATTTTTGTCGGGGCGTTGGTACCATGCGTTATCAATTCCTGCTCCGGTGTCAAAATGACGAATCCAACGTACATTCGTATGGCAAAGACTTACGGAGCCGGTAGTTGGGAAATCTTTAAAAATGTATGCGTGCCTTCTGCTTTGCCAATGGTATTTGGTGGTTTGCAGGTTGCGCTTGCTACCGCGTGGACTTGCCTGGTTGCAGCAGAAATGGTTGGTGCAAACGCTGGTCTTGGTTTCTTTATCGAAATGGGTCGTCGTCTCCTGATGCCGGATATGATCATTTTGGGGATGGTTTTGACCGCACTGACTGGTGTTGTTATTACTGTTATCGTAGGGTTTATTGAAAAGCAGCTCGTTAAGGGCAGCAGAAAAGGTCAGTAAGGAGGTGCCTGATTATGAGTGAAACAATTTCTGAACGCAGAGGCGGTAATGTGTTACAAAAAGCCTTGCGTAATAAACGTGTTTTAAACGTCATTTCCATTGTTCTCTTTTTGGGCATCTGGGACTTGATTGTCGTTGTTGGTGACGCTTCGATGATGCCTCGCCCATGGGAAGTTGTTACAGAATGGATCAATATGTTCCAGTCCAGATTGGCGGGTAACACATTGATCATGCATACTTGGATTAGTTTCCGTCGCGTTATGATTGCGTTCATATTGGCTGCGGTTGTCGGTATTCCGATTGGGGTATTGATGGGCTTTAATAAAACAGCTAATGCGATCATTCGTCCAATCTTTGAATTCTTCAAGCCAATGCCACCTATCGCATGGATTTCTATTTCTATTCTGTGGTTTGGTATTGGCGAAACTTCTAAGATTTTCATTATCTTTATTGGTGCATTGGTTCCACTGATTCTGAACTCCTATAATGGGATTCGTCTTGTTGACCCTGAATTGTATGACTGCATCCGAAATCTTGGCGCTTCTTACTGGCAAGAACATTTTCAGGTTACAGCGCCATCTTGTATCCCTGCTATTTTCGCTGGTTTGCAGATTGCGTTGTCTACTTCCTGGACATGCGTGGTTGCAGCGGAACTGGTTGGTGCGAGAAGTGGTCTCGGGTTCGTTATTAACCAGGGTATGAGAATTGATAACACTGCAATGTGTATTGCTGGGATGTTGACGATTTGTATCGTTTCCTTCCTGACTTCTTTCGCTTTGACGCTGATTGAAAGGGGGCTTTGTCCATGGACGAGAAACACACAAATATAATCGAGTGCGTGGATATCTCCAAAGAGTTTGGTGATAAAAAAGTATTGTCAACGATGAACTTCCATGCGAAAGAAAATGAATTTGTCGTTATTCTTGGGCCAGGGCAGTCTGGTAAGAGTACGCTGATGCGTTTGATTGCTGGATTTGAAGCGCCTACCACCGGCCATGTCTATGTAAATGGCGAAGAAGTGGATGGTCCAAGTGATAAAGTTGGATTTGTATTCCAGCGTTATACCTTGTTCTTCTGGCGTACTGTTATGGGGAACGTTGAAATGGGCCCTAAATTGAAAGGGGTTCCAAAAGAAGAACGTCGTAAAATGGCGCAGAAATACATCGATCTTGTTGGCTTAACGGGCTTTGAAAACAGCTATCCGAACCAGTTGTCTGGTGGTATGAAACAGCGTGTAGGTATTGCTCGTGCGTACGTTAATGAGCCAACGTTGTTGATCCTTGACGAACCGTTTGGGCAGCTTGATGCGCAGACACGTATCCTCATGGAAATTGAAATTGAACGTGTATGGCAGGAAGAAAAACGTACGATTTTGTTCGTAACGTCGAACATTGACGAAGCTATTTATCTGGCTGACCGCATTATCATCCTCGATGGTAAGCTGCCTAGCCATCTCGCCGGTGAATACGTTGTCGATCTTCCACGACCAAGAAATTTGACTGGTCATGACTTCCTGGAACTGCGTAAGAAAATCACGGATTCTATGAGTCTTGTTCTTTAAGAAAGGAGGCCGCTCTGATGATACTTGGTGCTTGGATTAGCATGGAGTGGGCGATCTTTTTCACAGAGGTTGTAGCGCTCGTCGTTCTATTCATTGTAATTCGGAAACTGGTATTTTTTCTGTCAGAGCGCTTCTTGGGAAAAGATGATAAATAAACTGAAATCTCGAGCTGAAAAGCTCGAGATTTTTTTATGCAATTGGCAGTGTGCGGTTCGTGTGCTATGATGTGTATAGATTGGCGAAAAGGAGGACGAAACATGCCTGCAATATTTGCTCATTATTTATTTGGTGCTGATACACTGCGGCAATTTGATAACTCGGTACGACGTGTGGTGAAAACACACCGTTCTTTATACAACATAGGCCTGCAAGGTCCGGATTTTTATTTTTTTGATCAGTTGCTGAGATTGCGTGGGAAAAAATATGCGCAGATCGGGAGTGAATTGCACCATTCGTCCTGTGCAAAGCTCCTGCTGGCGCTGGAGGGTGACGGTGGGAAAAGGCCGGACAGCGGTTCCTTGGCATACTTGATCGGACTGATTGGACATTTTGCATTGGATTCCACTTGCCATCCGTCGATCGACCGCTGGGTGGAAGAATTGCCGTACAATCATCATCGCATGGAAACGGAGTTTGATCGTTATCTGCTGGAGCGCTGCGGTGCTGCGGAACCACGTTGCTTTCCATTGGGCAGTTGTATTGCGGTGGATCGTGCCGCGCGACTAAAAGTTGGGCGGCTGTATGAAGGGGCAGGCTTGGGCGCTGCTGGTGACGTGGCGGCACTGATTGCTGATTTTGGCCGCATAAAAAATGCGCTGCAAACACCGGGTGATGGACGGTATCGTTTTTATCAGAGTCTGTTGCGTCTGGCTGGAGCGCAGGAGGCGCTGGGTGGAATTTTTATGGGACCGAAGGATGTGCTTTCGGATAAGACGAATCCGCGATTGGCAACGCTTTTTGATGAAGCGAAGAAACGATATGTTGCGCTTGCGTCGAATTATATGGCGCATGTTTTTGAAGATGTGCCGCTGGATGATTATTTTCAACGAGATTTTGAGCGCGAGCCGGAGGTATGATGATGGATATTGAACGGGAAATTCGTGATCGGCTTCTGGAAAATGTGGATGAAGGCTACAAGGCGTTTCATGCGAAATTAGTGCCGACGATTTCGCCAGAGCGCATTCTTGGCGTACGTTTGCCGGTGCAGCGCGCGATAGCTAAAAGCTACAAAAATGATCCGCGGATTGTGGAGTACATGGCGATGACGCATCATGATTATGTGGAAGAGTTGAATATCCATGGCATGTTTGTGGCGGCACTGAAGGATTTTGATGATTGCGTGCAGGAAACGGAATGTTTTTTGACGATGGTGGACAATTGGGCGAATTGTGATAGCTTTTCGCCGTTGGCTTTTAAAAAAGAGCCGGCGCGGTTGCGGAGCATTATTCCGCATTGGCTGGCGGACGCGGCGCATCCATATACGGTGCGGTTTGGTATCAATATGCTGATGCAACACTGTTTGGATGTGTATTTTGAGGAGGATGATCTGGCGGCGGTAGCTGCTTGTGCGTGCGATGAATATTATGTGAACATGGGTGTGGCCTGGTATTTTAGTATGGCGCTTGTCAAACAGTGGGAGGCGACGTTGCCGTGGATTGCGGAACGGCGTATGCCGGAATGGGTGCATCGAAAAAGCATTCAAAAAGCGGTGGAAAGCCGTCGTGTATCTGACGAGCGAAAAGCGCTCTTAAAATCATACCGTTGAAAAAAGAGCTCTGACAAGATGGCAGTCTTGTTAGAGCTCTTTTTGTTTAGGCGTAAAAATCCTTAAGCATGGTCTGAATGGTAGCGGCAGCTTTTTGAACATCGGTTTTCATGCTATTGTAAACAGCGCGAGTGTCGTCGTCGAGGTGGCCGGCGTAAGGGGCGCCGTTTTCATCAAGCGTATACTCTGGAAATAGAATTGGAGAGTAGGTTTTATCGCTGTTTTCTTTGAGTCCTTTGTCTAAGGTAAGAGTGATTTGAGCATCGTTGAATGTAATGTCGTCCTGTTCGTTTTCGCGGGAGTAGGCTGGGGAACAACGCAAACGAAGGGTATTGGAGCCGTCCTTGCAATTAGCGATAATGAATTTGGCATCGTCTGGAATTTTTGTTTGAAATGAAAGAAGGGGTGGGAAATCTGGTGGCAAAACAGAATATTCGATGTTGCCGTCTTGAGCGACGTAGTAGCCAGCGGAAATGTTGTTGCCGTTTTCGTCGGTGATGATTTTTTGTGAAAAACCGTAACTTTGCAGGGCGTTTTGAAATTGTTGCTCGAAGCTGGTGCGCTGATAATACCAATAGCCGTAGTATGCAGCACATGCTATTGCGATGGTGCAGATGACGGCGAGAATGCCTTTTATAAGGCGTTTGCCGACGTGGCGTTCTTTATCAATGGCCTGAATCATATGCTCGTCCTCCTTGAGCAGCGTGTCCAGAGAAATGCCGAAGCGGTTACTCATTTCAACAAGGGTTTGCAGATCGGGATAGCTTTTTTCGTTTTCCCAATTTGAGACGGTTTGCCGTGTCACATGAAAGAGTTGACCGAAGGCTTCCTGGGTCATGCCGTATTCTTTTCTAATGGTTGAAATTTCTTTTCCAAGTTTCATGATGGTTTCCTTTCTTTTGGAGAACAACGCGCATTGCTTTTCCTGGCTCTATTATCGCAGGTGTGTGTCGGAAAATAAAGCAATGGGAGTTTGCTGCGTGATATTTAACGCGCAAAGATTCTTTGACATGAGCTTTAAAGGTGGTGGAAACAAAAAAACCGACCGTTATGGACGGTCGGTTGAAAAAGGGGTGTATGAGTTATGTTTGGCGGATATTCGGAAAGGGTTATTTAGTCATCAAAGCGGAAATACTGCGTGCGAAATCGGTTGGATTTTCAACAGGCAGGCCGGCGATGAGACGGGCTTGCTGATAAAGCAGGTTGGTATAGTCTTTCAAAGCGTCTTCGTTTTCTTCTTTGTAAAGGGCTTCGAGTTTTTCGTAAACAGGGTGGTTTTTGTTGATTTCGAGCACTTTCTGAGCTTTGACGGTTTGGCCGTTCGGCATAGCAGCGTAAAGTTTTTCCATGTCAACGGAAATTGGCCCTTCGGTAGAAAGGTAGACAGCGTCTTCATCGTTGAGGTGGTCGGTGGTTTTTACGCGCACCACTTCATCGGACAAGAGACCGGCAAGTTTTTCGAAGAAGGTGTTCTGTTCGTCGCTGCTGCTGTCGTCGTTTGTGCTATCGTCGTCTAAGCCGAGATCGTCGCCTGATACGGAGCGGAACTCTTTGCCCTCGTACGCTGCGATGACGCTAAGCACAAATTCGTCAAATGCATCGGTGAGGTACAGCATTTCGAAATTCTTTTTCTTGATGATGCAAACCTGTGGCAGTTTGTCGATTTGTTCGGCGTTGCTGCCGGTAGCGTAGTAAATGTATTTTTGGTCTTCTGGCATGCGTTCTACGTATTCTTTTAAGGTTGTCAGTTTGTTTTCGGTGGAAGAATAGAACAGCAAGAAGTCCTGAAGCTTGTCTTTGTGAGCGCCGTAGCTGTCGTAAATGCTGATTTTGATGTGACGGCCGAACGCTTTAAAGAATTTTTCATAGTTTTCGCGGTCTTTGTCGCGCATTTGAGACAGTTCACGGGTGATGCGTTCGTCGATTTTGTGACGGATGGTTAACAGCTGACGGTCGTGCTGCAACAATTCACGGGAAATGTTGAGGGAGAGGTCTTCGCTGTCAACAACCCCTTTGACAAAGTTGTAGTACTCTGGCAGCAAATCTTCGCAGTTATCCATGATGAGAACACCGTTGGAATAAAGTGCTAAGCCGCGTTTATAGTCGTTGGTGTAGTAGTTAAAAGGCGCCTGACTAGGAATGTAGAAAATAGCGCGGTAGCTCAGTGCGGCACCTTCAGCGTTGAGATGAACGTGGCGCAATGGCTTGTCGAAGCCGAAGCGACGTTCGTGATAGAAATTTTCGTAGTCTTCGTCGCTGAGTTCGTTTTTATTTTTGCGCCAGATTGGTACCATGGAGTTGAGGGTGTCGTCTTCATAGTAGGTTTCATATTCAGGATGCTCTTCGGTGCCTTCTTTTAAGCGTTGCTTTTCGCAAAGCATAACGATTGGGTATCGAATGTAATTGGAATAGCGTGTGACGAGCGCGCGCAACAAGTGTGGGTCGAGGAATTCGTCGTAGTTCTCTTCCTCGGTGTTGTCGCGTAAGGTCAGAGTGATTTTGGTACCAGGCGTGGTGCGTCCACATTCAGAAATGGTGTAACCGTCGGTGCCATCGGAATGCCACATTGCGGCAGGTTCGTCGGGATTCCAGGTTTTGGATTCGACAGTGACTTCTTTGGCGACCATGAAAGCGGAGTAGAAGCCGACCCCGAACTGACCGATGATGTTGTGGTCATCGTCCTGTTCTTGGTTCGATTTGAAATCAAAGCTTCCGCTCTTAGCGATGGTACCGAGATTTTTTTCAAGATCTTCAGCTGTCATGCCAATACCGGTGTCTTCAATGGTGATGGTACGTGCGTCTTTATTTGGCGTTAAACGAATGTAAAAATCATCCTTGTTAAAGGTTCTGTTTTCGTCGGTTAAGGTTTCGTAATAGACTTTGTCAATGGCATCGGATGCATTTGAAATCAGCTCGCGCAAAAAGATTTCGCGGTTGGTGTAGATGGAATGGATCATTAAATCCATGAGTCGTTGAGATTCTGCTTTAAAGGCTTTCTTAGCCATGGAATGTCACCTCTTTGAGATATTAGCACTCGATCATCTTGAGTGCTAATATTATTTTAGCACGTTCGTGATAATTGTCAAGCGGTGAAAATTAAGAATTATTAAAGGAGAAAGAATTGCGGGTGATGAAGGTGTGCTGTTAGTTGAAAGCAAATAGTTTTTGTTGAGAGATCAGAACAATGGTGTTGCTGCGGGCCTGTCGTACGTCGTTGCCAGGATTTACTGTTGGTGATCGCGGCGGTGGCACGATCATGGCTAGAAAAAAAGAACGTTCTCAGTGCTTGAGAACGTTCTTTTTCTTATAGTGTTTTTCCCTGTCGTGAAAGCCGCCGCCAGTACAAGATGCCGACAATGTCTGCCAATGCCCAGCCGATTGGAACGGCAGCCCAGATGCCGACGACGCCGATTGCGGGAATTGCTGAAAGCGCATAGGCCAGGACAACGCGGGTGCCCAATGAAATAATCGTGAGGACAAGGCTCATGCCCGGACGAGCGATGGCACGATAGAGACCGTAGAGTAGAAAGAGGATGCCGATGCCAACGTAGAAAGCGCCTTCGATGCGCAGGTAGGAGACCCCGACGCTGATGATGGCTGTTTCGCTGCTGTCAATGAAGAGCGTCATCAGCGGTTCGGCGAAGATAAAGACGATGGCACTGACGATGATGCTGAAAATGGAGGCAGTCAGGAAGGCGCTTTTGATGCCCTGACGAATGCGCTCCTCTTTTTTTGCACCATAGTTTTGTGCGATGAAGGTAGAAAAAGCATTGCCAAAATCTTGCACGGGCATGTAAGCAAAGGTGTCGATTTTAACCGCAGCAGCGAACGCGGCCATGGTTACAGGACCGAAGCTGTTGACCAATCCTTGCACCAGGAGAATCCCGAAATTCATGACCGATTGCTGGATGCAGGTGAGAAACGAGAAGCTGGTGATTTCATGAAAAACGGTGCGGTTCCAATGCATGTGCTTGCGGCTTGGGCGTAGTTCTGAAAAGGCGGCGAGGGTGTACAGCATCAAACCAATGCCGGAAACATATTGAGAAACAATAGTTGCAAAAGCGGCACCGGCGACACCCCAATGAAACGCACAGACAAACAAGAGGTCGAGGGCGATGTTTAAGAGCGCCGAAACACCGAGAAACACCAAAGGTATTTTAGAATTTCCGAGCGCTCGCAACAGGCAGGCAAAGTAATTTTGAAAGAATGTTGCCAGAATGCCGACGAAAATTACTAATAAATAGTCCTTCATCAATGCGGCTACATTGGCATCAGACACGCGCAGGAACCAAATGATAAAGTCGATGCCGATGAATACCAAAATGTTGATGACAAGGGTCACGATGATGATGAATAAGAAAGATTGAAAAATACCTGTTTTGAGGCGGTCGATGTTGTTTCTGCCGTAGCTGATCGAGAAGGAAGCGCCGCTGCCCATGCAAAGACCAAGTATGATGGAAGTAAGAAAAGTCATCAATGTGTAAGCAGAGCCAACAGCGGCCAGTGCGTCGGCGCCGAGAAATCGGCCGACGATGATGGTGTCTGCAATGTTGTAGCATTGCTGCAGAAGATTGCCTGCGATCATTGGCAGTGCGAAAATCAGCAGACTTTTGGTAATGCTGCCGGAAAGAAGTTTGCTGTCTTGCATAATACCCTCCTCAGCCAGTTCTGGATTGCTTATCGGTAGACTGACTGGTTCTATTATAGGAAAATCGATGAAAAACTGTCAATTGGCTGTTGCGTTGACAAATGGCACCTGTGGCGCAATAATGGTAAGAGAATTTAAAGAAAGAAGGGTTGAACATCATGGCGGATTTCGACAAAAAAGCACCGGAATACGATGCGTGGTATCAAACACAAAAAGGAGCGCTTGTGGATGCTCTTGAAACGGAGTGTGCTTTTAATCTGTTTCAGCCAGAAGCTGGCATGCATGTGCTGGATGCTGGCTGTGGCACAGGAAATTTCTCTATGAAGATGGCGGCACTCGGTGCAACGATCGACGGCATTGATTTGTCTGAACCGATGATTGCTTATGCACGGGAAAAGGCGGCTGTTTCGCCGTATGCTGAACAACTGCGTTTTCATGTGGGTGATCTATATACTTTGCCGTTTCCAGATAATCATTTTGATGCGGTGCTGTCGATGGCCGCTTTTGAGTTTATCCATGAGGATCTGCGTGCATTGAATGAGATGATGCGTGTTGTTAAACCAGGTGGTCGTGTTCTCATTGGTACGATCACCGGTAATTCCGATTGGGGCCTGGAATATCAAACTCATATGCCAAGAGAAGACTCGGTGTTTCATCATGCGGCTTTCAAAACAGCCGATGAGATGCGTGCGCTGCTGCCGGATCAATTATTGGCCAGCGCTGAAAGTGTCTTTCTGCCGTTTGCGACGACGGACGAAGAAGCAACACGGGCGCTTGATGACACATACCGTGAGCAGGGAGCCATAGGGGCTTTTGTATGCTTGTTGTGGGAAAAGAAATAAAAAAGACAAGAGAGTGCTGAGGCATTCTCTTGTCTTTTTTGCTTGAATCTTCTTCTTATGTGGCCGATAAAGCTGCACAGACATGGGCAGCAGTACCAACAGCAAGGGCGTTTTCATCAAAAAGCACATCTGCATTATGAAGGTTGGCGTTGCAATTGGTAACGTGGGCCCCGAGGCTCATCATACTAATTGGTAAAATATTGCCGAAAAGAGCGAAGTCCTCACTCCATGCAAACGGTTCCATTTGTTCTTGCGGCAGCAGTTCTGGTGCTGCAGTGTGTATGGTTTGCAAAATACGTTGGTTGAGCGCGGTGTCGTTGCAAATGGCTGGGACAGTGGTTGTGTAGGTGAGTTGTACCTGACAGCGCTGTGTTATGGCGATGCCGTTACAGATGTCTTGAATGCGCTCTTTTATTTGTTCGGCCAGAGTGGTGTTGTAGGTGCGAAGTGTACCGAGCAGTTCTGCTTTTTCAGGAATCACATTGACGGTGTTGCCGCCATTGAATGCGCAGATGGAGAGCACGGCAGGTTCTAAAGTAGGGCGTTCTCGGCTCATCAGGCCTTGGAGCGCGTTGTAAATTTGCACGGCAGCAAATATGGGGTCCCGTCCGTTGGCTGGTGCTGCACCGTGTGTGCTGGCACCGGTTACTGTGATGACAAATTCATTAGACGCAGCATACATTGGGCCGTTTTTGTAATAGAGGCGGCTGCTTTCCATGGCCGGGGACATATGAATGGCAAACGCACCTTGAAAATCGGGGGTTACAAGCCCGTGCTCAATGAGTTGGCGTGCGCCGGTGATGTTTTCCTCGTCGGGCTGGAAAATTAAGCGGGCACGCGTTTTTAATTCATCGGCGTGGGCTTGCAGCAGGCAGGCAGCACCAAGCAACATGGCGGTGTGAAAATCATGGCCGCAAGTGTGGGCAAAAGCGGTTTCACTGGCGAAGGGCAATCCGCTTTTTTCTTCCATTAGCAAGGCGTCCATATCGGCACGTAAAATCATGCCGGCCGGCCCGGTGCCGATTTCTGCCACAAGGGTGCTTGGACAAGGCTCAGAAAAGGAAACGTGATGTGCGGTTAGCACATCACGAATCAAGGTTAATGTTTGCGGCAGATCATATCCACCTTCGGCATGTTGATGAAAATACCGACGCCAGCTGACAAGCGTGGGTTGAAGCGCATGGACTTCTTCGTAAATGGACATGATGGATCGCCTCCTAGCTCAAGAAAAAGTAAGCGAGAACGATGATCCCAAGTACGATGCGGTAGTAACCGAAAACCTTGAAATCGTTTTTGGAAACATAGGAAACGAGGAATTTAATAGCCAGAATGGAAACGACAAAAGCGACAATCATCCCGAATAATAAAATCATTAGTTCGTTTCCTGTAAAATGAAAGCCAAACTTGACGAGTTTTAAGAGGCTGGCACCGAACATGATAGGAATGCTCATAAAAAATGAAAATTCAGTAGCTAGGGTTCGGGAGGTTCCAACCAGCATCCCGCCGATGATGGTGGAACCGGAGCGAGAAGTCCCAGGAATCAAGGATAATACTTGGAAACAGCCGATTTTAAAGGCGGTGAGATAACTCATATCTTCAAAAGACTGGACGGTCGGCTGGTAGTTGTATTTTGTTTCAATCCAGATAAAG
The DNA here is from genome assembly GCA_937922955.1 of uncultured Peptococcaceae bacterium. GTDB lineage: Bacteria > Bacillota > Peptococcia > Peptococcales > Peptococcaceae > UMGS1590. Next base: position 746 of record CALAKO010000078.1, on the reverse strand, counting down.
ATGACCCCGTAGACAATCAGCGCGATGGCAACCACCACATAATTGTAGAAATGTTCGTCCAGCCAGTCGTTCAATGGCAGGCCGATGATGGCGGCAGGCAAACAGCCGATGATGACTTTATACCATATTTTCCAAGTGTCAGATTTCTCTTTTGCGGTTTTGCGCGGTGAAAAAGGGTTTAATTTATGGAAGTAAATGACGACAACAGCAAGAATGGCGCCAAGCTGAATGACGACCAAAAACATTTCCCAAAAATCTCTGGATACGTTGAGGCGCAGAAAGTTTTCGACAAGGATCATATGCCCGGTACTGGAGATTGGGAGCCATTCTGTGATCCCTTCTACGATACCGAGTATCAGTACTTTTAAATATTCAATGATCATGGTTTTCCTCCAAATAATAACATTGTTTACATTCTAATGGATTCACGAACGTGTCGCAAGGGAGAGACGTTAGATTTTATGATGGCTTTATATTTTATGTTGAAAAGATGGTTGGCGAAAGTTTAGGCATCCCGTATAATGAGGCGTGGATATGGGGGAGCGCCAAAAAACGGTTTCTTCTATTGGATCATTAAACAGGAGGGCGTAACATTTGAATAACAAACCGAATACCATAACCTTCTGGGCGATCGGGGATCTGCATTTGTCTCTGGGATTAGATGAAAGTAAACAAAAGCCAATGGAGTGTTTTGGCGAACAATGGCGAGAGCACACAGTGAAAATTGCGCGCAGTTGGTGCGAGCA
>CALAKO010000077.1 GCA_937922955.1 uncultured Peptococcaceae bacterium | reverse complement strand
TTCCGGTGCTGCCGTGCCAATCACACCGCTTTCTTCCACAGCCTGAACAGCGGCAGCCATTGCCAGCTGAGAAAAACGGTCGCTGCGCAGAATTTCCTGCTTCGACATGTAGTCGCGTGGTTCAAAATTTTTGACTTCTCCGGCCACCTTGGCCTTGTAGTCCGTTGTATCAAAAAGCGTAATTGGTGCAATGCCATTGACACCATTTACGAGATTGTTCCATGTTTCATCAAGGGTATTTCCAACAGGGGAGACGACACCAATCCCTGTTACAACCACTCTATGTAATTGTCCGTTCATGCATACACTCCTTTTTACATTGCCATGCCGCCATCAACACGCAGCACTTCCCCAGTGATGTAAGACGCATCGGCCAAAAAGGCAATCGCTTCGGCGACTTCTTCGGCTTCACCTGCACGCGCCAAAGGAATCATCTTCAACCATGGGCTGTCTTCGCCGCCCAAATCCTTGGTCATATCCGTAGCAATAAAACCAGGGGCTACGGCATTGCAGCGAATGTTTTTAGCAGCCAGTTCCTTGGCAGTGGATTTTGTCAAACCGATGATGCCGGCCTTTGATGCCGAATAATTGCACTGGCCAGCATTGCCAGTCAAACCAACAACAGAAGACACATTGACAATGCTGCCGCCTTTGTTGCGGATAAAGATGCCGCAGCACTGACGAATCATGTTGAAGGTACCTTTGAGGTTGGTCGCAATGACCGCATCAAAGTCATCCTCACGCATCATCGCCAACAGCTTGTCGCGTGTGATGCCAGCGCAGTTGATTAATATATCAACGGTGCCAAACGTGTCCTTGATGGCTGCAACCGTTTCCTTGGTCTGTGCAAAATCTGCAACATCGCACTGGAACGCCTCTGCCTTCACGCCAAATTCGTCGCGGCAAACACCGCACACTGCATTGGCAGCCGCTTCATTGCCGGCATAAATGACAGCAATGTTGGCACCCATGCTGGCCAGTTTCTTCGCTGTGGCAGCACCAATACCACGAGACCCACCTGTCACAATGGCTGTTTTTCCCTGAATCATGCCTTCACCTCATCTAAAATCTTTGCCAATTCTTCCATATTGTTTGTGGTGTAGCGGCGCACCGATGGGTCGATGCGTTTGATCATGCCACACAAGGTGTCTCCAGGTCCGATTTCAATAAAGGTGTCCACACCGGCAGCAATCATATTGCACACAGACGTTTCCCAGCGCACCGGAGAAGCCATCTGCTGCGACAAGGTCTGTGCCACATCGTCTCCATAAGCTTCACCATTAAAATTGGCGTAAACAGGCAGCTTCAACGCCTGCAACTCGACAGAAGCCAGCTCATTTTCAAAAGCAGCCGCTGCCTCCTTCATAAATGGTGAATGGAAACCGCCCTTTACCTTCAGCGGCACTGCACGGCCGCCAGCTTCTTTGAGCGCAACAGTGAACGCCTTGATTTCTTCTGCCAGCCCTGAGCAGGACACCTGACCCGGACAGTTGAAGTTGACCGGATAGACATTATCAAAACCTGCGCAAAGTTGTTCCACTTCTTCTGCCGACAGCTTCAAAGCAGCGACCATTGCTGTTGGCTGTTCTTCAGCAGCCTGCTGCATCAGTGCTCCACGCTTGCAAACGAGGCGAAAAAGATCTGCAAAATTACCGGCACCGGCATAAGCCAACGCAGCCAGCTCACCTAATGAAAAGCCAGCCGCCATGTCCGCGCGAATGCCGCTCTCTTCGAGGGCCGCCGCTGTTGCGAGTTCGACAACGAACATGTCCGGCTGGGTGTTTTTTGTTTCCTTTAATACTGCTTCATCGCTTTCAAAGCACTCGCTCAGAGTGCCGGGACGAATGGCTTCAGCAGCATCAAACACCGCCTTGGCGGCGGCGCTGTTATCGTAAAAATCTTTGCCCATGCCACGGTGCTGTGCACCCTGGCCGGCAAAGACAAATGCTATTTTACCCACTGATCTGCTCCTTTCAAGAGCGCTTCACCTTCGGCAACCACTTCACGAATGATTTCTGCCGCTGGCTGAATCTTATTGACCAAAGCACAGGATTCTCCGGCCATAAAGCAGCCGTTTTCACTGTCGCCTTCTTTTACAGCACGACGCAGTGCTCCTGCCCCCATGGCTTCCAGTTCTTCATCGCTCACACAGCCATACTCCGCCTTGGTGTATTCACGCACAAAACTGGTACGAAGGCTGCGCACAGGATGACCCAGACGCTTGCCGGTTACAGCGGTGCTGCGGTCGTTGGCCTTGAGGATTTTCTTCTTATATTCTTCATGAATGCCGCATTCTTCAGCGCTCAGGAAACGAGTTCCCATCTGCACACCACAGGCGCCCAACATGAAGGACGCTGCAAAACCACGGCCATCGGCAATACCACCGGCAGCCAGTACTGGGATATCCACAGCATCTGCAATCAATGGCACCAATACCATCGTATTCAATTCGCCTACGTGGCCACCGCTTTCGCCGCCTTCTGCAATCACGGCGTCAGCGCCGAGACGCTGCATCAGCTTAGCCAGAGCCACTGAAGCGACAACAGGGATCACTTTAATGCCTGCCGCTTTCCAAGCATCAATATACTTAGAAGGGTTGCCTGCGCCAGTAGTAACCACTGCTACTTTTTCTTCACAAACCAACTGAGCCACTTCGTCAGCCGAAGGACTCATCAGCATAATATTGACACCAAAAGGTTTATCTGTTAATGATTTGGCGATATGGATTTCTTCGCGCACAACGTCCACTGGCGCATTCCCAGCGGCGATGATCCCAAGACCACCGCCGTTGGATACCGCTGCTGCCAGCTTGCCGTCAGCGACCCATGCCATGCCACCCTGAAATACTGGATATTCAATGCCCAGCATTTCCGTAATTGGTGAATTAATCATGAGTGCGCCTCTTTCTTACTTCTGGAGCTTTTCAACAAAGTTTACGAGATCGCCGACTGTTTCGACCTTTTCATCCAATTCGATGCTGATATCGAGCTTATCTTCCAGCTCCATCAGAAGGTCAACGGTATCCAGTGAATCGATACCAAGGTCATGGAAGGTGCTGTCCATAGTGATTTCAGATGCATCACATTCCAAACGATCTGCCAAAAGTTCCTGTACTGCTTCAAATACCATAATAATTTCCTCCATATCTTTTTCACGGGCAAAAAATAATTCCCCGTTTTCATCTTATTGATTTATCAACATGTTTATTTTACCCCCAACTTGTTGATTTGTCAATAAGGCGCCTCTTTTTTACTTTATCTTGATAACACAACGCTCAAAAAGCATACAACCACATAAAAAAGCCCTGCATTCTAATGAATGCAGGGCAAATCTGTTATATATTACACAGCCATCTCTTCGCTGTCAGCATCCGCAAAAGTTTCGCAGAAATTCATAAGCACAGTTGCAACCTCAGCGCGAGTAGCAGTACCTTGCGGTGACAAGCGGCCATCGCCAACACCATGCAGCAGATCAGCACCAACAGCCCATTTTACCACATTTTCAGCCCAGTCACTGACCTGATCGGCATCGGTAAACGGATCAAGCGCACCACTGGCACTTAGGTCATAGCCTTTGAAGTGGGCGTAGTTGTGAAGAATCGCCGCCATTTGTTCACGAGTGAGGTTGTCATTTGGACGATAGGTGCCATCTTCAAATCCATTCACAATGCCATTTTCTCCGGCCCAATTGACCGCTTCTGTGTACCACTGACCAGCTTCCACATCGTTGAAGAAATACGAACTTTCAGCGCTGCCACCTTCCAGATTATACAGAACCGCTGCCATCATGGCACGGGTCAGTTTTGTCTGCGGCGCAAATTGATCCGCAGCAACACCGTTCATCAAGCCATTCTCGTACACATACGACACCGAGTCATGGAACCAATCATTAACGCCAACATCTGTAAATGGCAGACCGGTCTCTGGCGCTTCGCCTGTAATGGTGATGCGTCCTTGACCATATGGATCCGCATAATCTGCGCCAATGACGCCATTAAGTGTGTCTTTCACATAGTCGATAAGAACTTCGTTGTCCACCATGGTCTCATCCAGGAGCAACTTGATATTATCTTTACCAAACATGGAATAGCCATCGCCGCCCTGTTTCAGCATGTAGTTGTGCGAGGCCAGCGTATAAGTAGCATTTGCATCAATGGCTTCGTAAGCGCCTGTTTCACGGTTTTCCACCTGTACGTTGCTGACGCGGCGCGCTCCGGCTACTTCCACAAAGGCACCCGTGCTGTCGAGAACGACAGAGCTTGGCACGGAAGCATCGATGGTATATTTCAAGCCGGACACCTGCAGAAAGCCACCATTTTCAGCGCTGCCCACATACATGGCGCCAAGCTCAAGGGCATCGAGAATTTGTTGGCCGCTGACTTCGGCCAAGCAAATGGTGTTACCAAATGGGTGCACAGCGATAATGTCGCCGTAGGTCACATCGCCAGCTTCAATGTCGGCACGAATGCCACCGCCGTTGACAAAGCCAATATCTGCGCCAGTGGCTGCACGATAAGCATCGGCGCAAAAATCACCAAGATTGGTTTCAGCCGAACGTACGCGTCGTTCACCGGTAACCGGATCATTTACTGTCAAAGTTGCTTCAGATTGAGCGATCACTTCTGCAACAACATCCTGATATTTGTCCTGAATATCTCGAACGAAAGCCGCCGTATCTTTATACGCATCGCTGCCTGTTGACACGCTATCTAGGACAATCAGTTCGCTCTCCATGTCACCAGTAGTCGGATCAATGGTCAGCTGGCCAATAGACGCGGCCTTGGTGCCAGTCTGGCTAAGCAATACATCTTCGCCGGCGGCATTTTTAACGATCTTTTCCGGCTCCACAGTGTGAGAATGCCCGTCAAGTACCGCATCGATGCCAGTGGTGTTTGCAATCACCTCGGTAGACATCCAAGGCGAGCTTTGACCATCCTCTCCAAGATGCGCTAAGGCGATCACATAATCGGCTCCTTTTGCACGTGCCTCATCAACGGTGTTTTGCACACGATCATATAATTCTTGGCCCCCATTCCCCTGACAGAAACTGTAAATATAGTTGCCATTTTCATCCTGAAAATAAGCAGGTCTTGCCTTCGACAGGGTTTCAGGAGTTGAAATGCCGACATAGGCAATCTCCGTATCGCCATAATCCATGATGGTATACGGTTCCAGAACAGTACTGCCGTCCTTGTCTAAAAAGTTGCAGCTCAAGTATTGGTAGTTTGCTTGATTGTTTGCAATATCGAGGAACTGATCCATGCCAAAATCAAATTCGTGGTTACCTGGAACGGCCAAATCGTAGCCAACCTGATTCATGATGTCCACAACCCATTCACCATTGGACAACGTACCAAGAACAGCCCCTTGAATGGCATCACCATTATCAACCAGCGTAACATTGTCTGCACCATAAGTGGCCTCTGCCTGATCCTTATAGCCAGCAAGCGCCGCATAAGCCATCCCCTCATCATTGGTGCAATGAACATCATTTGTGTAGAGCACTGCAATCTGTTCTTCGGTCGGTGTTGCGTTTTCATCGGACGCATAAGCCGGCACCAAGCAGCCCCACAGCATTGCTGATGAAAGAACCAG
>CALAKO010000076.1 GCA_937922955.1 uncultured Peptococcaceae bacterium | reverse complement strand
GATGCGCACCGTTGGCACATTGTCAGGCAGTTCGGCTTCCGGTGCCAGATCGCTCTTATTTGCCACCAAAATCGTCGCCTTATCTGCCAGCGCTCGCAAACTTTCGCGATCCTCTTCGCTCAGCCCGCGATCCGATGCCACCACGTACAGCACCACATCCGCCTCACGGCTGGCAGCCTTCGCGCGTTCCACGCCAATCGCCTCGATCTGGTCATCGGTAGCACGGATGCCCGCCGTATCGAGAATTTCCACCGGCACGCCGTGAATCGTCAAATGCTCGGTGACCACATCGCGCGTCGTACCGGCAATGTCCGTGACAATGGCGCGCTCGCGGCCCAAGAGCGCGTTCAGCAGGCTCGACTTGCCCACATTTGGTGCGCCCATAATCACCATCTTGATGCCCTCACGGAACATGCGCCCGCGCTGCGCCGTCGCAATCAACGCCGCCAAATCGCCGTGCACCGCGTCCACACGCGCTGCCAGCTCTTCGTCGCTCAATCGTTCAATATCGTCTTCGGGATAATCCAGGTCGGCTTGAATAAACGCCACCAGCTCCAGCACCGCTTCTCGGGCGGTGCGAATGCGTTCTTCCAACACCCCGCTTTTCTGGGCCAGCGCCTGCGACAGAGCCGCGTCGCTCTCAGCGTCCACAATGTCCATCACCGCTTCAGCGCGGGTCAGATCCAACTTGCCATTGATGAAAGCACGCTTCGTGAACTCACCAGCGTCCGCCAGCCGCACGCCCTGGCGCAGCAAAAGCCGCAAAATCTCCTGCGTGGATACATGGCCGCCATGGCTTTGAATCTCCACCACATCCTCGCCGGTGTAGCTCTTCGGCCCGCGCATCAAAAGAAACAACGCTTCGTCAATACGCCGCCCGTTTGCCGGATCGCGCACCCAGCCAAAATGAATCGTGTGGCTCGCGCAAGCCGCCAAATCGGCCTTGCCCTCGTACACCGCCGACGCCACAGCCACCGCCTCCGGACCGCTCAGCCGGATAATCCCGACCGCCGCCCGTCCAGGCGCCGTAATAATCGCAGCAATCGTATCGCTCACACCCATGATGATCCCTCGTTTCTTCGTAATAATCTCTCCATAGTTTACCATGTTTTCCGCATTTTTCGCCATCCAGAATCCGAAAAACCATCATTTTTTCTCGCCCGCCGCCACCGCCCACTGCCATTCTTGTACCGCCATAAACCATATATTATAATAAACCCAGATAAAACGGTGGAAGCGTATCAAAACCGAAGGCACCAGCGCCGGACCATGGAGCGAGGACATCAATCCAAACGTTCTCCATGTGACCACCATCGGCGGCGACACCAAAACCATCACCCTGGATTTCACTGTCAACGCCTGCACCCTTGACAAAATCGGCGGCCAACTCGTCGCCATCGACCACGACGGCGTGCAGCATGTGATTGAATGTAATGAGTAATGTCTGAACAAACCAAGTTAAAGAACCAATGCGGTTTTCTCGGTATATTTTCACACTATTACCTTGCTGTTTTCAAATATTTAATCTATGATAAAAATATAACCCCCACCAATCGCTTCGTCTTGATACGGAATGATTGCAGGGTATCCGAATGACGGCTTCGATCAATAAAGCTGGAGGCGATTGCGTATGAACCATAATATTCCAGACAGAGTCTTGAGAGAAATTATATCATTTGCACGCAAGCACCATATAGAGAAGGTAATCCTTTTTGGTTCCCGCGCGAAAGGGAATTATACAGAAAGAAGCGACATTGACCTTGCCATTGTTGGCGGAAATCTCGACAGCTTTTATTGGGATGTCAAAGAAAATACCCACTCTCTCCTGTCATTCGATATTGTAACGCTCAACGATACCATTTCTGATGAATTAAAAAAAGAAATCAACAAAGACGGGGTAATACTCTATGAAAAAACTCGATAATTTCTCAAACTGCCTTCATATATTGAAAGGAGCCAATTTTGAATTTGCAAACGAAAACGATATCTACCGAATGGGCGTGATCGGACAGTTTAATTTGACATTTGAACTGGCCTGGAAAGCATTGCAAGCTGTGCTGAGAGAACACGGCGTACAAAACGCAGATATAGGATCACCTCGGGAAATTCTGCAGCTTGGCTACAAAGCAGGCTTTCTTGAAGACGCTGCCGTTTGGCTCACCATGTTAAAAAAGCGCAATACTGCAACCCATATCTATGATGAGGATCAGATTGATGATCTGCTTCTGCTGATTCGTGACAGCTTCATCCCAGCATTTCTTGCGCTGGAACAGCAGCTTCGCAAAAAATTAGATGAAGTCGAAGACACTTGGACATAAAAAGGCGCTCCCCCACAATATTTCACCCAGCTACCAGCCCCACGGCTGGTTTTTTTATGCCCATCAACACCGACACAGACGCATTCATAAATAATTAAGAAACCATTTAGAAATCATTCATAAAAAAAGAAGCTTCGTCTTGTATAATAAAGCAAATCCATACAGCACCCTGTTGTCTGCCAGGCTTCACAACCGCCAATGAAAGGATGAGCCATCATGAGAAAACGAACAATGCCCTTGCTGCTTCTCTGCCTTGCAGTCACGCTCTGCGGCTGCGGCGCCGACACCACCGAGACAAGCTACAGCACAATCAACAGCGGCGACGGATTTGTCTTTTACGTCAACCGAGACGCCGTCCAGGTGGACAAGGCGCAGGCCGCCGACGCGAAAGCAATCACCGATGAAGTGGAAAGCTATGCGCTCACCATCTTGAACTGCCCCTACAACGGCCGCATCGGCGTCGTTGACGGCGACCGAATCAGCGAGCCTGGCCTGGAAGCCGAGCTTGATGCCCGCATCCAGTACATCGCCCTCAGCTATCGCGACCAGAGCTTTTCCAACGCTGCGCCTTATCTGCGCTACGACACCTTCGACCTCAAAGACGACACCGCCAAAGTCATCATCACCTTTGAAATGAAAAATCCCGACACCAACGAGGTGCTGGCCAAAAACCACGAAGGCTACATCTTCATCAAAGACGGCAGAGACTGGCTGCTCGCCAACAACATCGTCGACACTGGCCGCGGCGGCGACAAAATCCTGCAGGAGCTGGCCGCCAACGACGACCCACAGGCCTGGCGCACCACCTACGCCTACAGCCAGCTCAAACGCAGCGACTACGAAGACGACCACGACTTCACCTACTACTGGAAAGACGACATCGACGCCGATATGCACAAAGTCCGAGATTAGGCCATTCATCTTATCCTATTTTCAGGGAGGTTTGCTATGAAAAGGAACACAACCCCGCCGCTAAGCGGATGGCGCGCACGCCTCGAAGCCAGCCGAAACGCCCGCCGCACCATTCGTGCCCAAGCCCGCAGCGAACGCCGCGCTCGCTATCGCGACATCTGGCGCCAACAAACAGGCCTCGGCAAAATTGCCTATGTCATGGCTGGTATTCTCACAATATGGTTTCTCTTTGAAGGGCTCGTTCTCTCTGCCTTCAACATCATCGTGCTCGGCAGCGAAGGCATCCACACCCTTTACTGCGCCACCATGCTGTGTGCCATCTTCGCCAGAAAATGGAAACTGCTGCTCGCCGTTTTTGTCGGCTTCTATCTTCTCTACGCCGTCATCCTCTTCGTCAGCGAAGTCAATTGGTACTACCTGCTCAAATGGTTTGGCATCGACGTCTCCTGGCGCTAATCGTCCACACAAAAAACCAGCCCCACGGCTGGTTTTTATTGTTTCTTCCCTGGAAGCACCTTACGCCATCCCCTCATTCTGTGCCTGTTCAGTGTCTGCTTTTTCCTGCTCGCGTTCTAAAAACGTGCGCACCGCTTCCTCCACCGCCGCATTCAGCGTGATCTCGTGCTGCATCGCCCACTGCACCATCGCCTTGTGCAGCGCTGGCTTCATGCGCACATTAAACTGCCCCTTGAACGCCTTGCAGGGCCGCCGCCCCACCGCCGCGCAAAACGCCAGATACCGGTCCACTGAATCGTGAAACGCTGCCTCCACGCCGTCCATCGTTGCGCTCTCATAATTCACCGCGTCCACAATGCCCTGCACCTTGCCATACAACACCTTCGCCTCAGCATCATAATGCACCTTTGTGACATAGCCCTTATACTCCAACACATCCATCAGTCTTCACCCTCCCTGCAAAAAAGTGCGGCAGAACCCTGCCGCACCTTACGCCCATCCCGAGACGCCTGCATAAAATCATAAAACTTACTGCATGCACATATCCACCAGATATGGCTGAATCTTATCGCGGAATTCATCAACCGATACATACACTTTCCCATAGCTATTGACAATGTGTAAATCAATCGTTTTGCTGCCGCCTTCTCCATCTGGCACCACCAAATCATCGCTGCCAGTGAAATGATAAGCCAAGTTGCCTTCATGGTCCATGTAACGATTGTGCAGCGTGGTAATATCGACACCTTTGAACGTGCCGCCGCCATAAACATTGCCCCAATCTTGCACGCCGTCTTTCACATAAACAAACGTTGGCTGATCAATGCTGATGCCCTGTGGCAGCCCGCCGCCAGGCACCAAAGAAGGCTCACTGACAAACTCAATGCCCATATTGGTCGCCCCAGCCAGCTCGCGCAGCTGCACATAAGTATGCCCCCCATAAAGCAGCGCATTGTTGATCACAACCTTCGACCCATTCACATACGTTGGAAATGGCAGCGGCTGAATATCCACTGCATCCGCTTTTGCAGCTGGCAGAAAAGCGCCAATCCCCATCAAAGCCGCCAGTACAACAGCCATCAAACGATTCTTCTTTTTCATAATCAATCATCCTCTCATTTTTTCTTTGCTCGGATTATAGCACCATTTCTGTCACTGTGCGGGAAAGTGTCGCAAACGACGTTTTTATGACGCAAACAACAAAAAACCTGCAAGTCCATAGACTTGCAGGCACTGTATCGACTCTTTTCTATTATTGTAGGACAATGTTAAAGGAGAGAGAAAACGTTTCACCTTCCTGCTCAATCAACGGTTCGGCGCCATAGTTTGCCAGGGCGTCGCGGATGTTTTGCAGGCCAAAGCCGTGGTTAACTTTGTCGGCTTTGCTGGTGGTGAAGGCACGGTCGTTGTTGGCTGGCGCGGTGTTGCTAAGGGTGCAAAAAAGAGAGTGTGCATCCTGAACCAGCAGCAGGTCGATGCATTTCTCGGCGTTCTCCGGCAGGCGGTCACAAGCTTCGATGGCATTGTCCAACGCGTTGCCAAAGATGATGCAGAGGTCTTTCGCGTCAAGAGGCAGGCGCTCAGAAATGCGTATCTCGGTGTTGAACACGATGCCCTTGCTTTCGGCAAGGGATTTTTTTGTGCTGAGAATGGCATCCAGCGCGTTGTTTCCGGTATTGATGCTTGAACTGATGTGTTGAAGCTGATCAGTGATCCCTGCTACATACTGCTGCCCACCGGAAATATCGGCGTTATCCAGATAGCTTTTAATAGCAATCAGCTGATTGACCATATCATGCTTGACCCGCCGAAGCTCATTTTGTTTAAGGATAATTTCATCCATATGTTTGAGCTGCGATTTCATCTGCTGTTCAAACTGTTCCTGTTCACGAATGATTTGGTTTTGCTCAGCCATATGTTCATAAAAATAGAGAGACAAAAACATACCTACAAATAACCCGATTGAACAAATCAAAGCAATTAAATTATAATGAGAATCATTTAGCGCATTTAACATCCAAAGTATTAAAAAAACAGAAATCACCGAACTGGTTAACAAAAATAAAAAGAGAAACCAAAATGTGACATTTAATTCAACTTTTCTTGAATAACGCTTCACACGAATGGCATAAACGACTGCCAATGCCAATGATTTTGAAACAATAATGCCTAATACCAAATACGCAGGACTGTTAATAACTTCATTTGAAGTAATACCAAAAATAAAGCTTATTAAATTTAAAACCAGCGTTTCAATGGCTCCCATGATCGCCCATATGGACAATGGAACGAATACTCTTTTAATAAAAGATGAATGATAAAAAAACAACGAAACAAAAAAAGCCGAAACAATCATTCCTATTGCATTACTTAATCGAAACAGCAGATATGAATTAACGAGGCTAATCATTCCCGCTAATATAAGCACACCCACACTATATTGCCAGAATGCAAATATACGCCGTTTTTCACAAAAAGCATCGAACATCATAAAAAAAACAACGGCTTCAACAGGTGCCGTCATGCTGTATGCAAAATCAATGATCGTCATATTGAAGCCTCCGTTTCTTATTTATTGATCAACACAATCGAAAATGAAAGAGAAAACCTTTCGCCTTCTTGCTCAATCACCGGTTCGGCGCCATAGTTTGCCAGGGCGTCGCGGATGTTTTGCAGGCCAAAGCCGTGGTTAACTTTGTCGGCTTTGCTGGTGGTGAAGGCACGGTCGTTGTTGGCTGGCGCGGTGTTGCTAAGGGTGCAAAAAAGAGAGTGTGCATCCTGAACCAGCAGCAGGTCGATGCATTTCTCGGCGTGCTCCGGTAGGCGGTCACAGGCTTCGATGGCGTTGTCCAGTGCATTGCCAAAGATGATGCAGAGGTCCTTCGGATCAAGAGGCAGACGTTCCTGAATGCGTATCTCATTATTGAACACAATGCCCTTGCTTTCAGCAAGGGATTTTTTTGTGCTGAGAATAGCATCCAGTGCATTGTTGCCAGTGTTAATGCTAGGGCTAATGTATTGAAGCTGATCAGTGATCCCTGCCACATACTGCTGCCCGCCGGAAATATCGGCGTTGTCCAAGTAGCTTTTAATAGCAATCATTTGGTTAGCCATATCATGCTTCACACGCCGCAGTTCGTTTTGTTTCAATACAATTTCATCCATATGCTTGAGTTGCGATTCCATCTGTTGCTCAAACTGCTCCTGCTTAGCAATAATCTGATGTTGATGTAATGAACGTTCATATAAATAAAGAGCAAAAAAAGTGCCACAAAAAATTCCAATAGAACTGAACATCGCCGCACTATTATACGCTGGATTACCTAATTCTGCCAGCATCCAAAATATCAAAACAATAGACACCTCAGAAATGATCAAGAGGCAAATAAAAAAAATCCAGTATGTCACGCCAATATCAAAACAACGCGTACGCATTTTTGTAATGATAGCATAGCAAATGGAAAAATTGAAAATTTTTGAAAGTATTATTCCCAAAATCAAATAGGCAGGTGTTTGAATCACTTCGCTGTTGGTAACATCAAAAACCAGCGTGATAAAATACAGTATAAGGATTTCTCCCATACTGGATAAAACCCAAAGGAAAATAGGAATAAAAATGCGCTTCATCCAATTTGTTTGATAAAAAATCAAAGAAACTGCAACAGCCGAAAAAGTCATTCCGATAAAGTTTCCTGCTTTAAACAGAAACAGTGCATTAACAAAACAGATCATCACCATCAACACTACAACACCAAACAAATACTGCCATATCGCAAATTTTCGGCGCCGCTCAAAAAACGCATCAAACATCATAAAAAACATCACGGCTTCAACAGGCGCCGTCATGCTGTAAGCAAAATCAATGATCGTCATATTGAAGCCTCCATTTCTTATTTATTAATTAACACAATCGAAAACGACAGAGAAAACGTTTCACTTTCCTGCTCAATCACCATCTCAGCGCCATAATTT
>CALAKO010000075.1 GCA_937922955.1 uncultured Peptococcaceae bacterium | reverse complement strand
GCCCGAGGACAATCCTCGGGCATTTTTCTTTGTAACAGGATTTCATATTAAAAAAGGGACGGCCTTCAATGAATCACGAAGAATCATTGAAGGCCGTCCCTTTTTTGCAATCTTATTTTGTTAATGGTGCTTTGAAGAGCGTTGTTGCGTCAAGATCGTCGACAGCAGCATGGGCGGTTGGCAGTGGCTGAGTTTGATCAGCGGATGATGGTGCTTGCTGCATGGTTTGAACAGTGGTTGTCGATGAAGATTCAACAACAGGTGCTTCAGGAGCGGACTGCTGTGTGGCAGCGAAATGTTCTCTTGCTGTCGCTGTATCTGCTTTGGCAGCTGCTGCCTCTTTGGTTTTTAATTGCAAAGCGGCTTGAGCATTTGTCAACTCTTGGCTCAGATTTTTTGCACGCTTATAGTTTGCGTAAGTACGATGCATGAAGTGACCGAGAATCATGCAAAGCAGAAATTCTACAAGAACGTTGACGAGTAAAAATTCTGTTTGGGATAACGTGCCGTTAAAATTGAGAATGTTTAAGAACACACAGGCAGCGGCAATAATGAGTGATAGGATGAATAGAAAAATGCGCATCTGGTCTTGTCTCTCCTTTGGGAATATTATACAATGAGTTGTAACTTGTATTGTACACGTTTTTAGATCATAGTACAAGAAGGCTTGCTTAAAGGGGGTCGCACGATGGAAAAGTTGCGCCGTGCAAAAAAAGGAAAAAAATTAACAGGCGTTTGTGCTGGCCTGGCAAAAACGATTGGTGTGGATGTCGGGTATGTTCGACTGGCATGGCTGGCAATGGCTCTGGTGCCACCGTTTAATCACCTGATTGTGATAGTGGTCTACGCACTTCTGGCGTGGATCATTCCGCAGGCGGATGCTGAGACAGAGGACTATGTGGATGTGCAATAAAAAAGAAGGCATTATCATTTTGGGTCATGGCAGTCGTTATCCTCAGGGGCGTGATGTGATACAAGAGACCGCAAAACGTTATCAAGAGCAGCATCCTGAGCGTGTGGTGCGCCATGCCTTTGTGGAAATGTCGGAGCCACGGCTTGAAAACGTTTTGGATCTATTGGCAGAGGAGAATTTGCAAACGATTATTGTGGTGCCATTGTTTTTATCCTTTGGGCATCACATTGCTAAAGATCTGCCAGAACGTATGCAGCGTGCTGCGAAACGTCATCCGAATGTGAATCTTATCACAACACAGCCGATTGGTGCCGACCCGCTGTTGTGTGACATTATTCAGTCGAGAATTGCGGCGTCCGTTGACGCTTAAATAGAAAATGAATCACCTGTGAAAATGATGACAGGTGGTTTTTTCTGCCATAAATCTGAAAAAATGGTATTATTGCGACTGAACGTCTCATAATAATAAGGACGACGCATAAATAATAAAAAATTCATTTATAAATCAGATTGATAAATCTTGTTCATGAAAAGCAGCTAAGATTGTATAAAAGTTGAAGAATGTGGGGAACCTCTGCTATAATGAAGATGGTGTAGCTTGTAATATGAAGAAATTGTGTGAAATTTGAACTTGGTTTTAAGGAAAAATATCACAAGCTATGGAGGAAGAAATGTTAAAATTTATTTCATCTGTCCGTCTGGCGGTGATCATTATTGCGGCGCTTACTGGTTTGGCAGTGGCGGCGACAGTGTATGACTTGCCAGAAATGTATCAATCCTGGCCGTTTCGCATTTTGTCGGCGGCGTTTTTTGTCAATTTGTTGACTTGTAGTGTGCAGCTTTGGCCGAAATTGGCACGGACACTTCGGCGTAAACCCGAAAGTCTGATTGGCAGCGAACAATATTTTCAGGACAGCACGCTGGATCAAACCGGCTTGTTTCAAGCATTAAAAGAGCTGCGATATAAAACACAGTCCTATGAAAATGAAGATGGCTTGTATATTCTTGCACGCCAAAATATGCCAGCGGCTTTCGCTTCGCATATTTTGCATATTGGATTGCTGATTATCATTGTTGGGGCCTTTTTATCCAGCTTCGCCGTCACGGGGCAGCTCATGCTCACACCAGGAGAATCCCAGCCATTGCCTTCGGCTATTGAAGAACGTGTTGGAGAAGGTGTGATATCTGTCACTGATTTCAAAACCGATTATGATGACAGTGGTGCTGTTGAAAACTGGATTACCACTTTTGATTTAAGTCTAGGCGACGAAAAAATTGCTGAAAATGTGACGACCAGTGTCAACCATCCGTATAAGGAACATGGGTTGAGCATTTATCAAATGGCTTATCGCAATATGTATGTGGTTCATATTGAAGGCGATGAATCGGTTACAGGCGATTATGCTATTCCTGAAAGTCAGCGCTTTATGCTTGGTGAGAACACCGTTGATATTGAGCCAATGACCGATGATGTTGCTCTTATCTATATTTTTGACGAAAACAACAATCAAATTGGATCTCATGCGTTCCGTACTGGGACAACCATTAATATTGACGATAACACCACGATTGAATATATTCAGCCGTTGTCGGCGACTGTGCTTGAAATTAAATACAGCCGCGCCATTCCGGTTATTTTTGCCGGCTTTATCGTTGCTTCGATAGGCTCCCTGCTCACCTTGCTTGGGCGCTACAGCGAAGTGCATGCTTTTGTCTCTAAAGACGGGCGCGTGTCCCTGCGCTTGATTAACAAGAGCGCGTATATTCGTCGCAAACAACGGAAGAAGCTTGGTGTTTTGGATCAGCAACAGGAGGATGAGGAAAAGAAATGTTAGAAACCTTGCAATTGTACTTGATCTTGGCTGTCATAGGTTCTTGTGTAGGCAGTTTTCTTCTTTTGCTGCTTCATCGCCACAAAATTTCAGAAACACCAGTTACAAAATGGCTTGCCATTGTGACGTCTATCATTGCAGTGATGGCTCTGGTTGTGCGTATTGTTGCTGTTGGCCGGCTGCCATTTACCACTGGTTTGGATTTTGCTTTCTGGCTGTGCGCGTTGATGCTGATCATTTCTGCAGTTATTACCATCAAGCAAAAAGTGCCAGTGGTTGGCTATTTGATTTATCCAATTGCCGTTGCACTTGGCATCTGGATGACCAGCTTCAACATGGAGCAGACTGCTGTGGCACCTGCTTTAAGAAGCAACTGGCTTGATTTCCATGTTTCTACCGCTATCATTTCCTAC
>CALAKO010000074.1 GCA_937922955.1 uncultured Peptococcaceae bacterium | reverse complement strand
ATGGCCGATACCTTCACGTCCCTGCAGCGGGTCATCAACTACGCCTGCTACGGCATCGTGGCAGTACTAGCCATCGTCTCCATCGTCGTCATCAACAACACCATCAAAATCACTGTCTTTAACCGCCGCAAGGAGATTGGTATTATGAAGCTGGTGGGTGCCACCAACGGCTTCATCCGCTTTCCATTCTTTGTCGAGGGCGTGACCTCCGGCCTGATTTCGGCAGGTATCGCCTCCGGCATCGTCTGCGGTGCATACTATGCGCTCTGCCGCTGGTATGCCGAGAATCCGTCCAACCTCTCCCAGATGTTCGGCGGCTCCCTCGTGCCGCTGGAACAGGTGTGGTATTACATTGTCGGCGGCTTTGTCGTGCTGGGCTTTGTGCTCTGCGGCCTTGGCACTGCAACCAGCATCCGCAAGCATCTGAACGTATAACAGGGGATACAGGAAAGTCAAGATACCATGAAACATTTTTCGCACGGAAAAAAGTTTATCTCGCTGCTGCTCAGTGTCGCCGTCGCCATGACCATGACACTGTCCACCGTCATGACGCCGTTGGCCGCAACCACCAGCGTCAGCGACCTTCGTCAGAAATTGCAGGAATTACAGACGAAGCAGGATGAACTCGACAAGCAGCTCAAAAACGCCCAGAGCAACAAGGCCGACGCCGAGGCACAAAAGGCGCAGCTGGAACAGCAGCGTGAACTTATACTGAGCCAGATCAACAACCTGGCCCAACAAATCGGTGACCTGGACAGTGAGATCGTCAATAAGCAGGACGAGATTGACCAGAAGCAGCAGGAGGTTGATCAGAAGCAGGCCGAGTACGACCAGCGCTGGGAGGATTTCAAGGGCCGCATGAAAGCCATGCAGCGCCTCAACGACGGCGGCTCTATCGCGCTGCTTTCCAGCGCCACCAACCTGTACCAGCTGCTGACCTTTGCCAACACGCTGGAGCAGATCGTCGCCAAGGACGAACAAATCTGCCAGCAGCTTGAGGACGAGCACAACGAACTGGAACAGCAGAAAGCTGACCTTGAGCAGGCAAAAGCCGACCTTGAGGCCACACAGGCCGATTTGGAATCCCAGCGCACCGCCCTGAACGGCAAGACCAGCGAGTTGGCCCAGAATATCTCCCAGACCGACGCCAGCATTTCGGCGGCAGACGCAGAGATCGAAGCCAACAAAGCTGCGCTGATCGAGGCTAACAAGGCTGTAGATAAAGCAGCTGCCGAGCTGGACGCCGCGCTGAACGCCGCAAACCAGGCCTACGGCAATGCGTCCATCCAGTGCTCGCTGGATTTCGGTCGCCCGCTGGCTACCTATAAGTACGTTTCCTGCTATTTCGGCGGCAACGGCCACCGCGGCACCGACTATGCCGCACCGGGCGGCACCGAAATTTACGCCGTTTCCGGCGGCGTTGTCACCGCCGCGGCCTACCATTACAGCTGGGGCTACTATGTCCAGGTCTACCATGGCAAGGACGACAACGGCAACACCTACTCGACGCTGTACGCTCACATGAATAGCGCCCCTGTCGTCAGCGTGGGACAAAATGTTTCCAAGGGACAGGTTCTGGGCTATGTCGGTTCCACCGGCAATTCCACGGGCAACCACCTGCACTTGGAGATGAAGGTCAACAACGTCCTGGTCAATGTCATGAATTACCTCTCATAAATGAAAGGGGAGTTTGCTATGAAACCGCAGAAGCATAAGACCTCCGTGCGCATTTTTTGCCTGGTGGTCGCCGTTCTGATGGTGCTGAGCCTTTTCTCTACGGTAATTTTCTCGCTTGCCTACGGGGCATAAAACGCAAAAACAGTAAGGAGCCATCAGACCCATGAGCAAAAAAATCAGTCTTGGCGTGGCCGCCACGATTGCCATTATCGCAATGGCCGTCACCTTCTCGCTGACGATGGTCGTATCGATGAAAATGTTCAATACCACCGTTTCCAG
>CALAKO010000073.1 GCA_937922955.1 uncultured Peptococcaceae bacterium | reverse complement strand
GTTTATCTTCATGCAAAACATAAAAAACACTAATTTCTTTATCATTCGAATTATGTGAATATTTGATGAGTGGATGATTTGGAAGCAGGATAGCCAGAACATGCTTTGTTAAGGGCTTGTTACAAATTGCACAAGATGACAAAATACTTGTAAAGATGGATGTGCTTGGATAAAGGACAAATGTTTATCTCAGGAAAATTTTATGGATAGAAAGATGCTTGACAATTCTGAAGTTGTTTGGCAATATATTCTTATAATAAGATTCTGAAAACTCGCTCACATTGATTATTGAAGAAGGAGTACACAGGCACTGCTCCAGCAATTATATATTTGAGCGAGATCGAAGAAATCTGTATGTGACAAAATATTATGCCGGGGACATAGTCGTAATATTTTATGTCGCAGAAGTTGTTAATTTGAGACAGTGTGTGTAAAGTGATTGGAGGAGAAATTATGTATGAGATGTTGTTAGGCCCTGAAGGCATTGAGCGTTCTCTGAACGGATTTGTTTGGGGACCGGTTATGCTGGCTCTGCTGGTAGGTCTCGGTTATGTTATGACCTTTTGGAGCAAAGGGTTACAGTTCAGAAAACTGGGATTTGTATTCAAACGTACCATTGGTGGTGCGTTAAAGGGTGGTTCATCGGAAAAAGATGGTAATAACATTACCCCTTTCCAGGCGATGGCAACCGCGCTTGCATCCACCATCGGGACCGGTAACATTGTAGGGATTGCAACGGCAATTACTGTCGGGGGTCCTGGTGCAATTTTCTGGATGTGGATTGCAGCAGCCGGTGGTATGATGACCAAGTATTCCGAAATTACACTCGCTCTGAAATTCCGTGAAAAGAATGATATGGGCATGTACACTGGTGGTCCTATGTACTACCTTAGAAATGGTCTTGGTAGTCGTCCTGGTTGGCAGGGTGGCTTGGGTAAATTCTTAGCTGTCTGCTTCTCACTTTTTGCAGCAGTTGCTTGCTTTGGGATTGGGAACCTGACTCAGGGGAACTCCATTGCCAGCTCTTTGAATGATACATTTGGTGTTCCTGTAAATATCACTGGTATTGTTCTTGCTGTTGTCGTTTTGGTCGTTATTCTTGGCGGGATCAACGGGATCGCAAAAGTTACTGAAAAGCTTGTACCTTTCATGGCTCTGTTCTATTTGATCTTCGCTGTTTTAGTTCTTATTCTTCAGTTTGATCAAATTCCATTTGCACTGCAGTCCATCTTTGTTGGCGCTTTCAGTCCTGAAGCTGTTGGTGGCGGTGCTGTTGGTATCACCATCGGCGCAGCTATCAAATATGGTATTGCACGTGGTGTCTTCGCGAACGAAGCTGGTCTTGGTTCTGCGCCTATGGCTCATGCGGCTTCTTCCACGAAAGACCCTGTTGAACAAGGTCTCTGGGGTATTTTTGAAGTATTTACCGTATCCTTCTTGATCTGCACCCTGACCGCTCTTGTTATTTTGACCTCTCAGGATGCAAATGGCGATCCAATGTGGCTTTCTGGCTTGAATGGTGCGCCACTGTCCTTGGCTTGCTTCAATGGTGCACTGCCATGGTTCAATATTGGTTCCATTGTTATTACTCTTTGCATCATCATGTTCGCATTGTCCACCCTTCTTGGCTGGAGCTACTATGGCGAAACTTCTCTCGGCTATCTGTTCCGTAACAGGAGCGCTAGCGTTCGCCGTGGTGTCGCTATTGCTTATCGTCTTATATATGTTGTTGTCGTATACGTTGGCTGCATTGGCGGCTTGGAAATCATCTGGAACGTATCCGATACCTTCAACGGCCTCATGGCAATTCCTAACTTAATTGGTTTGGCGTTCTTGTCCTCTATCGTTATCAAGGAAACCAAACGTTATTTCAACAATGTTGAAAAAGGTCTGCCTACTTTGACTGGTGCTGACGGTGACTACACCGAAGAAGATATTGCATCCACTGCTCCAAAAGCGTAATGATGCGATGGCGTATGTAGGTTAAAGGTTTATTTTAGTCATTGAAAGGAGGAATTCCTTGTCACTATAAGTGATGAAGGATTCCTCCTTTTCTTTTATAATGAAACATTGTAGAATGAGTATTATTTGTTAAAGGAGGAAAATGTATGGACAAAAAAACACCGTTGTATGACACGCATGTTGCAGCTGGCGGGAAAATGGTCCCATTTGGGGGATTTTCAATGCCTGTGCAATATAAGGCAGGGGTCATTGCGGAACACATGGCTGTGCGTGAAAAAGCTGGTCTGTTTGACGTAAGCCACATGGGTGAAATTCTCTTGCAAGGGCCGGATGCCCTGGCCAATTTGGAAAAAATTTTGACCAACAAATTTGGCAATATGGTGGATGGTCAAGCTCGCTACACGGTTATGTGCTATGATAATGGTGGCTGTGTGGATGACTTGATCGTTTATAAGAAGGCCGACAACGATTATTTTCTTGTTGTAAATGCATCCAATAAAGACAAAGATTTTGCCTGGATGAAAGAGCATGAATTTGGTGATGCAACTTTTACGGATGTCAGTGATGAATGGGGGCAGTTGGCTCTGCAAGGACCAAATGCAATGGATATTTTGCGTAAGCTGACCACGGAAGAAAACATTCCAGCTAAGTATTATCATGCGATTATGGATGGCGAAGTAGCAGGGATTCCATGCATTGTTTCTAAAACTGGCTACACCGGTGAAGATGGTGTTGAATTGTACTGCGCAGCCAGTGATGTGGTTGAGCTTTGGAACAAGGTAATGGAAGCTGGTGAAGAATACGGCCTTCTGCCATGTGGGCTTGGCGCACGCGATACATTACGTATGGAAGCTGCAATGCCACTGTATGGACACGAAATGAATGAAACGGTTTCGCCGCTTGAAACGGGATTAAGCTTTGCTGTTAAGATGGATAAAGATGATTTCATCGGTAAGGCTGCCTTAGAAGAAGCTGCTAGTCGCAAACGTATTGGTCTCAAAGTTACCGGCCGTGGCATTATTCGTGAAGAAGAACCTGTATTTGTTGGTGATCAGCAGATTGGTATGACCACATCTGGCACGCACTGCCCATTCCTGGGTCATCCGGTTGCTATGGCACTTGTTGAAAAGGAAAGTGTGGACATTGGCGACGCTGTTGAAGTAGAAGTTCGAGGTCGTCGTGTTGCTGCTGAAGTGGTGGAATTGCCATTCTACAAGAGAGCAAAGTAAATTTTTTTAAACGGTCAGTGTCCGTGAACCATTATTTTGATTTATATAGTTGATAAATGAAAGGAAGATTGAACATGGAAATTAGAGATGAACTGCGTTATTCTGAAGATCATGAATGGGTACTTGTTGAAGGCGATGTAGCCATTGTTGGGATTACCGACTATGCACAGAATGAATTGGGGGATCTTGTATTCGTTAACCTTCCAGAAGAAGGCGATGAAGTAGCTGCAGGTGAAACGTTTGCGGATGTTGAATCCGTTAAGGCAGTCAGCGATGTATTGAGCCCAGTGAGCGGCACCGTTGCTGAGATTAATGAAGAGCTGTTGGATTCTCCAGAAAAAATTAACGAAGCACCATACGATGCATGGTTTATCAAAGTGAGTGATTTCACAGAAGATGATGGTTTAATGAGTGCTGAAGAATACAAGGCATTTGTTGAAGGGCTCGAATAATTATTGATTTTCTCCGCAAAACGATACGAAAGATGGTGAAAATTTATGGGTAGCTATGTGCCAAATACCAATGAAGAGCGCCAGGAAATGCTAAAGGCATGCGGTTATGACTCTTTTGACGATATGTTTAGCGTGATTCCCGATGATTTAAGATTGAAAGAGGCGCTCAATTTACCAGAAGGTAAGAGTGAATTAGAAACCCGCCGCGTGATCTCTGCAATGGCGGATAAGAACAAGATTTTCCCACACATTTTCCGCGGTGCTGGTGCGTATAATCATTATGTGCCAGCCATGGTAAAGAGCGTGCTGTCTAAAGAAAACCTTCAGACAGCGTATACCCCTTATCAGGCGGAAATCAGTCAGGGGATTCTGCAATCCATTTTTGAATACCAGACCTACATTTGCGAATTGACCGGCATGGACGTCAGCAATGCGTCTGTGTATGACGGTGCGAGTGCTGCTGCTGAAGCGCTGTCCATGTGCTATGGCAGAAAACAGAAGAAAGCGGTTGTGTCTGGTGCGGCAAATCCTTATGTTTTGGAAACCATCAAAACCTATACGTTTGGAAATAATATGGAAGTGGTCATCGTACCGCCAACCGCTGATGGCATGACGGACATTGAAGGCATCAAAGCTGCCGTCGATGCCAATACTGCCAGCGTCTACATCCAGCAGCCAAACTATTTTGGTAACATTGAAGATGCTGCTGCCATTGCTGACATTGCTCATGCAGAAAAAGCTAAATTCATCATGGGTGTTAATCCGATGACACTGGCATTAATGAAGACGCCTCGTGAATATGGCGCAGATATTGCTGTTGGTGATGGACAGCCATTGGGATTGCCGCTTGGCTTTGGTGGTCCATACGTGGGCTTCATGGCGACCACTCAGAAATTAATGCGCAATCTTCCAGGTCGTATCGTTGGGCAAACACACGATGCCAATGGAAATATCGGTTATGTTTTGACGTTGCAGGCGCGTGAACAGCACATTCGCCGTGAAAAGGCGTCCAGCAACATTTGTTCCAACCAGGCGCTGTGTGCGTTGGCTGTTGGTGTTTATCTTTCAACCATGGGCAACAAAGGTTTGAAAGAAGTGGCTACCCAGTCCATTTCGAAAGCGCATTATCTGGCCAATGGTCTTGTTGAAGCAGGCTTAACTCTGGAAAACAAGGGCGAGTTCTTCCATGAATTCGTAACCACCAGTGATGTGCCAGCGGAAAAGATTCTGGCGGCACTGGAAGCAGAAGACATTCTCGGTGGGTATCCATTAGATGACAAACGCATTCTCTGGTGCTGCACCGAAATGAACACGAAAGCAGAAATGGACGACGTTGTCCGTATTGTGAAGGAGGTGGGCTGAGATGTTGGTTTTTGAAAAAAGCAAACCAGGTCGCGGGATGGACATCATTCCGGCTTGTGATGTACCAGTTGTTGAAGTGTCCGCAAAGGATGCTCGCGAAAGCAAATTGCATCTGCCTGAAATCAGTGAAGTGGATTTAAGTCGTCATTACACGGAGCTGGCTAAAAAATGTCACGGGGTTAATGATGGTTTCTATCCATTAGGCAGCTGCACCATGAAATACAATCCTCGTTTGAATGAAGAAATGTCAAATCTGCCTGGATTTGCGGCCATTCACCCTCTCCAGCCACTGCAAACGGTGCAAGGCGCGTTGGAAGTCATCCAGACGCTGGAACAAAGCCTTTGCGAAATCACCGGCATGGACCATCTGACCTTGCAGCCAGCCGCAGGGGCTCATGGTGAATTCACCGGCCTTTTGCTGATTAAGGCTTATCATACGGCGCGCGGGGATCACAAACGCACCAAGGTCATCGTTCCAGACTCGGCACACGGCACCAATCCAGCCAGTGCAACCATGTGCGGTTATGAAATCATCAATGTTGAATCCGGCCCGGATGGCTGTGTGGATCTTGAAAAGCTGAAAGCAGTCTGCACCGATGAAGTGGCAGGCTTGATGCTGACCAACCCTAACACCGTTGGCCTCTTTGACCCGAATATTCGTGCCATCACCGACATGGTTCATGAATGCGGTGGTCTCTGCTACTACGATGGTGCCAACTTGAATGCGGTTATGGGTTGGGCACGCCCTGGTGACATGGGGTTTGACGTTGTTCACTTGAATCTGCATAAGACCTTCTCTACGCCTCATGGTGGCGGTGGTCCTGGCTCTGGTCCTGTTGGCTGCAAATCTATTTTGGCAGATTTTCTGCCTGGGCTGCTCGTTGAAGGCGGCGAGGGAGAACGCCATTTTGTGAAACCTGCGCAGAGCATCGGCGAAATGAAGGCATTCTATGGCAATTTCTTGGTTTACGTGCGCGCGCTTACTTACATCACCACGCTTGGCCGGGAAGGCATTCCTGAAGCCAGTGCCAATGCGGTGCTTAATGCGAACTACATGCGTGTTGGCTTGCATGATCTGTATGACATGGCGTACGACACCACCTGCATGCATGAATTTGTCATGGATCTCTCCCGCATGAAAAAGGAAACAGGCTGCGTAGCAACGGATGTTGCCAAGGGATTGTTGGACAACCACATCCACCCACCAACCATGTATTTCCCACTCATCGTTCATGAAGCGCTTATGATCGAACCAACAGAAACCGAATCTCGTGAAACCCTCGATCACGCCATCGAGGTGTTCCGCAGTTTGTATCAGATGGCTTACGATCAGCCGGATGCTCTTCATGCAGCACCGGTTACAACGCCAGTTGGTCGTTTGGATGAAGTTGAAGCAGCGCGTCATCCAGTTGTAAAGTTTGATTTTGGCGAATGAAAGAGGCGTCCATGAAGAATCGCTTAACAATTATTGAAAGCGACAGCACCAATCCGTATAAGAATCTTGCCTTGGAAAATTGGCTGCTGGATCATGTGGCAGAAGATGAGGTTATTCTTTATCTTTGGCAAAACCAGCATACGGTTGTCATTGGCAAGAATCAGAACGCTTGGAAAGAATGCAACATCAGCACTCTGGAAGCAGACGGCGGGCATCTTGCTCGCCGTCTTTCCGGAGGCGGTGCTGTGTATCATGATCTGGGTAATCTGAATTTCACCTTCCTAGCCCAAAAGGCGCATTATGATGTAGCGAAACAGTTGGAAGTGATTTTACGCGGGCTGCAAAGCCTGGGCATTCAAGCGGAGAAATCCGGACGCAACGATATTTTGGTGGATGGCCGCAAGGTTTCTGGCAATGCTTTCTATGAGCATGCTGGCCGCTGTTATCATCATGGCACTTTGCTGATGCAGGTGGATGGTGAAAAAATGGCCAAATATCTGAATGTATCAAAGGAAAAACTGCAAAGCAAAGGGGTCTCTTCGGTAAAATCACGTGTGCTGAATCTTGTGGAGGTGTGTCCGGATCTGGATGCATCAAAGCTGAAAGCGGCGATGTGTGAAGCTTTTGCTGCTGTGTATGAAGGTGTTCCTGAAAAGCTGTTGTTGGCGTCGGTCAATGCCGCAGAATGGCAGGCCTTGCAAACGCGTTACGAAGATTGGGATTGGAACTTTGGGCGAAAGTTTGTTTTCGACCGCAGTTTTGGTCATCGGTTTTCATGGGGACGCGTGGACCTTGAAATGCAGATCAAAAATGGTCACATTCGTGATGCACAAGTGTACTCGGATGCGTTAGTGCCAGACTTTATTGATGCGCTTGGTGCGGCTTTGCTGGGTGTGCGTTATGAAAACAGTGCTCTTGCAGAAGTGGTAAGAGCCTTGCAGGTGGCGGACAACGCTGTTCAGCCGCAGCAGGAAATGGCGGAATGGCTGTTGACTGTAGAATGTTAGAATTATTGCAAATACGATTTTTGAAGGAGGCTTGAGAATTGGACAATCATTATGAATTATTGGTCGTTGGGGCGGGCCCTGGTGGGTACGTTTCGGCGATTAAAGCTGCAAAATTGGGGATTCGCACAGCGATTGTGGAAGAACGTGAAGTTGGTGGCACCTGTTTGAATCGCGGTTGCATTCCAGCGAAAGCCATGATTCATGCAGCGACCTTGTACGAAGAAATGAAAGATGCGGAACAGTTTGGTATTATTGCTGAAAATGTTCATTTTGATTATGAAAGAATCATCGACTACAAGCAGGGCGTTATCACCCGGTTGGTGGGTGGTGTAGAACAACTCTTTAAAGGGAATGGTGTCGATGTCATTCGCGGCCGTGGAGTGCTTCATGCCAACAAAGAAGTGCATGTTACTGCCGCCGATGGCAGCGTGACAGTGTATTCTGCTGATAACATCATCTTGGCTGCCGGTTCCAAGCCGGTGGTACTGAATATTCCAGGAATGAAACTGCCAGGCGTTATTTCCAGTGATGAATTGTTCAAACTGCGTGAACGCCCAGATTCCATTGCCATCATCGGCGGTGGCGTCATCGGGGTGGAATTCGCCAATGCCTTCTCTTATTTCGGCACTAAGGTGACGATTATTGAAGGTATGGACCGCATTCTTCCGAATATGGATCGTGAAATCAGTCAAAATCTGAAAATGATTATGAAAAAACGTGGCGTGGACATTTACACCAACGCTATGGTTAAAGGATTGGAAGAAGATGGCGAATTAACAGCTGTGCATTTTGTTCAGAAAGAAGAAGAAAAATCGGTTTCGGCACAATATGTGCTTTGCTCGGTAGGCCGCGGGCCAAACACAAAGGGCCTGTTCGCAGAGGATGCGACCCCAAACATGGAGCGTGGACGTATTCTTGTCGACGAACATTTTCAGAGCTCCATTCCTGGTGTGTACGCTATTGGTGACTGTGTCATTGGCATGCAGCTGGCGCATACTGCCAGCGCACAAGGCATCGTGACGGTGGAACATCTGGCTGGAAAAGAAGGCAGTATTGACTTGAACGTTGTTCCTGCCTGCGTATACACCAATCCGGAAATTGCTTCTGTTGGTATTACGGAAGACGAAGCAAAGACAACAGGGCTGGAGGTCATTGTTGGCAAATACATCATGGGCGGCAACGGCAAGTCGTTGATCACTCGCGAGGACCGCGGTTTTATCAAAGTGGTGGCTCGTGCCGACGACCATCGCTTGGTTGGTGCTCAAATGATGTGTGCTCGCGCTACCGACATGATCAGTGAAATGGCTGTAGCCATTGCCAATAATATGACTGCTGAACAGATGCTCAAGGCGATTCGCCCACATCCGACCTACAATGAAGGGGTTGGCGAAGCGATTGAGGAGCTCATCGGCGAAGCCATTCATGTCATGCCGAAAAAGAAAAAACGCAAATAAACCATTTAATAGTGGTTTCTGCGTTCATTGCGAATTGAAAATCACGGATTATTTTTCTTTTTGCATTGTCCTCGGACAATAAAATATCATTTATGTTAACAAGAAACGATATTGATAAGCCAAAGATGACATAATGATGTACAGTTTATAGTAGAGTGCGCGAAGTGTGCCTTGATTTTTTCGTACAATGACTATAAAGGAGTGTCTACCAATGGGATTTAAATCTGATATTGAAATTGCACAGGAAGCTGTTATGCAGCCAATTAACGACATTGCCGCTAAACTGGATATTCCTGAAGAATATGTGGAAAACTATGGTAAGTACAAAGCAAAAATCGACTTCCGTTACTATAATGATGTTTTAAAAGATCGCAACAATGCGAAAGTGGTACTCGTTACTGCCATCAACCCAACTCCAGCTGGTGAAGGGAAGACCACAACCACCATCGGTGTGGCCGATGCGCTCAACCGTCTTGGAAAGAAAACCATGGTGGCTTTGCGTGAACCATCCCTCGGGCCGGTCTTTGGCGTAAAAGGTGGTGCTGCTGGTGGTGGTTATGCGCAGGTGGTACCTATGGAAGACATCAACCTGCATTTCACCGGTGACCTGCATGCCATTGGCGCTGCCAATAACTTGCTTGCAGCCATGCTCGATAACCACATCTATCAGGGCAATGCGCTCAACATTAATCCAAAGCGTGTTGTATGGCGCCGCTGCCTGGACATGAACGACCGTCAGCTGCGTAACGTCATTGACGGGATTGGCCGTCCAGTGGATGGGGTTACCCGCTCCGATGGTTTTGACATCACTGTTGCTTCCGAGATTATGGCAATCTTCTGCTTGGCAACCGATATTAATGATTTAAAAGAACGTCTTGCACGTATTATTGTTGCGTACACATATGACGGTCAGCCAGTCACTGCTGGTGATTTAAACGCTCAAGGTGCAATGGCTGCTTTGCTCAAAGACGCTCTTAAACCAAACTTAGTACAGACCCTTGAAGGAACCCCAGCGTTCATTCATGGTGGTCCATTTGCAAACATTGCACATGGCTGCAACAGTGTCATTGCAACCCAGATGGGGATGAAGATGGCCGATTATCTGATTACCGAAGCTGGTTTCGGTGCTGACCTTGGCGCTGAAAAATTCATCGATATCAAGTGCCGTATGACCGGCGTACGTCCAAGTGCGGTAGTTCTCGTTGCCACCATCAAAGCGCTCAAGTACAACGGCGGCGTTGCAAAAGCGGATCTTGGCGATGAAAACCTCGAAGCCCTCGAAAAAGGTTTGCCAAACCTGCTCAAACACATCGAAAACATTACCAACGTTTTCGGTCTGCCAGTCGTTGTTGCCATCAACCGCTTCCCAACCGACACCGAAGCAGAATTGGCCCTTGTTCGCGAAAAATGCAACGAACTTGGTGTTAACGTGGCCCTTTCCGAAGTATGGGGCAAAGGCGGTGCTGGTGGTGAAGAACTCGCGAAGGAAGTGGTTCGTCTCTGCGAACAGCCAAGCGATATGCAATTCGTTTACGACACCGACATGTCCATCAAAGAAAAGATTGAAGCCATCGCTACTAAAATTTATGGTGCAGATGGTGTGGATTATACTGCTAAGGCTGAGAGCGAAATTGCCACCTATGAAAAACTTGGCTTTGGAAAACTGCCAATCTGTATGGCAAAGAACCAGTATTCTCTCACCGACGATCAGACAAAACTGGGCCGTCCTACCGGTTTCCGCATTACCATCAGCGACATGACGGCTTCCATTGGCGCAGGTTTCTTGGTTGCTCTCACTGGCAGCATCATGAAAATGCCTGGGCTGCCAAAGGTTCCAGCTGCTGAAAAGATTGATGTTGATAACAACGGCGTCATCTCTGGCCTGTTCTAAGAGGTGCAGCCCATGAAAATGTTAGAAAAACCGGCCACACAGTTTTTAATGGAACTGTCGTCCAACGCGCCGGTTCCTGGCGGCGGCGGTGCATCCGCCGCCGTTGGTGCATTTGCCGCAGCGTTGGGTATGATGGTAACCAATCTCACCATCGGAAAAAAGAAATACGCAGAGTACGAAGAAGAACTCGTTGCTTGCCGCGCACGTTTGGAAGACCTGCGCGATCAGCTCATCGATCTTGTTGACGGCGATGCTGTTGCCTTCGAGCCGCTTTCCAAGGCGTACAGCATTCCAAAAGACGATCCCAATCGTGACCAAATCATGGAAGACGCTCTTTATGAAGCCAGCGTCGTGCCAATGAGCATCATGGAAACCGTCCTTGCTGCTGCCAAAGAACTCGAAATCCTTGTGGAAAAAGGCAGCCGACTTGCCGTTAGCGATGTTGGCGTGGGGATTCTCTTTGCCCAGGCAGCCATCGAAGGGGCTTCTCTCAACGTTTACATTAACACCAAACTTATGAAAAACCGCGAACGTGCCGACGAAATGAACGCCAAGGCCGATGCCATCATCGCCGAAGGCGCCGCGCTCCAGAAGAGCATTTACGGCGGCGTGCTCGCAGCCATCAAGTAAGGGGGAAAACCATGGCTCAACAAATGCTAGGAAAAGAAGTTGTCGCCAAAATGGAGGCGCAGCTGACCCCGCTCACCGAAGATCTTCGCAGCAAAGGCATCGATCCGTGCCTGGCGATTGTGCGTGTCGGTGAACGTCCAGACGATTTGTCTTATGAACGTTCGGCTATGAAACGCATGGCCAATATGAACGTAACCGTGAAAAACGTCCTCATGCCGGCAGATGTGGACCAGGAAACCCTGGAAAACACCTTCCGCGCTGTCAACGACGATCCTGCCGTGCATGGCATTTTGCTCTTTCAGCCATTGCCTAGGCACCTCGATGTCGAACCATTGAAACATATGATCAATCCACTCAAGGATGTGGACAGCATGAGTCCAGCCAACGCGGCAAAGGTATTTGCTGGTGATAAGACTGGTTTTGCCCCATGCACCCCATCGGCCGTGATGGAAATTCTCGCTCAGTGCGGCGTGGAACTTCGCGGCAAGCGTGTGACCATCGTTGGCCGCAGCATGGTTGTTGGCAAACCACTCGCTATGCTCATGCTTGGCCAAAACGCCACACCAACCATCTGCCACACCAAGACCGTTGACTTGCCAGCACGCTGCCGCGAAGCCGAAGTGCTCGTTGCCTGCGCCGGTAAAGCTAAAATGGTTACTGGCGATATGGTTGGTGAAGGGGCCATTGTTGTTGATGTTGGCATTAATATGGACGAAAACAACAAGCTTTGCGGTGACGTTGACTACGACAGCGCAGAATCACATGCCAGCATGATCACCCCGGTGCCAGGCGGCGTTGGGACGGTTACCACCGCCATCCTTGGCAAGCACACCATCCAGGCAGCCTACCTGCTGAATGGATTGGAGATGCCAGAATGATGATTTGCAGCATAAGCTAAAAATGATTGATAACGGGGGCTCGATGGGCCCCGTTATTTTTTTGTCACTGAATGGATGAGAAGATAGCGGCCAACAATAAGTTGCCAGGCGAAAGACAGCGATGCCGTGGAAAAATGAGTGACGGTCGTTGTCGATGATGGCATACGAAACGGTCTCGATTTCTTCAAAACTTATGCCTTTGGCATCTGATCTGCCGATTGAGGCGTTTTCGTTGTGTAAGATCTGTGCAACCTCAACGTTATTCTGGCCAACAGCTATTCAGAACTTGTCCTTTATACTTTCCCAATAAACTACGCCGATGTTACCGGCCTGCCTTGCAGAGTTCTTGTGGAGCTGTAAATACCTGCGTTGCTTATATAAACAGCCTATGATGAAAGTGCGCTTTCGTCATAGGCTGTTTGTGTTCAGAAAGAAGACGTTTGTCTTGCGAGTGAGTAAAATGCATGATATAATGATAAAAATTATAGGAAATTTCCTTGAATGCGTACTAGGAGTGTAACCATGATTGAATTTCAAAACGTGACAAAAAACTATGGTTCGTTTGCCGCGCTGAAAAATGTGTCCTTTCAAATTCGACCTGGTGAAATTGTTGGTCTGGTTGGTGCCAATGGTGCGGGAAAAACAACCACCATGAAATTACTCAACCGTTATTTTGAAGCGGATGCAGGTGCGGTTTTGATGGACGAGAGGGATATTCTTGCGGCAAAGCATGCGTTGCCAATGACGTACATTCCTGATGCACCGATTTACTATGAATTTTTGACGGTAGAAGAGCATTTCCAATTTATTCGTGAGATGTATCCTTCTGGAGAATACGAAGTGGCTGCGTTGGTGGAAAGATTTGGTCTGCAGCAGTATTTGCAGAAAATGCCACATGCGCTGTCAAAAGGAAATCAGCAGAAACTAATGATTGTCATGGCGCTGCTGCGAAATTTTACGTATCTCATTGCAGATGAGCCGTTCAATGGATTAGACCCAAGACATATGCATGTGTTAAAGGCGGTTTTAATGGAGTTGCGTGCGCGAAACAAAGGCGTGCTTTTGTCGACACACCTGCTGGATGTGATAGAAATGTTCTGCGACCGCTACATCATGTTGGATGAAGGACATGTGATTGCTGTAGGAACAAAGGCAGAGATTCTGCAGCAGCACGGATTAGATGCCAGCTGTACAATTGAGGATTGTTATATTGCGTTGACGGATCGTGAAACAGGAGAATGGGACCATGAAGATGAAAGCTTTTCTGCTGATGATGAAGAACACGCTACGTTATAAGTGCAGCATGGTAAAAAACTGGATCACCGCATATTTTTGCTGTGCGTTGGCCTTTGCGTTTCTCTTTTTGAATGGAGCGGCGGTAGCGGCTTTTTGCCATCAGCATCAGACCCTGATGGAAATTGGCCTGACGTGTTTCCTGTTTGCAGCGCTGATGACTAAGCGCTATCCTTCGCTGATGATGAAGCCAGCGACCCTGCATTTTCTGCCGGAGCGGAGATTCGTGTACATCATGCTGATGTTGAAATTCGCTGCGTATGTGCTCGCGATGGCGGCAGGCAGTGTGTGTTGGGCGCTGCTTGTTGACGACCGACTCTCTGGGCTGCAGCTCTTTTTACTGCTCGTATTGTGGTTGTTGTTGACCTGGCAGCGTTATCACCATTCTGCGCCGGAGTGGCTGCTCATATTGGAAATGGTTGCAGCGGCAGCGCTGTTTGCGTTGCATCTGCGAATACTGGGTATGGCTTTTAACGGTGTTGTACTGATCGGTCAGCTGCATAGGCTGACGGCGCTGGATTGGGATCGATATATGAAGGATATGCTCAGTCTGGATGTTCTGCAAAGTGCCGCTGCGCGCATGGATTGGGGACGCATGATGGCAGTCGCAAACGAAATATCTGTGAAAGACTGCTATGTGTTTCATTATCCCCAACGCTTAAAAATGCACCCCATGCTGAAAAAGAGTATGTTGGACGCGCTGCGCTTGCCAAAAGGGTCATGGAGTGTATTGGCGATTGAACTTGGCGTGGCATTGGTGGCCCTGCTTACGAACATTTTTGGCACCTTTGGAACGGTGGCGTTCATCGCAGTCTGGAATTTTGCCATCAGCACCTTGACTACACAAAATCTTGAATCCATGGTCAAAATGAAAAGAAAACATGATGCAGGACTGACCATTCCTTATGACAAGCGTACATTGGCAAATTGCTATGCTCTGTGGCCGACGGTTGAGATTGCTTTGCTGCAAATCGGACTTGCGCTGTTGACACCGATTACCATTTGGCCGGCTTTGCTGGCAGCAATCGTTTATGGCCTCATTGTTTATGTGTGGCATCATCTTCATTTACGGCGTCCACATTGGCAGCGTGTTATGAACCTCTGTGCCTCAATGTTGTTCTATGCCGTGTCGGGTGGCATGTTTCTTTTTGTATAATAAAAACCTCCAGTGGAGCGTGTGAACAGGTCCAATAAAAACGGACAATAGACAAAACACCCCCTGATGTAGGAAAC
>CALAKO010000072.1 GCA_937922955.1 uncultured Peptococcaceae bacterium | reverse complement strand
GCCCCATGAAATAGTTTTATTTGTTGGCGGATTTCTTTCGTGTTTGCTAAAACCCCAGCTCATCATTAACAGACAAGGTTTTAGTATTAGGGATTGATGGCTTGGATCCAGCGTTAACAAAAAAATATGTTGACGAAGGTTATATGCCAAATATGAAAAAGTTTTTAGAAATGGGATCTGCACGAGCTGATATTCGTATGATTGGAGGACAACCAACTGTTACTCCACCAATGTGGACAACATTGGCAACCGGTGCTAATCCATGTACACATGGTATTACAGAGTATTATGCTTGTGATCCAGAACGATTGGATGTTTTGCTTTATAATTTTGATTCAGGTCGTTGTACAGCTGAACCAATGTGGAATGTGGCAGCTGAGTCAGGAAAGAAAACCTTGGTTTGGCATTGGCCAGGAAGTTCATGGCCACCAACTTCCGATAGTGAAAATCTTACAGTTGTTGATGGGACACAGCCTGCTGGACCAAATACGGGGGTTGCAGAGGTTGATCCAGAAAAACTCTTAGTAGCAAGTGTTCAAACTGAACAGCTTAAGTATGGAACGAAGGCGGCAACTGACAGTCAGATCCCTTGTTTTATTCCTGGTATGGAAGTTGAAGAAAGCAATGAATTAACAAGCTTTGATAAGGTTCATGCGCATGAAGTAACCGGTATCGCCTTGACATCAGAAGAATCTTATCATAATCTTTCGGACACGCCTTTTGATATTTGTTTCTCACCTATTAAGGATGCAGTTAACTGGGCAAATGCTCCGGAAGGTGCAAAAGAGTGTACGTTGTTGAATGCAAGCGGAAAGATTCATAGACCATGTTTGATTCTTAAAAATGAAGATGGCATTTATGATCGAGTAGCTATCTATAAAAATAAAAAATCTACAGAACCGATTGTTGTATGTGAAAAAGATGTGTTTATTACGGATGTTATTGATGATGCTTATCGCGGTGAGGATAAGATTCAGGCCAATCGAAACATGCGCTTGATTGATATTGCTGAAGACGGTTCAACGCTTCGTTTGTGGGTTTCAGCAGGGATGGATTTCACAAATGACACACTTTGGCATCCAAAATCTGTTTTGAAAGATATTGTAGCTAATGTAGGTTGTCCACAGCCTGTTAGTATGGCGGGTGGTTCCGATGAACGTCTGATTTCGAAATGCGTGAATGCCAACTGGACAGCAGCTGCAAATTGGAATGCAAACTCTATTAAATATCTAGCGAAAACAAAAGGTTATGAAGTTATATTCTCGCATTTCCATAATGTAGATCTGCAGGGCCATCTGCTTGTTAAGTTCTTATATGAAGGCAGTAACAAATTGGCGCCAGAAACTTACCAAAAATTGTTCAGAGATGTTTATGTTCAAACTGATGATTATATTGGTCAGTTCCTTGATATGATTGATGAAGGCTGGACTATTGTTATGGTTTCTGACCATGGCCAAGTTTGTCCAGAGCATGGACGTACGGATTTCCTGCCAGGGACTAATGCAGTTAACGCCGTTTATTTCACAAAATGGGGTTATATGACCATGGTGAAGGATGAAAACGGTAATGATACACATGAGATTGATTGGAGTAAGACGGTTGCTGTTCCGCAGCGTTGTAACGAAGTATATATCAATTTGAAAGGTAGAAATCCTCATGGTATTGTTGATCCAGCTGATAAATTTGAGCTTGAAGAGAAGATTATGACAGATATGTATAAATTGACAGATCCGAAAACTGGTCATCGTGTTATTTCTATGGCATTGCGTAATAAAGATGCGCTTGTTGTTGGTATGGGTGGACCAGAATGTGGCGATATCGTTTACTTTGTTGCAGAAGGTTATACAGATGATCATGGTGATTCGCTGTCAACAATGCTCGGTACCTGCGGCACTTCTGTAGCTTCTGTCTTTGCAGCAGCAGGCCCTGGCATTAAGAAAAATTATCAGACAGATCGTATTATCAGACACGTGGATGTAACGCCAACAGTGGCAGTGTTAGCTGGATTGGATATGCCAGCACAATGTGAAGGCGCACCAGTTTATCAGATTTTAGAAAAAGCAGAATAAAAAATTGGAAATAGTGGTATATTCTTGGGATTGTCCGAAAAGATCAATCCCAAGAATATACATGGAAGATGGACAAAGGGGGAAGAA
Source organism: uncultured Peptococcaceae bacterium (assembly GCA_937922955.1). Lineage (GTDB taxonomy): Bacteria > Bacillota > Peptococcia > Peptococcales > Peptococcaceae > UMGS1590. The sequence goes on along the minus strand of CALAKO010000072.1, from coordinate 5,339 downwards.
TCATGTCAACAAAAGCTTTAGCAGCAAATAAGAATAAAATGATAAAAATGGCTATAACTTTTTTGATCCCGATTGGTATTGCCTTAATTCCTCCACAAGGTGTCTTTACTTATGAGATGAAAATGGCAATTGCCATTACATTATGGATGCTTTTGTGGTCTGCATTCGATTTAAGTAATTTAGCTGTTCCTGCAATTATTTGGCCGGCATTATTGGTGATTCTAAAAGTTGTTGAACCAGCGATTGCATTTGGTTCGTGGATTGGGACAACCATGTATGGTGCTATTGGCTGCATGTTGTTAGCAAATGTATTGAATAGCTGCGGATTATTACAACGCGTTGCATATTGGGTTGCAGTCAAATGTGGCGGTTCTTTTAATAAATCCGTTTATGCAATATTTTTTGCAACATTCGCAGTTTCTATTGTAACGTTTGCTTCAGGTTCTGTTGTTTGTGCCGTTTTAAGTTATAGTTTTGTGGCAGCAATGGGCCTGATTCAGAAAAAAGAAGGTGCCATCATCATGATGGCAGGTATGCTGGGTGCCTCAACAGTGCGTATGTTTTTATACTATCCTGTTACCATGGGACCATTAATGCAATCGGTACGTGCTGTTGAACCAGAGTTTACTGTTAATTTCACTCAGTTGTTTATGTACAACTGGCCTGTATTGATTTTCTGTCTTGTGTTTATTTGGTTTATGACCTTTACAGGTAAAACAAAACATTCAACGTTAGGTGATAGTAAAGAGTATTTCAGACAGAAGTTGGAAGAACTAGGGCCGGTTTCGAAAAAGGAAAAGAAAGCGCTTGTAGGTGTTATTGTTATTTTATTGTGGATTATTACAAATCCAATTCACGGTTTTGACTGCATGTATCCATTTATTTTCGTACCATTTATTCTCTGCATGCCAGGGATTGAGGTGGGTACTTCGAAGGAAATTGAAGACGTACCTTGGTCAACCATTTTGTTCTTTGGTTCCTGCTTGGCAATTGGGTCAGTTTGCGGCGCAGTAGGTATTACTGAATTGATTGCTGGAGTGGCATCGCCAATGTTATCTGGTTTGGGTACAATTGGTCTTTTGATTGGCGTATTGATTTTTGGGGTTTTAGCAAACTTTGCAATGACACCAGTTGCTATGCTGGCTGGTTTCTGTGGCATGTTGTACTCAATTGCTATGAATCTCGGTGTAAATCCATTAGCGGTTATATTCACATTTAACCATGCAACAGATATGGTATTCCTGCCTTATGAATATTTGACATTTTTAGTATTCTATGCTTTTGGTGCAATGACGATGGGTCAATTCTTTAAATATCAGGCAGTGAAGAATTTGGTTTATCTTGTCTTCTTTGTTGTCATTATGATCCCATATTGGTACTTAATTGGCTTAATTTAAACGATAAAATGCAACAGGGTGGATGTTTGTACATCCTTCTTGTTGCATTTTCAAATATATGAAAAATAGAGGTGAAAGAGTTTATGCATACTCAATTTTTAGGTGAAGAAAAATTACGAGCAAATACTGCAGAGGTAAAGGCGCCTATTGTAAATAAACTTGCAGAAAATGTCTATGTATTACAATATTTTGGCGCCAGTAATGCAATACTTATAGTAGGGGACGATGGCTGTATTTTAGTGGATGCATTTGAATCAGATGGTTACGCAGTAGATGCGAAAAAAGAAATTGAAAAGATAACAAACAAACCTGTCACAACCATCATCTACACACATACACATGCCGATCATACAGGTGGAGCGTCGGTTTTTTCTGATACAGTTAAAAAGGTTATAGCGCATGTTAGTTATGTACCTGTTATTGGTCGGCAAGAACAAATAGCTCAGGCTTCTGGCAAACGGGCTTTTCATCAGTTTGGTGTTGGATTATCTTTAGAAGAATCCATTTCTATGGGGCTAAATCCTGCCGTAGCGCCAAATGGAAGACCACAGCCACTGCCTGTTGATCAATATGTCGATGAAAACGAGACTGTCATGCGAATAGAGGGAGTAGAACTTCATCTTATTGCCGTTCCAGGGGAAACGGACGATGAGCAGGCAGTATGGCTGCCGGAACAAAAGATATTGTGTAGCGGGGATAACTATTACGCATCATGGCCAAATCTTTGCGCATTGCGTGGCAGTACTTATCGTGATGTAGATCAATGGGTGGCATCTTTAGGAAAGTACTTGTCATTCCCGGCTGAATTTCTCGTGCCTGGACACGGTGAAGTGATAGAAGGACATGCGCGAATCGCTCAGGTCATTGGTAATTATAGAGATGCAATTGAATGGGTGTTAGATCAAACCTTAAAAGGAATTAATGAGGGAAAGTCGCCAGATGAATTGGCTGCGTCTATTCAGTTACCTGAACAATGGAAGGATTTGCCATATCTTCAGGAGTATTACGGAACCATTGCATGGAGTGTACGAGGTATTTATGCAGGTTATGTTGGTTGGTTCGATGGTAATCCAACACATATTGGGGCTTTGCCTGTCAGAGAGCGCGCAGAGAAACAGCTGGCCATAATGGGTGGCACTGATCGCGTATCTACAGCCATTAAAGAAGCGCTTATTGAGCAAGATATGCAGTGGGCTATGGAACTGTGTGATATTTTGCTTGATGCTCAGGTAAAGATTGATGAGGCTAAACAATGGAAAGCAGAGGCTTGTATCTATCTTGGACGTATGCAGACTAGTGCAAATGGGAGACATTATTATTTATCCTACGCAAAAGAATTGGTAAAATAATATTTTGTATAGTGTCTGCTTTAACCTAAGTGATTAGGTTAATTCAGGCACTTTGTTATTATTGAAAATATGCATTAAGATGTTTGATGGAGTGATGTTATGAAAGGGAGCAAGAGTTATGTCTACAAATGAATTATACTGGTCAGAAAATCGTGTAGAAATATTAAAAGCACGAAAAAAACGTTGTATTTGTAAATACTGTGGCCATTCATTGACCATTAAACGCATCATGTTCAGTGACATAAAAGAGGCGCGTATTGAATTGTATTGTGAGTCTTGTGAGCGCATTGAATATGGTGTAGAACCAGAAATCTATAAAAGCGCATGTAATTTTGTTGATAATTTAGATGTTGATTTCTATGATGCATTGGACGATAACGAGAACAGACGTCAAATGAATATTGCAAAAGTTTGTGAGATCATGGCGTGGGGATTTCGCAATACAGGTTTATTAAATGCAGATGGTTTTACAGTTCAATTAGAGATGAAAGCTGGTGGTTGGGAAGAGTGTATGGTGATAGAAAATGATCTGGTGCCGTCTGAGATAGAAGGGTGAGTGCAATGCTGATAGAAGCGAAGGAATTATGCTGTCGATCCGGGAATAGATACCTTTTGAATCATTTGAATTGGCAGGTAAAGTCGGGTGAACATTGGTTAATTTTTGGCCTCAATGGGAGTGGCAAGACGACATTACTCAGTATGATTGCCGGTTTTAAGCCATTAACATCAGGAACGCTGACTGTATTAGGCAAAGCCTATTCAAAAGAGACCATCTTTGATTTAAGAAAAAAAGTAGGATTAGTCAGTAACTCATTATTTGATAGGATATATTATAATGAATCGGCACTTCAAATTGTTCTTTCAGGCCTTTTTGGTACATTTAATATAGAATTTAATGTAAAAGATCAAGATGTACGTTTTGCGAAAGCGTTATTACGCGAGCTGCGAATGGGTGACAAGATACACCAGGCCTTTGGCGCCATGAGTAAAGGTGAGCGCCAGAATGTGCTTATTGCCCGCGCCTTAATTACAAAGCCAGAATTATTGCTATTGGATGAACCGACTAGTGGGTTAGATATCTATGCACGCGATCATCTTTATCAGACAGTAACAGCATTGGCAGAAAGTGGTAAAGTGACGATTCTATATGTAACGCATTATCCGGAAGAAATACCATCTTTCATAAACAATGCTTTGCTTTTAAGAAATGGTAATATATTTGCAAAAGGATCAATTGACAAAATCATGCAATCAAAAATGATATCGGAACTTTTACATGAAGATGTAAGCGTGTCGTGTGATGAAAATGGTATACGGCATATGAAGGTTGAAGCTCCAACAAAGATTTTTGACCTATGCTATAGCAATATTGAAAGCAGGTGACATAAGATATGAGGTATGTTGGCAGCAGAGATATGCAAGCTTCCAGTGCGGTTGCTGTGATGGCACAATTAGGTCGATTCGAAACAGAATATTTAATTTATGGCACTGCTGTTCAAGAAAAAAATCATAAGATTTATTACTATGCTACGACCAATCAAGAAAAACTGTATCAATGTATAGAAAAAGCTCGGTTTGAAGAGCGGTACTTTATGCCGATGATACAGTACATTAAAAGATTGAAAGTGCCGGCTGATTTAGAAGATGAGTGGTTAGCAAAAACAAAGATTGAATTGATTCAACAGATGAAATATCAGTATGAATTTTTTTTACCGAGAATGGAGCCGTTATTCCATAGAGAACCGACTGATCAAGCGCTTGGACTTTTGAAACAATACCAAGAGGCCATAGATGGCTATTTTGATGATACAATGCTGCAACTTTTTGAAGGCTTGGTTAAAATGAGTTATGAAGGCAAGATTCTTTCAAGGCAAAGCTTTTTAAATTTGAAAAACTGGCATGATAAGATACGTCATCAGATGCAGGATGACCCGGTATGTGCAGATAATATCACGCGTGAATTTTATGGATTTGTATTTATTGATGCGCATGGAAAACGAAACGCAGTATTTGATGCTCAAAAAATGAATGTTGTTGGAATGCAACAGGAAAAAATGATTCAAGGGTATTTAACAGGACCAATTATAAAAAAGCAATATGCATTTAAGCAATTTGGCGAAATGCCAAAAATCCGACAAAAATATTCTGAATGGTTGCTTTCGGCACAATCCGAATCATATTTTCACCTGATTGCACAGTTGAAACAAATGCCAGGTGTTGTTTTGGAGGAAGAGTTAGACGATATTGCGGAAGCTGTTGCTGAAACCGAGTATGCTGCATATTCAACAGCATACTATCGTGCGGTATTAAATAAAAAGAACTAAAGAAAGAGCTAGGAAGTAGACAGCAGGTCTTCCTAGCTCTTTTTTTAGTTCAAAAGAAATTAATGTTGAAAAAAATTAGTAAGGTATTCAATTTGTAATAACGCATCTTCGCTTAACGTATGGTTGTTCTTTACGATATAACCAAATTCGGCAGTGATGTTTTCCTTGAAGTTTATCATATGAATGGTGTCCCCGTATTGGAGCGCAAAATTACGGTCATTAAAATTATACATTGCAAAAGTGATCCCGAGTCCTTCTAATAATAATTC
>CALAKO010000071.1 GCA_937922955.1 uncultured Peptococcaceae bacterium | reverse complement strand
TCAACCTGTGAAACAATATTATTTACAAAAACAAAACGCTGACGGTCTGCTTCTTCAACAGCTTTTTTATTTGTTAAGTCAATATTCCCTTCAGAGTAAGGTGCTTGTTGTTTTTTCCCTTTCGCAGCCACAGCAGCTTCGACCACTGCCGTCAAGCCCTCTGAAGAAATAGACACTGTTTCAATAACTGGACACCCAAGTTTTTCAGATAGCAGAGAAACATTAATCTTTGTTTCTTTTTTCGCATTAATGTCGCTCTTATTGAGCGCCACAACAACCGGAATCCCCAACTCTAAAAGCTGTGTCGTAAAGAACAGGCTGCGGCTCAAATTGGTCGCATCCACAATATTGATGATGGCATCAGGTTTTTCTTTTCTGACATAGGCGCTTGTGATGCTTTCTTCAGAAGTAAAGGGTGACATTGAGTAGGCCCCTGGCAAATCCACCACAATAAGTTCTTCACCGTCAGTTGCAAAACTCTTTTTAATAACATGTTCTTTTTTTTCTACGGTAACACCTGCCCAGTTTCCTACCTTTTCGTTACGCCCAGTCAAGGCATTATACATTGTAGTTTTACCTGAGTTCGGATTACCTGCCAACGCAATACGCATATGAGTTGACCTCCTTTTGATTTATTACAGCCTTAAAGCTAGCGAAGGCTAACTCTCGGGCGTTGTAATCCTTCAACAATTGAACCACAGCTCTTATATTTCAATAACGCTTGCCAGTTGGTTATCAATATTGTATCGACCATCTTTGATCGATACGACACAACCGCCCCTCATACGAGATACTACTGTTATTGGTTCACCGGCATAGCAGCCCAGAGAAAACAAGAACCCATTCAATTCTTCGTCGTCAATGTTTATTTTTTGAATGAAATATTCTTTTCCTTCAATGGCATCTATTAAAGTCATATTGTTCACCTTTTCATTCCTTCAATACCCAATATTAGCGAAAAATAACATCAAAGCACACGATAGTTAACATCGCCTAACAATTGATAGGATACTCTAACTTTGCAAGTTTGTCAAGTATACTGCTTAAAAATTCACTGACGATTTTATGTTCGCCACCTATTTTCACTGTAAAAAAACACTCCTCAATAATTTTCCATATTATCGAGGAGCATTGTTATTAATTATATAGTTATTTAAGCATTTTGTATAACTGCATTTTTAGAATGCATCAAAATTATGTTCTGCGTCATAGCAAGACACCTGTTACCCAAATTTCAAAACCAATAAAAATGAGTATTGCGCCACCTAAAATGGTTGCTTTACTTGAAAATTTATCGCCAACTGTTTTTCCGATTTTCAAACCGCCCATACAGATAATGAAAGTCACAACTGCTATTAAAACGGTACACACAAACGCCATCATCGCATTGTATCCAGCAATGGTAAAGCCTACAGACAATGCATCGATTGAGGTCGCAATGCCCTGAAGCATCAAAGCGCCAAAACCAAGGCCAAGATTTTCAGCTTCTTCATCATTTGTTTCTCCACGAACGGCTTCTAGAATCATTTTGCCACCAATAAACAACAACAGCATCAATGCAATCCATGGAATCGCCTTTTCAAAAGCTTTAAAATACTGCACAATCGTATGAACACAAACCCAGCCAATCATTGGCATGAACCATTGAAAAAATGCAAAAGTTCCCGCAATCAGTGACATGCGACCAAATCGCATACGTGGTTCATTTAATCCATTCGCAACAGACACCGAAAAGGCATCCATTGCCAACCCAATCCCCAGCAGGACGCTGTTAACAAAGAACATTAAACTCCAATCCATTTGATCCTCTCCATTATTTCTACATAAAAAGCCCAAGTATGACAAGCGTCATACTTGGGGCGCAAACCTGTTTGTTCAGCAAGCAGATGGCATTCATGCTTTCCTATCCATCAAACAGCTTCTTCCTCTCTGTCGTTCGAAGCTGCTTGCAACTGTTGCTTTTCTTTTTTCACCTTTCGCAGGAACATATTATATTTGAATAATATTCCCATGGCGATAGCAAGGCATACAATTGTCATAATTCCAGGCAGAGTGCTTCCTGTGATCAAATACCCAAAATAAAACAAAAACGCCATAACAACAAAAGGAAAAGTCAGAATAAAGATTCTCAGCATCACGATTCTCCTTCGTTTAATTCTTTAAAATACTTTCCCTTAATTGTACTGCAACATTATTATGAAATCAACGCTTCTGCCGTTTTTGCTTTTCTTTCTTTATAAGCTTTTTTTCTTTTTTCAAATCATGACGTTTTTTGTACAGCCCTAGGCGTTCACTGACATTACTCATGCCGCCAGCCAAATCTTCGATGATGTTGCCAATTTGAGCGCTCACCGACACGATTCTATCTCCTGCCATGTGCTGGAAATTTTTGTAAGAAGACGGATGCGACTTGCAGCGCAAATCATAGTCTTCATCATGAGGCTGGCTGTTTGTGCCTCGACTTGCCCCCACCCCAATGGAGGATAAAAGATAGTCGTCATCGTCATCGACTCCTTCTTTTTCTTCCGTTTTGGCGGCATCCGCTTCATGATCGGAAGCAGGTTTCGGAGTCACTACATGTTCTTCCGGCACCTCTGCTGGCTCGCTTTCTTCTGCAACATCTTCAACAGCATCCGGTGCTTCTGCATCGTCAGCAGCGTGGTCTGCATCATCGGATTCTGCCACAATAGTCTCTTCTGGTACCTGTTCTTCTGTGGCTACATCTGCAACATCCTGTTCAGGCTGTTTCGAAACAACAACCTCTTCGTTGCTGCTCTTCTGTTCGCTATCATCCACCTGCGTCATCCAACGACGAAGGGTGCTATAACCGATGTCCAAATCTGCCGCGCAGGCCTTCATGGTTTTTTCTGGATGCTCATGGCAATAAGCGACTGCGCGTTCTTTAAATCCGTCTTCAAACTTTCTTCTGGCCATTCAAGCATCTCCTCTCTGCTTCTGATAAATATGCGCAATATCCTCTGCTACAATTGGTAACCCGGAATCAAACATCGCAATGCCTTCAAATTTGAATCGGCTGATACGATGCAGACGATCAATTTTATCACGCAACTCATCCGTCACTTCGCCATAACGAATATACGCATTTAATTCATCGTAAGTAAATCCCAACACATCTTCATCTGTTTTTCCAGTCAGTCCATCGGATGGTGGTTTCACAACAAAGCGTTCGTCAAGCCCCAATGAACGCCCTAATTGAATCACTTCATCGGTCGTCAGCATAGCCAGCGGAGAAAAAGCGCCCGCAGTATCTCCATACAGCGTCGCATAACCAACCCAGTCTTCAGAAAGGTTGGAAGTATTCACTACCACTGCATCCAAGCTCTGTGCGACGGCATAGAGCAATGTCATACGCACACGAGGAGGCAAATTGAGCTGAGTTTGCCGACTTACCGCTTCAAAAAAGCTGCATCCATCCATTGCTTCATAGAAAGCTTTGGTCATTCCAGAAATATTAATCACTTCATGAGGAATGTCCAACGCCTCACAAAGATCTTTTGCATAGTCAATATCGCTCTGTGCGCCATCAGGCATCAACACGCCATACACGTGTTCTTTGCCATAGGCCGCAACGCACAATGCCGCCACGGTGGCGCTGTCTTTACCGCCCGAAATGCCAACAACAGCATTTTTTGCACCAATCGCTTGCAAGCGCTCTTGCATCCAACGGATCAAACGCTCTTTCAACTGGTCAAGTTCTACTTCTGATAATTTCATAATGGGCGACCTCCCTAAATCGTAATGATTATGTTTATTGTAGCTCAAAGCGCTCTTAAACGTCAAGTTGAGGCAGTTTTTGAACGTCCAGACTTATAGAAATATTTTTTGCAACAAAAAATAGGAGCTAGTACGCTAACTCCTATCACACAATTTTCTTTGAACCAGTATATCCTCATCCTAAATGTACTGTTGAAAAATCGAACTGAAACTGTCAATCAAGCGACGCTGTTGTTGATTGGCTTCTTTGTTATGAACCATGTACAATTCAAAAAAAATGTTTTTGGTATGCAGCGGAATATGAACACATTCCGGAAAAGCACCACGTGTCACATATGGCGGATAGGAATACATCAACGCATTTCCTTCGTTTAAGAGCTCTCTGGTCATATTTGTATTATTGGTGCTTAAAAGAATATGCATATCCACTTCATTTTGAAGAGCATGCTCGCCCTGAATACCGCCTGCCTCATAAATGATCAATGGGTAATCCTTGATCGATTGCAGCGACAGTGTATGTTGCCGCGCTAAAGGATGTCGTGGAGACATGGCCATATAAATTGGATACGTATTAAGAAGTGATAATTCAACATTGCTTGGAATATTATCAAAAAAGTGTTTCAACGTATTTGCAACCAATACGTAGCCAACATCTCCAGGATGTTCAGATACTTCTTTAACAATATCGTCTTGATAACGTTCCTGGCAGAAAAGCTGCACTTTTGGGAAATTGTGCTTATAATCCACGTAAACCACCGGCAAAATACAAACACTGATCATCGGCGATGTGTGAACATTCATCTTTCCACTAATCACTTCTGTTGAATCTTCTTTAAGTGCTGAAATCTGACGCAACATTTGATCGTATCGTGCAACAATCGCCTGTGCCGCACTAAACACTTCACGTCCCCGTTCCGTTAAAGTAACACCTTTTTTGGTTCGATTCAACAACGGAAAACCAATCTCATCTTCTAAATTACGCAGCGACTGATTCAAACTTTGTTGTGAAATAAATATCTTTTTGCTAGCTGCATTGATAGAACCTGCTTTAACGACTTCGATCAGGAATTCTAACTGTTCTATTTTCATTCTGACACCTCAATTCTAGCAATGGTGTTTAGCCTTCCATTCCTCCTGATTTCTTCGATAC
>CALAKO010000070.1 GCA_937922955.1 uncultured Peptococcaceae bacterium | reverse complement strand
TGCTTGAGGTAAGAATTTGCATGGATTTTTCCCAAAAAGCAAGATCCCAGCATTTGTCAATTTTCCATCGACCAAAAAATATCTCGCTCTAAGCACTTCTTCATTCGTTAAGTCAGTAATATTCATGATTGACTTATATTCGCTCATCACAGCATCATCAATATCACTTAAATCAGCGATCTCCACAATTTCATCTTCAAAAGACCTTTGGCCACTATCATATTGTAACTGGAGAATCTGTTCATAGTTTAGTTCTTTTGACTTGTCATTTTGTCTCAAATACACTTTCCCATCATAGGATTTAATAACTCTGTCTATTGAAACCTCTACGGAAATAATAATTATTTGATCGTCTTGGTCGTTTACATTTTTGACATCATAAATATCGAATCTTACATTTAATGGGGTTTCCTTTAATTCGGTGATACATATGTTTCTATATTCATCAATTTTATGCGCACCTTTATAGTTGAAACCCGTAATTTGTCCATCATCTTCAATCCCAATAATCAACTGCCCACCTTCGGCATTTGAAAATGCAACTAAATGTTTAAGAATATCCAACGGTTTTATTCGTGCACTTTTTCTATCAAAATACTGATTTTCGGGCTCCGAACAAAAGAAAGCGAGTTTTTCCTGGCTTAAATCATTCATTATATCACCTTCTTAATAATTTTCCGAAGTTTAATTTATATGCTGCGCTCTCTCACTTCCTTGTCAGCACGACGACATTTTCAACATGGCTGGTTTGCGGGAAGAGATCGACCGGCTGGACGTCGCCGATGTGGTAGTGTTTGCTGAGTTTGGCGAGGTCGCGGGCGAGGGTGGCTGGGTTGCAGCTGATGTAGAGGATGCGTGGAAGCTGAGCGCTGATGAGCGCGTCGAGGAGCTTGCCGTCGCAGCCTTTGCGGGGTGGGTCGATGATGGCGATGTCGGCGTGGTTGCCTTTGCTGAGCCATTTTGGCAGCCAGACTTCGGCTTTGGCGGTGGTGAAATGGGCGTCACGGAAGCCGTTCTTTTGAGCGGCTTTTTTAGCATCGTCGATGGCCTGGCCAACGCTGTCGACGCCGTGGAGGGTCTGCTTTTTGTCGGCAATGAAGCTGCCAATGGTGCCAATGCCGCAATAAAGATCGAGAAGGACGGCATCCGGCGCAAGGGCGCCGAGCATGTCTTTGCCGGTCTGATAAAGGACTTCCGCCTGCGCGGTGTTGACCTGGAAGAAGGAGGCCGGCGAAAGATCGTAGCGCAGGCTGCCAAGGCGTTCAGGAATGGTTTCGCTGCCGTGCAGGTGAGTATAGGCACGGCCCAGCATGAGGCGCGGGTTGGTGTTGACGTTGTGCCAGATGCTGGTGACCTGCGGCCACTCTTCGGTCAAGCGTTCGACAAGACGCTGCTGGCGGAATTTCTGAGCAGCGGTGACAAAGACGACCATCATCTCGCCGCTGACGTGGCTTTCACGAATCATGACTTTGTCAATGTCGGGAATGCCGGTGGTGGTGATGGCCTCTTCGAGCCAGGCGGTGAGGCGGTTGACTTGCTCGCTGAAAAGCAGGCAGTCGGCGGCTGGCACCAGATCGTGGCTGCCTTTTTCGTAGAAACCAAGACGAGTGGTGCCATTGGAATAGTCGGCATGGAAGATGCCTTTGTTGCGGTAGCGCCAAGGCTCGGCCATGGTTTTAACGGGCAGCACCTGGCAATCCAGCTTGCCGATGCGCTGCAGGGCGTCTTCCACCTGACGTTGTTTGATCTCGGCCTGCAGCGCCGCATCGGCTACTTGCAAGGCGCAGCCGCCGCAAACCGCTGCCAAAGGGCACCGCGGAGTGACACGCTGCGGATTGGCCACAAGCACCTCATCCAGGATGCCGTGGATGATGCCTTTATGGCTGTCGCCAAGGGTGGCGGTAATGGTTTCTTCCGGCAGAGCACCGGGTACAAAAACGACCTTTCCTTCTGCGGTGCGGCCAACGCCGCAGCCGTCGTGAGAAAGGCCGGTGATATGAAGCTGGGTCATCGTGAGAATCCTCCAAGATTATAGTACAGAGTAATAAGCAACGATCATAACGGTGTTCCACATACCATGGGCAATGGCACTGGCAAAGACAGACTGATAACGCACAGCAATCACGTTCAGCAAGTAGCCGCCCAGAGCCAACGGAATCACACGCTGGATGTCCAGATGGGCGCAGCCAAAGATGACCGCCGTGAAGATCATAGCCATTTGCGGAGAAAGACGGCGGCAAAGGCTCTGGAAAAGATAGCCGCGAAACACCAGTTCTTCAACGATGGGCACAAACACGCCCATAGTGACAACGACAAAGACTTTCACCCAAAGAGCGTCGTCGGCCTGCATGTAGCTTTGCACGTTCTGAGCCGCCAGACCGTTAGGCAGCAGCGCATTGATGAGCTGCACCAAAACAGTCATGAGCACATACAACAACAGCCCGCCAATGGCCGCGCCAAAATAAGGATGACGGCCCTGAGGTGCCTGCAGACCAATGCTGCGCCAGCTGGCTTTGCGGCCTGCCAAAAAGAACGCCAGCACCGCCAGCATTATGCCATCCTGCAGCCACAGCCCGCTAATCAAACTGCCTGCTGTGGTACTGCCAAGCATCGGAAAAAGCCCGCGCAAAATCTGCTGCAGCCAGCCAGCAATGAAGGCCCCGCCAATATATATAAAGATAAAATCAATGGGTTGAATGTTGTTCTGTTTTTGAGTCATGGTTGTGCCTCTGCATTAAATGTGAAAAACCAGAATGGCGATCATCGAATAGTTGAACAAGCCCAGCACGTCGGTGGTGGTGGTAATAAAGGCTGACGAAGCCACCGCCGGGTCAACGTGCAGCCGCTCCAGTGTGAGCGGCACCACGGTGCCCAACAGAGCAGCCATGAAATTATTGAGAATCAGCGTCAGACCAACGGTGATGCCCAACGCCATGCTGTGCTGCCAAAACGAGGCCACCAGACAGACGATGGCGCCCACGGTCAGCCCCAGCGCAAAGCCCAACAACGCTTCGCGCAGGATGGTGCCAAAGGCTTCTTTGGTGGTAACATTCCCGGTAGCCAGACCACGCACCGTAACGGTGCAGGACTGAGTACCCACATTCCCGGCAATACCGGTCATCATTGGAATAAAAATAATCAGTGCGGCAACCTGCTGCAAGGTCAGTTCAAAATGATCCAACACCGTGCCGGAACAAATGCCCCCAAAAATGGTGATCAAAAGCCACGGCAATCGCGAAGCATAGGCGGTGATAACACTGGCGCCTTCGTCCATTTCGGCTTCGGTGGTACCAGCCATACGATAGATGTCCTCGCTGGCCTCGTCTTGGATGACGTCGACGATATCGTCGACGGTGATGATCCCGAGGATGTGGTCTTCATCGTCGACAACCGGCAGCGCCAGCAGGCTGTATTTGGACATGATGTCGGCGACTTCTTCCTGGTCATCGCGTACATTGACGCTGGTGACGTTTTGCCGCATGATATCGCCAACGGCCGTTTCCGGCCCGGCAATGATGAGCTCACGCAAAGAAAGAATCCCGACAAGGTGGTTGAGCCCATCGATGACGTAGACGTAGTAAATCGTTTCTGCGTCAGGCGCATACATGCGGATGATTTCGATGGCCTTTTCGGCATTGACAAAGACCGGCACGACAACGAATTCGGTGGTCATCAACCCACCGGCGGTATCGCTTTCGTAGGTCAGCAGGTCCGTAATGTCGTCAACGGCTTCGTCTTCGAAGAGGGAGAGGATGCGGCTGCGCTCGTTGTCGTCGAGGTCTTCGAGCATGTCCGCCGCTTCGTCGCTAGGAATTTCATTGGCGATGGCACTGGCCATGTTGCGTGGAAGTTCAAGGAGAATCGACACCATGAGCTCTTTGTCGTCAATGGCAAAGAGCACTTCGGCTGCGTCTTCCGGTTCCAGTACCTGGATCAGTGCGGCCTGTTCTTCACGATCGTCGAGGGTTTCAAGGTATTCGGCAATGTCCTCTGGATGCTGCTCTTCAAGGTATTCTTTGAGCGCCTCTTCTTCCTCTTCACTGGTCGGCACCTTCAGCTCTTCAATCATCCTCTCACTTCCTTTCTTATTTTATGTCGTTGGTTTTAACTAAAATCGTCCATATCAAAGCCCAGGTCATGCAGCACACCTTCGCGGTTGCGCCAGTTTTCTTTGACGCGCACCCAGAGCTTGAGATACACTTTTTCGCCGAGCAATTCTTCGATGTCACGGCGGGCAGCGGTGCCAACGCGCTTAATCATGGCACCCTGTTTGCCGATGATGATGGCTTTCTGACCGGCACGTTCCACATATATGGCGGCGTGCACAATGAGCTTATCGTCGCTTTCGTCGCGCTCCATATGTTCAATGACAACGGCCACGCTGTGCGGCACTTCTTCTTCGGTGAAGCGCAGAATTTTTTCGCGGATGAGTTCCGCCATAACGACACGCTCCGGCTGATCGGTGACAGCGTCTTCCGAATAGAAGCTTGGCCCATCGAACAAATAGCCTTTCGTGGTTTCCAGCAGACGGTCCACGTTGTCGCCACGCTCGGCAGACAATGGGAAGATTTCTGCAAACTCGCGGCGGCTCTGCCACTTAACAATGGCTCGCATGATTTCTTCCGGCGTCATGGTGTCGATTTTATTCAAGAGCAGAAACACCGGCGCCTCAATTTTTTCCAGACTGTTGAGGATGAACTGTTCACCGGAACCAAATGGCACCGACGCATCCACCACGTAGAAAATGACATCGCCATCATAGATGGACGAGGTTGCCGCCTCCACCATATACTGATCCAGGCGGTGTTTTGGTTTATGAATCCCCGGCGTGTCCACAAACACCATCTGCGCATCGCTGGTGGTGAAAATACCGGTGATGCGAGTGCGAGTGGTTTGCGGTTTCGAGGACACGATGGCAATTTTGCGCTCAAGGATTTGATTGAGCAGGGTGCTTTTTCCGGCATTCGGCCGGCCGATCAAGGAAATAAAACCGGTTTTCATACTTCTTCCTCCTCGTATAATAAGTTAAAATGTTGCTTTTCTATCAAAACAGCAGGCTCTGAAGTGCCCATGATACAATAACTGTAGGACA
>CALAKO010000069.1 GCA_937922955.1 uncultured Peptococcaceae bacterium | reverse complement strand
GAAACAGGTGCTTTAAGCGAAGACGAAATCATTGGTACAATCAACGTTTTGAATGAATTACCGATAGATTTTTATAAAACGAGCACCGGTTTTAAGTATCCTGGTGCTTCTGAAGCAGCTGCGGAAATCATCATGAAGCATAAACGGCCGGATATTCAGCTAAAAGTGTCCGGCGGCATTCGAACGGTTGAGGACGCAGTAAAATATCTTGAAATAGGGGCAACAAGAATTGGCGCAAGCAAATTGCTTGAGGCTTGTTTGAATGAAATCAGATAACAAGAAGGAGATGTCTATGGCGGATATTAAATATGAAATTACGGAACAAATCGCGGTACTGTCGACAAGCAGCCGTGGGTGGAATAAAGAGCTTAATCTGGTAAGTTGGAACGATCGTCCAGCAAAATATGATCTCAGAGAATGGGCCCCAGATCATAGTCGCATGGGGAAAGGTGTTACCCTGAGCGAAGAGGAACTCTCTACTCTAAAAAGCATTCTGAATGAAATGGCAATCTAAAAAAAGCGTTCATGATGTAGGTTTTTTCTACGTCATGAACGCTTTTTATGGTTTTCTCAAAATTGACTGGTGTAAAGACGATGATAATAGCCGTTTTTGTTGAGCAGTTCCGTATGCGTGCCGGATTCCACCAATTTTCCTTGTTTCAGAACGATGATGTAATCGGCATTTTTTATGGTCGATAGGCGGTGGGCGATGATTACAAGTGTTTTTTGTTCCCTTAATCGCGCAAAGGCGGTCTGAACAACTTTTTCAGTATGGGAATCCAGTGAGGAGGTTGCCTCGTCGAGAATCAGAATATCATTATGGCTCAATAATGCACGTGTGATCGCCAGCAATTGCCGTTGGCCTTGAGAAAGCATGGCGCCTTGATCATGAAGGAGTGTTTCGTAGCCGTCAGATAGTTCTTCGACTACTTGATGAAAGCCAGTGGTTTTGCTTGCGGATATGATTTCATCTACACTTGAGGTGGTGTTGCCAAAAGCAATATTGTCCAGGATTGATGCATTAAAAATCATTGGCTGTTGAGGCATTACACCTATATGGTGGCGTATTTCATTCAGTGGAATTGTAGAAAGATCCGTGTCGTCAATGAAAATATTTCCTGAAGAAGGCAGGTAATGGCTCAGCAGGAGGTTTGTAAGTGTTGTTTTTCCTGCTCCGGTTGCACCAACAATGGCGATGGTTTTATTTTCAGGGAATGTGACGGATATGTCATGCAGCACGGGTGTGCTTTCATCGTAAGAAAAGCTGACATGGTCGAAACGAATAGTGTGTTTTTTGGGAAAGCTGTTATAGCGTTTTTCGCCGAGTGCTACGTTTTCACCTGGGGCTTCAAGGACGCCAAAAATTCGGGCAGAGGCAGAGACCGTTGCTTGAAAGGCATTATAAATAGAGGCCAGTTGGTTGAGTGGTGTTGCAAAACGACGCATGTAGAGTAAAAATGTAAACAATGTGCCGACGGACAATGTGCTGCCGTTGATGATATCTATGCCGCCGACAATGGTAATAATGATGTAGACCAGGTGATTGATGAATGTCATAATCGGAGCCATAATAGAGGATGTTTGAGCTGCTGAATAGGACGTGCTGACAGTGGCATTAACAGTGTGAAATTGCTGTAAATTGCGTGACTGGTAGTCAAATAGTGCGAGCATATTCTGAGCAGATAATTTTTCCTCAATATATGTATTCATCTCACCCAGAGCTATTTGATAGCGCGAAAACAGTCGTTTGGAAACATGGGATATTATGGCTGTCAGAATAAAGAACAAAGGAAAGACCAGAGCGGACCAGAGTGTGAGTTTTATAGAAAGCAGTGCCATAGCCAGAAAGGTGCCGACCACATTAACAACAGCTTCAATAACGGATGTGAGGTTATCAGAAAAAGAGGTGTTAATCTGATCAATATCATTGGTCATACGACTCATAAGATCGCCGGTGGGATGGCTGTCAAAATATGCCATTGGCAGAGTGGTAATCTTTGAAAAAAGGGCATAACGAAGATCGTTTGCCAAACGTTGTCCAACGATGGCCATCGTGTAAATTTGAATCAGCGTAACCAAGGAAATGGCTGCAAACAATAAAATGAGACAGACGATTTGTGGTAGGAATATATTTACAGAAGTGCCTGCTAAAATAAGGTCTACGATGACCCCAACACGCTGCATCGCAAAAAGCATGATTGCTGAAACAGACGCGCTCATAATGATAGAAAGAAATAGATAGAGTTTATTGGGCTTTAGAATGGTCCAGAGACGATAGAGTGTTTGCTTTGTGGTTGGTTGAAGTGAATTATTGTTCATTGAATGCCTCCTCGATCATTTGATCGCCAAGGATCATTTCATAGAGTGAATTGGTTTTTAGAAGTTCGCTGTGTGTACCCTGAGCGACGATACGACCTTGGTCAAAGAGGAAAATCGTATCACACTTACGCAATGTTGACAAACGTTGGGACACTATGATTTGGGTTTGCGGGCGCATTGTGTTCAAATGAGAGAAAAATTCTTTTTCGGTCTCATGATCAAGCGCGCTGGTGCTGTTATCAAGAATAAGAATCTTGGGCTGCAGAGAAAGAATACGTGCGATTGATAAACGCTGTTTTTGGCCGCCCGACAGATCCTGGCCGCGTTGGAGAATGGAGCGCTCCACAGACTCAGGATTTGAATGATACAGTTCGCTGGCCATTGCCTGATCGAGTGCAGTTGTCATTTCTGAAACAGATAAATTAGGATCGGCCAATAATAAGTTATCACGAATTGAACCGGCTATAATGGTTGCGTTCTGCTGAACATAGCCGATGTTGTTCATAAGCCATTTGCGTGGAATGTGTTGAATTGAAATATGTTCATATTGAATATCGCCTTGAACGCTGTCCAGCAGTCCTGTAATGGCATCGAGAAACAGTGTTTTTCCGGATCCAGGCAGTCCTACAATCCCAACCCGTTGATTAAATGAGATATGGCAGCAAATATCATTTAGTTGATGATGCTTCGTATTAGGAAAACGATAGTTAAGGTGGGAGACGTCAATGGTCCAGCCAGAGGGTGATACAGTTGAGTGAGTTTCTGTGCGCGGTTCCATCTGAATAATATCTTGAATACGTGTGAGAGATGTTCGTGCTCGTGTCAGTTGGGTTAGGACGTTGGATGCTCGCGTTACACAGCTGAGGATCTGCATTGAATACGAAATAAATGCGATCAATTTACCAATATCTGAAGTAAAACCAAAGAATCCCAAACATAATACAACAGCAATCGCTTCGTTGAAAATGATCATCGATGTAGGTGCAACGATACTAAACCGTTTTTGGATCGTGAGATTCAGACTAAGCAGTGTATCATTTATTGTCTTAAACCGTGCAACAATGTTTTGGGCGGCACCGGTTCCTTTGATGGTCAGGATGCCTATGAGCAGTTCCTGGGCGTTGAGATTGATCAGATCAATGGTACTTTGTATTCTTGGAAAATATCGTGCTGAAAATCGAACAAAAACGCCAATGTTCAAGCACAGCAGTGGCACTGTTACTAGATAGGTTAGAGAAAGGCTTGGACTTAGCTTGATTGAAAGAACCAATCCGACAATAAACGATATCGGCAGACCGATGGCGACACGCTGAATCATAAGAAACATATTTTGTATTTGCAGAACATCGTTGGTTAATCGGGTAATCAATGTTGATGAACTTACAGTATTAAATGTTTCATAGGGTAGTGAGAGTATGTGTTCATACAAACTTGTGCGAAGAAATTCTCCGATTTTTGCTGTCGAATGGGCAGAGCAGCGATAAGCGAAAGCGCTTGAAATTAAGCTAATAGTGGCGGCCAATAACATTTGAACCCCTGCCCGCTGCACGAGAACCACATTGTTTGCGGCGATACCATCATCAATGAGAATCTGCAGCAACCAGGGAATCATCAAATCAGCCACCAAACTGATTGACATGCATAAAATTGCAAGAATAAGAGAGCCCTTATAACGATTTATTGCTTGAGAAATAATAGACATATGCAACCCTTTCTAAACAAAAAATAAAGGACCGGCAAGCGATCCTTTTACATTACCACGCCTGATAGGAATCGAACCTACGCACCCGCCTCCGGAGGGCGGCGCTCTATCCACTGAGCTACAGGCGTATTTTTATTTTACAAAACATAGTATAGCGGAATTTTGTAGATTTGTAAAATGTAAATTGTAAACACTATAAGGATTTCATTAAGAATGTTGTTGTTTCTGGTTGAAATGATTGCTTTACTATGTTAAACTGCTACTAAGTTGAAAAATAGGAGGATATAGCAATGAAGTTCAATAAATTTATGTCTGTTACATTGGTTGCAGTTTTAGCACTTGGAATGGTTGGCTGTGGTTCTGGTAATGACGACACTGCAAGTTCAGCAGCTTCAGATGCAAATGTGACTCAAATTGAGGCTGAAAATCCTTGGGATGCAACCGTAAAAGGGGATGGGTCGCTTGATCGTGTTAAAGAAGCAGGAAAAATTACTGCAGGTTTAGATGATTCTTATCCTCCAATGGGATATCATGATGCTGAGACTGATGAAATTATTGGTTTTGACATCGATATGGCAAATGCCATTGGAGAAAAACTTGGTGTTGAATTTGAATTTGTTCCAGCGGATTGGAATGCGATTATTCCTTCGCTTCAAACAGAAAAGTTTGATGTCATTATTTCTGGTATGAATATGTGGGATTCTCGCGTGGAAGAAGCAAACTTTGTTCCATATGGCGTTGCCAGCCAAGTTGTTCTTGTAAAGTCTGATGCTGAAAATCAAGATCAAATGAGTGACATTGAGTTCTTCAAAGATAAAGTCATTGGAACTCAGCTTGGATCTACTGCGGCAAAATACTTACAGGCGCTTGGATTTGTAGAAGGTGAAAATTTAAAGCTTTATAAAACGTTCCCAGAAATTACAGTTGACTTAGACAACGGCCGTATCGATGCTCTTGCTATTGATAATTTTGGTTCGGTTGAACTGTTGGAAACTGGAAAATACGTTGATGTTGCAACAATTGAAAGCAGTGATGGCCCTGCGGCTAACCAAATTGGTATTGCTATTCGTAAAGATGATGGTGATTTGCAGTTGGCTATTCAGAAAGCTGTTGATGAATTGCTTGTTGATGGTACAATGAAAGAAATTTCGATGAAGTGGATTGGTATTGACATTACCGAATCACTTGTTCCAGATGCTCAGGCACGTTTGGATGCAGATAAGTATTGATAAATTTATGTTCGAATACTCACCCGTCAAGTCGGGTGAGTATTCGTGTGTCTTAAGAAAGGTTGTTAATCGAGTATGGGAAGTTTAATGTTCGGTGCTGTAGATTGGGATTGGGAAGTAATAGGTCAAACACTGCCATATTTGCTAAAAGCATCTGTGACAACAATTGAATTGGCTGTTATAAGTATTTTTTTCGGACTCATTATTGGTTTAATTGTTGCATTGATGAAAATTAGTAATATTAAAATTTTAAATATTGTGGGGCAGTTGTATACTTGGATATTCCGTGGTATACCATTACTGGTGCAATTGTTTTTAATTTATTTTGGCCTTTCTGCTGCACTAGGTATTGATCTGGATAGTTATACCGCAGCAGTTATTGGTATTAGTATTTGTGGCGGCGCCTATATTGCAGAAATTATTCGTTCAGGAATTCTTTCTATTGATTCCGGACAAATGGAAGCAGCATTGTCTTTGGGTATGAATCGTCGATTGGCCATGCGAAAAATTATCATCCCTCAAACTTATCGACGTTTGATTCCACCGTTAGGCAATGAGTTTATAAACTTAATAAAAGATACTGCTTTGGCTTCGACCATTACGGTAACTGATTTGCTAAGAACTGCACAGATATATTCCGGTGCGCTATATAAACCGTTTGAAATGTATGTAACCGCTGCAGTGATTTATTTAATACTCATAACTGTTATTACAACCGGATTAAGTTTTGTGGAACGTAGACTTGCAAAGAAAGGGTTTTAGTAACGGACCCAGGGGGAAAAGTGATGCATGTAACAGTAAAAGCTTTTGGAAAAATAAATATCTTTTTAGATTGTTTTGGAAAACGCGAAGATGGGTATCATGAAGTAAAAATGATTATGCAATCAGTGCGTTTACATGATCTTGTTGATATTTCCGAGGCAAAGACAAATTCCGTTTTCACAGATTCCTTATATGTGCCAAATAACCGCAATAATTTAGCGATGCGCGCGGCAATGCTATTGCAGGAAAATTACAACATGCCTCAGGTGGCCATAAAAATAAAAAAAAATATTCCGGTTTCTGCGGGAATGGCAGGAGGCAGTAGTGATGCTGCTGCAGTATTTGTTGGATGCAATGAGTTGTTTCATTTAGGCATCGATGAATCAAAGTTGATGGAATTAGCAGCAAGTATCGGTTCTGATGTTCCATTTTGTATTAAAGGTGGAACGGCTATAGCTGAAGGACGTGGAGAACGTATAAAGTCCCTGCCGGATTTGCCGAAAATGCATGTTGTGTTGGTTCGAGCCGATTATGGCGTTTCAACAGCAGCGGTTTACAAAGCGATACATTTATCGGATATTCATCCAAAGCAAGAATTATTTGATCAATTATGTGAAGCCGTGACACATGGTGATACAGTGTTTATCGAGCATAATTTGCATAATGCATTGGAGAGACCTAGTTTTAGAGTTGACAATAGAACTGGAGAGCGAAAAAAAGTATTGATGGATGCTGATGTTCAAAATGTTCTTATGTCCGGCAGCGGACCAACTCTATTTGCGTTATATGCTCAAGAATACGATGCATGGAAGAATTATAAAAAAATTAGAGCTCTCTTTCCTAATGTATATTTGACATCCACTTGT
>CALAKO010000068.1 GCA_937922955.1 uncultured Peptococcaceae bacterium | reverse complement strand
ACTTTGGCCCGCAAATTCCACCTCGCGATTATAGGATGCCGCTTCCAGCACCAGCGTCAGCAACGCGCGCTCGGTCTCGTCGTCGCAAAGTGCTACTAATCTTTTAGGATCAACGCCTGCTTTTGTAAGCTTTGCCGTCAACTTGCTAAGCTTGAGTGTCACAGGCAGGCACTCCGGCAGGGTGGTTGGCTGATGCTGCGCAGCTTTTTCCTGACGCTTAATGCTTTCCCAGTCACCAGCAACGGTGCCATTCGCTGTAGAAAAAATATGCGGATGACGGCGTTTCATCTTCTCGGCTACACCGTCAACAACATCTTGTAACACAAACTTCCCCTCAGCTTCTGCCAGTGCAGCATGAAACACCACCTGAAATAGAACATCGCCCAGTTCTTCCTGAAGATTGAAAGCGTCATCGCGATCGATGGCATCACACACTTCGTAGGCTTCTTCGATCATGTGCTTACGCATGCTGACATGATCTTGCGCCCGATCCCAAGGACAGCCATCTGGTGCCAGCAACTGCGTAATCACCTCTGTTAATGGCGAAAGATTTGCGTTCTCCATTATCCATGCGCCTCCTTCTGTTTTTAAATAAGAAAAAGCGCTTCCTAAGAAACGCTTTTTATCATCATCAGATATTATTTGCTGCCCCATTTGCTGGCGAGCTTCGGTCCAATTTTTGGCATCTTTTCCAATGTTTCACGGTCAATACCGCCAATCAGGAATAACACCACAAAATACACAACCACACCCACGACAATGCCGCATGCCGTAATGATAAAGGCTCGGCCAATGAGATCAACAAAAAAGAATTTCACCGCTGTTACGCAAGCTGCCATCACAATGGTAGCAACAGCTGGTTTAATAACGAGTTGTTTCAAAGAGAACCACTTCCAGCCGACAATGCGGCCCAGCTGGTAGAGGTTGTGAAGCGCGGCCACAGAAAATGCCACAACGGTAGCAATGGCCGCCATGCGAATATCGGCACCAGGCTGCGCCAGAAGCACATAATTCAAGATGGCCTTGATGATTGCCCCAATGATCAGGCTTGACATTGGAATGAATACGCGGCCAAGTCCTTGCAAGGCCCCACCAGAGACCTGATACACACCAACAGCCAGGACCGTAAAGGCCACATATGAAAGCGCCGTTCCCGACTCTGGATTGTTATAAAGCAGCGCACAGATTGGGCGCCCAAGGGTTGCCAGACCAGCGGCAGCCGGCAACATCAGAATCACCGTCAGCATCAACGAGGTGCGGATGTTGTTATCGACCCCTGCACGATCTTTCTGTTCATACAGGTTCGCAATGGTAGGAACCAGACTTGCAGATACCGCTGTGGTGATAATAAATGGCAAATTAATGATTGGCATGGCATAGCTGGCCAGATAACCATATTGAATGAGGGCCTCTGAATGCACCATCCCAGATGCTTCCAAACGCGTGATGTCCAGCGTAGAGTCAATCAGCTGCATGATTGGCAACACCAGCGCACCAATCGAAATTGGAATGGCATAGTACAACAGCTGTTTCAGCATGCTTCCTGTCGATTCATGAACCGTTGGCTCCACGAGATTTTTTGGCTGCTTACGCTTATAGTACCAGATAAAGAATACAGCCAGGAACGTGAATCCCAAAATCCCGCCAACGGCGGAACCAAAGCTTGCTCCAGCCACAATAACATGCAGGGGACGCCCTGCCAGCAAAAAGATGGCAATAAAAATCGTCCCTACACGGAAGAATTGCTCTAAAATCTGAGAAATTGCCGTTGGCACCATTTGCTGATGCCCCTGGAAATAACCACGCAGCACCGCCATTAGGCAGCTGAACAGCATGGCCGGTGATAACATTTTCAAACTCAGCGCCGCAGCTGGTTCATTGAACACAAAAACGGCGATGCGTTCGGCCTGAGTGAATACAAACAGACCAACAAGCAGTCCAATAAGCGCCAGCATCGCAAACGCAGCCTTCAAAAGCCGCAGACTCTCACCAGATTCCTGACGCTCCTCATAAACAGCCACCATTTTTGATACAGCCAACGGAATGCCCGCTGTAGAGAGCGCAAACAGAATCTGATACACTGAGTAACTCAGCCCATACAACGCTGCCCCTTCTTCACCGACAATGCGGTTGAATGGGATGCGATAAAGCGCCCCGAGCATTTTGCCCAGGACGCCTGCGATGGTTAAAATCAACGCACCCTTGAAAAAGGATTTTTGTTTCGTCATAGCGAAGCCTCAACCATTAAAGCACGTGTTCACGAATGATGGTCTGTTCACGACCAGGACCAACAGCAACGATCTTCACAGGTACACCGGTGAGCGCTTCCACACGTTCAACGAACGCCTTGGCTGCATCTGGCAGCTCCTCAAAGCGGGTGCAGGAAGTGGTGTCGCACTGCCAGCCAGGAACGGTTTCATAGATTGGCTCAACCTTTTCGAGGTCGTCCAAACGACCTGGGAAGTATTTAATTTCTTCACCGTTCAGCTTGTAGCCGGTGCAGATTTTGATTTCTGGCAGAGTGTCCAGAATATCCAGCTTCATCAATGCAAAACCGGTGATACCATTAAGACGAACAGAGTAGTTGACAAGTGCCAAATCCAGCCAGCCGCAGCGACGAGCACGTCCGGTGACGGTGCCGTATTCATGGCCGCGCTGCTGCATTTCTTCACCAACAGCATCGTCCAGTTCGGTAGGGAATGGACCTGCCCCAACACGAGTGGTGTAGCTCTTGATGATGCCAAGCACTTCGTTGATGTTTTGAGGGCCAACCCCTGCGCCCACACAAGCGGCACCAGCATTTGGATTGGAAGAGGTAACGAAAGGATAAGTACCATGGTCGATGTCCAACAAGGTACCCTGAGCCCCTTCGAAGCAAACTTTTTTGCCTTCCTTTAACGCTTCATTCAAAAGATAAGAGGTGTCACAGATCTGATCTTTGACCTGATCAGCGAGTGCCAGATATTCATCGGCAATAGCTTCAGCGTCGTAAGGTTCTACGCCATAGAGCTTGCCCAGCAATTCATTTTTCAGAGCAACCGCACTTTTCAGGCGGGAGATAAAATACTCTCTGTCAACCACGTCGCCCATTCGCACACCAATACGCGCGCATTTATCCATGTAGCATGGGCCAATGCCGTTTTTCGTGGTACCGATTTTAGCATCACCCTTAGCCATTTCTTCGCATTCATCCTGCTTAATATGATAAGGCATGATCAAATGGCAGCGGTCGCTGATGCGCAAACGGCTGACGTCCACGCCCTTTGATTTCAGGTATTCCATTTCTTTAATGAGCACCTTCAAATCGACAACCACACCGTTACCAATCACGCAGGTTGCATGACCAGAAATAATCCCAGATGGAATTAAGCGCAGCTTAAACTCTTCACCATTGACGACGACCGTATGGCCAGCGTTGTTACCACCCTGGTAACGCACGACATAATCTGCACGCTCTGCAAGGTAGTCGGTGATCTTTCCTTTCCCTTCGTCGCCCCATTGTGCTCCTAACAATACCATTCCAGGCATAGTTCTTCACCTCAAATAAAAATATGTTTTCTTCAATATCTACAAACAATATCATGTCCCAAAGGCTCGGACATTTGTGCATTCGCACACAGCCTATATGTTATCATATTCTATCACCACGGTCAACGCACGGCAGGTTTTATCATCAAATCAAAACACTGCGAACAGCCAAGGATTTTTTATAAAACATTCTCTCGCCAGCCAACGCCCACAACGAAAAAATCCACGCAGAACGCGTGGATTTTTATATTTTTTAGAGTCCGGCCTGCTCGATGCCGCTGAACAAATAGCCCATGTGAGCGGTGCTGTTTAAAAGCACAACGCGCCAAGTGCCTTCATTATATTCCAGAACGTTGATACAGGTGTTGTCCTGCTTGACCTGCCAGAAATGATCCATGCCGATGCCCATGAGATCGCAGATGATGGCCTTGTTCACAGCATCGTGCGCCGCAACGAGAATGGTTTCATCCGGATATTGGCGCACGTAATCATCAAAAGCAGCACGTACACGACGGCGCACATCTTCGAGATTTTCTCCGCCATCTGGCATTTGCACAAGATGCGGCTCACTGTGCCAACGCGCAAAATCTTCCGGAAATTCGGCAGCAATCTCAGCAGCCAAACGGCCTTCCCAGCTTCCGTGGTTGATTTCAGAAAGACGCTCATCGGCCGTCACCGTCAAGTCGTGCAGATCGGCGCAAAAGCGACACGTCTGAAAAGAACGCTGCAAAGGGCTGGAAATCGCACGGTCAATAGGAATGTTGCGCAAACCTTCTGCGAGAAGACGTCCCTGTTCCAAGCCGCGCTCCGACAGCGGTGTGTCTTCCTGACCCTGATAGCGGCCTTCGACGTTCCAGGTGGTTTCGCCATGGCGAACTAAAATAATTCTTGTCATAGAATCCTTCCTTTATTCTTCGCAGTGGATGAGCTTCACATCAAGAATGCCTTCGATGCCAGAAATCTGCAGCAGGATGTCATTTGGAATGTCATCGTTAACCGCAACAGCCATGATGTTGGTGCCGCTTTCAGTGGTATTGCCCACCTGCATGCCATTGATGTTGATCTGCGCCTTACCAAGGATGGTAGCGATCTGACCGATCATGTTTGGCTGGTCAACGTGTGGCACAAGGAGGAGATAGCCTTCTGGTGTAAAGTCGACGCGGTACTGGTCGATCTGAACAATCTTAGGCTGTTTTCCATCAAAGAGGGTACCAGCAATTTCATGCTCGCCATTGGTGGTTTTGATGCGAGCCGTGATGGACGTGGTGTAGTAACCAGTCTTCTGGGTCTTGCTTTCCTTCACATCAATGTTGCGCTTCTTCGCCAAACCAGGGGCGTTAACATAGTTGACGCTGTCCTGCAGAATTGGGTTCAGCATCCCTTTAAGGAACGCAGTGGTAAGATGTTCGGTTTCGGTGTTGGAAAGTTCACCGCTGTATTCAATTTCAACTTCTTTTACTGGACCATTGGCAAGATAAATGCCGATGGTCCCCATGCGTTCAGCCAGGCCAAAGTATGGCTGAATAACCGCTGCCACACTCTTTGGAATTGGTGCCATGTTGACGGCGTTCATAACAGGTTTGCCATTGAGCGCGTCAATAACGCCATAGGCAACGTCAACAGCAACGCCTTCCTGCGCTTCAACCGTGGAAGCACCAAGGTGAGAGGTCTGAACAACATTGAACATACCAAGGAATGGGTTGTTTTCAAGAGTCAATGGTTCGTTTGGATAAACGTCGATGGCCGCACCAGCCACTTTGCCGGTCTTGATGGCTTCAGCAATGGCCTGATTGTCAAAGCATTCACCGCGAGCGCAGTTAACAAGACGAACACCATCTTTCATTTTTGCGATGGCATCGGCATCGATCATATCGCGTGTTTCTTTGGTGAGCGGGGTATGAATGGTGATGTAATCGGATTTTGCCAACAAGGTGTCAAAATCAACCAACTCAATACCAATCTGACGCGCACGTTCTTCGGTGATGTATGGGTCATAACCAATAACGTTCATTTCAAACGCCTGCATACGTTTAGCCACACGGCTGCCTACACGGCCAACCCCGATGACACCGAGGGTGCGGCCTTGCAGCTGAATCCCAGTGAAACTCTTGCGGTCCCACTTGCCTTCCTGAATGGACTGGTGAGCCTGTGGAATGTGACGGGTCACAGCCAACATCATACCAATGGTATGTTCTACGGCAGCGATGGTATTTCCTTCTGGTGCGTTGCAGACAACGATTCCGCGTGCTGTAGCTGCAGGAATATTGATGTTGTCAACACCAACGCCTGCACGGCCAATAACCTTCAGATTGGTAGCCGCTGCGATGACTTCTTCCGTCACCTGAGTCTGACTGCGAGTAACCAGACCATCGTATTCGCCAATGCAGCCCAACAATTCTTCCGGCGGCATGTTGGTTTTAATATCTACATCAAAGTGTTCACGCAGAATCGCTACACCTTTTTCGCTAACGTCGTCACTAACTAAAATTCTCATATCTTTTCCTCCTATACTAAAGCTCTCTATTATTGATGATTTTTCTGATACTGTTTCATGTATTCTGCCAACGCTTCACACGCTTCCACTGGCACCGCATTGTACGCCGAAGCTCGGCAGCCACCAACAGAGCGATGGCCATTGATGCCAACAAAGCCAGCCGCTTTACCCTGGGCAATGAAATCTTTTTCCATTTCCGGTGTCTGCAAATTAAACGTAATGTTCATTTTGCTGCGATAGGCTGGTTCTGCATGACCAATGTAGAAGCCTTCACTCTGATCGATGACGTCATAGATGAGCTTGGCCTTGGCCGCATTGCGTGCCGCAACCACATCCACGCCGCCCTGATTCTTGATCCAATGCAAGGTTTTATTCACCATATAAATGGCAAAAACCGGTGGTGTATTGTAGAGGGAATCCTTTTCAGCGAAGGTTGCATATTTGAGCATCGTTGGCAGATTGGTGCGTGCCGTTGCTAAGAAATCCTTTTTGATGATGGCCAGCGTCACACCGGCAGGTCCGAGATTCTTCTGAGCCCCAGCGTAAATCAAATCAAAATCTGCCACATTGACACGGCGTGAAAGAATATCACTGGACATATCGCAGATCATTGGCACATCAAATTTTGGAAAATCCGGATACTCTGTGCCATAAATGGTATTATTTGCCGTCATATGCACATAGGATGTGTCCGGACGAAGGTCAAATTCCTGCGGAATATAGCTGTGATTCTTGTCAGCGCTGGACGCCGCTTCATAAGCCTCGCCGTAATACTGCGCCTCAGCCATAGCCTTCTTCGCCCATACCCCAGTGTTCACATAAGCACCATATTTCTTCGTCAGAAAATTAGCCGCTACCATCAAGAACTGCGTGCTACCGCCGCCCTGA
This sequence comes from uncultured Peptococcaceae bacterium, assembly GCA_937922955.1. Taxonomy (GTDB): domain Bacteria; phylum Bacillota; class Peptococcia; order Peptococcales; family Peptococcaceae; genus UMGS1590. The sequence continues at coordinate 3,967 of CALAKO010000068.1, read as the reverse complement.
CAAAAGAGGATGTCATAATCCTCCGAAATTTCCATCAGTTCTCGCAAAAGATCTTTCGTTTCCTGATGCAGCGCAGAATACTCTGCACTACGGTGACTGATTTCAATCACACTCATGCCCGTGCCCTGAAAATCCAAAAATTCAGCCTGGGCCTCCTGCAGCACCTCCAACGGCATGGCCGAAGGACCTGCATTAAAATTATATGCTCTCTTCATTCTTGCAACACTCCTCTTTAAAACCATCTGCGTAAGCAGCGCACGTGAATAAAATAAAAAAGCCCGCCCCGAAATGGGGCGAGCTTATATTATCTCGCGGTGCCACCCAAATTGTGCTTGCGCCAACTCTTGTGCGCTGTATCGGGCGCGCCCGTCAAATTCATCATTCGCCGCTCCGGAGTGGAAAAATATACCTGGCTGCTGCCTCTCACCAACCGGCAGCTCTCTGAAAAGCGTTTGGCATATCGCTTCTCCATCATTGCGTTATTCATGTGCTTTATTGGATTAAATTCATTATAGCATTTACAGATGTGCCGTCAAGCGAAAAATAGAAAAATACCTACTATTGATTTTATTTTCCGCCCGTGGACATTTACCCATAAAGGGCACACATACCCATACAGGGATCATGCAGTCACACATCCTCGCCGAGACGAAACGCCTCCATCATTTTTGCCGTCATACTGATACGCGGATCGCTCACCGGCATTTTCTCACGCGATACCCACACTGCCTCAGACAACTCCCGCTTGTCAAGCACAATATCCGGCGTCCCATCCAAATCGGCGAAGAAGCCCACCAACAACGTGCGTGAAAATCCCCACGGCTGATCGTCGTAGAAGCGAATGTTCTTCACATTCAGCCCCACTTCTTCCATAATCTCCCGCCGCAGCGCATCTTCCAATGTTTCGCCAATCTCCACATAACCGGCAATCAATGCATAACTGCGATACGCACCAGCCGCATACCGCGAAAGCAGAATGCGATCGCCATCGAGGATCCCCACAATCACAGCAATAGCGATATTTGGATAATACACTCGACCACAATTCGGACAAACCAATGCCCGCTCACTCGTCTTATGTTCCAGTGGCGTTGCACATGCCCCACAAAAGCGATTGTTGCCATACCACACCGCCAGATGATAGCCTGTCATACCAGCAAACGCCAACCACTGCGGCTGCAGCAAACGCAGACTGCGCACACCCTCATAATGCAATGTCTCTGACTCTGGCACCGGCTCCTCCGCTAAAAAGAACCGCACCCCAGAAATATTGAAAAGATACCGCAGCGCAAGGTTCGCCGTTAAATCACGCAAGCGCGGCAAAGACTCTCCGCAAAACAACACCTCATCGCCGTGAAAAGCCAGCACCACATCCTCCGGCGTGCGCAACGCATCATCCACATATTGACAGCAATAATCCCGATCGCCAATCTCATGCAACATCTGCTCCGCCTCCTTCTTCGTCATCGTTACTGCCATTGTAACGCGAACATCTGTCAGCGACAAGATCGCAAACTTATACAAATTTTAATAATATCAATCCTATACCGAATACTTTTCTTATCTAACTAAGCAGATATCATATCAAATTAAATACAAAAAGAGATGTCACCAGATCCTCTAGTGACATCTCTTTTTCATTATTCATTTTCAAGAATTTGATAAACCGGAGCTCCTTCCGCTTGTGCAGGCATTCTCATATTAAGCAATGCCGCTACTGTAGGCGTTACATCAATCGAACGAATAACTCTTTCTGTAAAATAACCCTTCTTAATCCCTTTCCCCGCTGCAACAAAAATAGGAGAAACAGAAGAATCAAATAAGCCATAATATGTCGATAAGCTATCTCCATGTACTCTATTTGGACCTTCAGAAATCCAATAAATTAAGTCCCCGCATTCTGGACCATCCATTCCTAACAAAGCCGCCTCTTTATTTCTTAATACAACAGAAACTAATCGTTGCCCTTCCTCTGTTCGATAGTTATAAAGATCAGTAATTATCTTTTCTTCCAAATCCCATTTGTCTTTTGGATCAACAATGCCTTCAGGATTTCTCCCCTTGAGATTAATATAGATATGATTACCACGTGAAGCAACAGCTGTCGTATGCTCCCAATCTATTTCATGTTTCAAATTACCTTTTTTATCTTTTTTCAATGCTGTATAGCCTAATTCATACATTATTTTCGCATTAACACCAAATGGATCGCCCATGGCTGGATATTCTTCATTACGAACAAGTAAACCATGATCTGACGTGATGATAATCGTCCAATCCTCGTCCAATAAACTCATCAATTCGCCAATATAATTATCTGTATCAATGTAGGTTTTTTCAATATACCACTGTGCTTGCTCCGCTGTAACACCTTCATTACCGGTTATTGCCAAGCCCCAGAATCCGTGACCCATACAGTCAATGTTGTGCAAATGAGAATACACTACTTCATAATTATTTTGGTGTACTAATCCAAGCAAAACTTTTGCCTGCCAATCGCAATAATGTTCCCAACAATTCAATGAGAAGGATTCAACATATTTTGAATCCTTACCATTTGCTCCATTCATCGGTGCGGTTGGAATCTGTCCAGCGATATTGATTGCTTGATCATGCAAACTCTTTGGCCAAAACATATCATCATTTTTCACATCAATTGCAATACTCATCCAAATACATAAATGTGTTGCTTCATCATCCAACTCTACTAACGAATAGATTCTATTTGCTAATGCTACACCATCATCTTCAAGGGCCACTTCATCAATGACATCAACTACAAAATTATTTTCTTTTGTCAAAACACAAAGTGGTTCCTCCGATTTCTTATTTCTGTAAATTGCAACGGTATCGTATTTTCCGTGTTCATTTTTGGTCACCAAACCAACTCTTCTAATTTTGCCATTTGATGTTAAAAGTATAAATTCTTTTGCATCTTCTGGAACTTCAATTTTCCAATCATGGGCGCCTTCTAGTGGCGAATCAACAGTATCAAATTCTGCATTTTCACCAGCAGCTTCCCCTTCTTCTACAGAAAGTTCAATATTCACTAGCGTTTTACTACCAAGATTCCCCGCTAGATTAAAGCCTTCTTCTTCCTCTTCTGCATCCTCGTGATGATGTTCACCGCCTAAATCATTAATTATGCAGCCTGCACCTGTATCTTTCGCAAATACAGAAAACGACTTCAATTCTGGCGTATCTATTGATGCCCTACAAAGTCTTTCACCGTCAACATTTGCAGTCCCCATACAAATCACCGCTGGTTGCGCCCCGTCAACAACGTGTAAATTTTCATGATCCAAACTTGGAGGCCACGCTCCTCCCGGCCAATGCCACACTAAAGTCTTTTTCCCAGCCAAAGCAGTAACATTCCACATTTGTTCTGCCTTGCATCTTTCTGAATCCATATTGTATACCAGCGTATCCAATTTTTCAGGGTCCTGTCCCCAGAAGCAGGTAATACCATGTGTTGAAGGATTAGCACCTGTTGCCAAAGTTGTCCACATTGGTGGTGTAATTGTAGGAACTCCACCGAGCATTACCAAATCTTTTCTGCACGCACCACGTTTAATGAACTCCGCCAAATGAGGCATTTTTCCAAGATCAAGATATTTCTTCGTCATCCTTGGATCCATTCCATCTACACCTAATACAAATACTTTTTCTGACAGATTCTTCATTCTTAATTCCTCCCGTCAATATTTTTTCTTTAATTAAACCAACCCTATAAAATTCCACCATGGTAAAATTGCAATCAAGAAAAATACAAAGAATAGTATTAGTCTGATCACACCAACTTGGAAAAACTGTTTCATCGTAACTGCTCCAAATGCAAACCAAATTAAAGTAGGAAATGCTTCATAAGGAAGTACAATCAACCATTCTGTATAAATTAAAGTAAAGAATGATGCTTCCGGCGAAAAATTTACCGCTAATGCTAATTCAGTCATTGGTGCATCTAATG
>CALAKO010000067.1 GCA_937922955.1 uncultured Peptococcaceae bacterium | reverse complement strand
ATAGATTGCGCTCAAGCGCATAAGCAATTTAATATCTTTGCAACTATTCATAATTCTAAAAAAAAGCACGACCGATTATATCCAGATGAAATACATTTAAACCATTACAATTTATTCGTAATTGGGAAAGAAGAATTTAAAGAAGGGATTTCCCTGATCAAATCCGCTACAGACGAACGATTTACAGATCCTGACATCAAAGAAAAAACCGATACATCAGAAAATCTTAGAAAAGATATTTTACTTAGGCATCCTTCCTTGTTTATTCCCTATGGCCAAGATACAGACATATCTGCGCAATTGGCTTATATTGGTTTTGTTGACAAATATACTGAGGAATTCGGCAATTTGATCATCTATTGGCACTATATCGCCGAATTGCCCGCACGATATATACGAGCCTGGCGTGATCGATTGGGCATTATCGATATGGAATACAATCTAACTGAACTGGATATACCACACTGGGCGGTAAAAAACATCGATCTATTTCACGCAATAAGAGCTTTTTTACCAGACTCTTTACCGAAAATCCCAGAAACCAACGCCCTTTTGCGTACCATCACTCTAAAATATAATGGTTTTTATAAAGGAGTTTCTTTAGAATTCGTTTACTACTATTATGGGGATAATGGTCCCCATAATACAAAAATGACCAAGACACTCCAACTCCCTGTATTTATCAATAATAGAACTCTTGACGAAAAAGAAGCCAAATTTATTTTTGACAAATATTCAATCAGCACTGATTTAGAATTTACTAACACACTTCCACATATTTCTCTACTCACTGATTTCTTACCTGAAATGGAGGCAAAATACATTCCTATGATCAAAGCAACGCCTGTTGTTTTAGGTAATAATCTAAATTGGCACTGCTGTGAACTATTCGAAGAAGGTGATCATCTTGTAGTAATGCCTTCTAGTGCACAAAATGAAGCAGATAATATAGATCAATCTATCGGAGAGTTAATCGATGCCATACTATATTGGGCGAATAAGAAAAGAATTATTAACAAACAAGAAGCAATCGAACAATTCATATATTTAACGTATTAATATTTCGATTGCCTTTAAACACACATAACATGTAAGCAAGTGTCCAGCAGGGCACTTGCTTTTTATTTTATCCGCCATCTATCAATGATCATGCCACGCTCCTTCCTCATCCGGCTTTCGTTCCGTCTTTTCGCTTAGTGGTTGAGCCATTCAGCCAAGCAGAAAAGCAAGGAACCTGCAAGAGCTGCCCTACGGCGTCTCGCAAGCTTGTCTCTTGTCAGAACCCCTGCTTTTCTGCTGTGGCCAGCTCAAACCCACTAATAAGCGAAAGACTACATCGAAAACGAATGAGCTGGAAAGGAGGCCCAGGCATGAATCATTGGATGGCGGAAGGCCATCCCCACAAAATAGCTCATGACTTCTCGAAAACGAATTTTTCAATTTTGAAAGGATGGTTGATTATGAAAGTGTTAGTTATTGAAGCTGGTCACCAGCCAATGGTGAAAGAAATTGATGGATCTTTGAGAGCCATGCAGGAGGTTGTTGGGGGCTATATTCAAGCGATCTATCCATGGATGGAAGAAGTGGCGCTGGTTTGCAACGAGGAAGGGAAGATCAACGGCATGGCCTTGAATCGTCCATTGTTGGATGATCGGGGCCAGCTGGTGGACATCATCGCAGGCACGTTTTTCATCTGCTCGGCTCCGATCGACAGTGAATCGCTCCAGAGCCTGACAGATAAACAGATCGAACGCTACAGCAAACTATTTTCTTTGAGATAAGGGGGCTAATATCATGAAATACCTGAGAGACGACATCCAGACCTTGGAAGAGCTGAAAAAAGAATATCACCGCCTGTGCTTGAAGTTGCACCCCGACGTAGGCGGGAACAACGAGGCGATGAAGGAGCTGAACGCCGAATATGAGATCATGTTCGAGCGCGTGAAAGGGATCCACGTAAACAAGGACGGCGAACGATACGAACGCGACACGGAAGAGACGCCGCAGGAATTTCAGTGGTTGATCAATGAGCTGATCAAGCTGGAGAGCATCACAATAGAGATCATCGGCTGTTTTATCTGGGTATCTGGTGACACCAGACCGCACAAAGAAAAGCTCAAAGAGCTGGGTTTCAAATGGCACAGAAAGAAAGGCTGCTGGTATAGATCCCCTGCAGGATATCGGCGCTGGGGGGGCGGCGATTACAGCATGGACGACATCCGCAGCATGTACAGGACGATCCAGGTTGATCCAAAACCACCGCGGAACGAACGAGACAAAGATAGACAGCTCGCACTGAGATAAAAAAGAAGCGATATATCCTAATCGTATAGGGTATATCGCTTCATATTTTTCCAGCCTTCGGCTGGTTATTCTTTATCTACACTAACCACAGATCTTCTTTACTCTAGAAACTCCGATCTTTTTCCATAACTCGTAATATACACAGCTTTTTGTGCACGAGTCATCGCAACATAAAGCAAACACTTCTCCGATGTTATTGATTCTGCCTCGGAAACTGCATCTGCCCTATTTATCGCCGTTACCAACGGAATTATTCTGTTATTCACCGCGACAATAAATACATATTTGAATTCCAAACCTTTTACTCTGTGCATCGTTGCAACACGCACACCATTATACTTCCGATCATCAGTCTTATTTCTCTTGATCTTATAAGACTGAACGCCTGCATTCGTAAACAAAGCAATATAATCATCCACCAAATTTTTTGTACGTGCGACAACGCAAATATCCGTCAAAGATACGCCATTATCTTCAAGTTGCCTTACTTCCGATAGAATATACTCAAATTCTTCATTGGCATTGGCGAAACTCTTAAGGATCGGTTCTTCCCCATGTGTAAGCGACTGACACTTATCACCTAGATCAATATCACCATCCATGTCATCAAAGGAAACGCCATTCAACAACGCAAATGCATGTTTTCGTATTTCCTCAGTAGTACGATAGTTGATCTTGAGTATGCTACTGCGGCCACGAATATTGATACCACACTTCGACAACGTAGGATGATTGCGGTAGATACGTTGATGCACATCCCCTACAATAAAAATATCATTTGAATGTTCTTCTCCTGCCAACGCTCTAATCAGTCTATATGCATTATCGCTAAAATCCTGTCCTTCATCAATGATAATATTCGCATATATTGCTTTTTTCCCAGAAGCTTGCAGAAGCTTTGTGCATTCATACATAGCAGTATTTATATCTTTGATCTGGTTTTCCTTCATCAGCGTTTGATAATTTTCAAACACCTTCCACACTAGCATCCGTTTTTTTCGATCCAGTCTAGTACCACGGCCATTTCTTGTTGCTTTTACATATTTCTCGAGCGTCAGTGCCTCCTGAGCAATGACAATACGATTCCATTCCTCCTTATAAAAAGAAGATTCAAAGGGCAGATCAATATTTGCTAACAACACAGCTTTCTCCCACAGCGGATCTATAGCATCATCATAGCCAATTTGAGCAGAAAAGCCAGCTTCCCGCAAAAATCGATTGACCCAGGCGTCTAAATGGATAACTTCAATTTTTCTCAACTCTTCCAGTGTGCAGATCTTGCGTAAGTTTTCCCGAATATCTGCTGCAAGATTTGCCGTAAAGGTTGAGAGCAATATTTTCTGCTGACCCTCGCATCTTGAAGCCAAATACTTCGCTCTGTGCATAGCAACCACAGTTTTTCCCGTGCCTGCACCACCCAGAATCCTAGCAGGACCATTATACTCTTTCTGGACAATTTTTCTTTGTGATGGATGGAGAAAAACACGCCATTTTTCTAACGGCTCTGCCATGATCCGACGAAGTTCGTCTTCACCTTCGATCACCACAAATGATTTCAATGTTGTTGGTGCATCCAGAGCAGCTGATAAATCTCCGGCAGAAGCTGCTACGCTTTGTTCTTCAGCGACAAGTTCCAGAACTTCTTCTACCGGAAACCCTTCGGCTAACCACGAAAGATGTTCATAGGCATCGTGTGGCATCGCAGATTCTGCACCATAAAAATCTTCCTTAGTAATGAAACTCCTAACAAAATCCAATTGCATTTCCGGCACGCCAAGTTTTAATAAGTCATCATCCTTTGCAGTACCAAATAACGTTGTACTTTCTAGAGATGGGAGCTTTTCTGCTGTCATCTGAACGTCAAATACCTGAATAGCCCCTGTTTTCGGATTAACTTCACACCGTTTTCGTGACGCCCATTGATACGCTTCATCATGATGATCTACCCACAGGAGCAAATACACGCCCGTCTCTTTTTGACGGACTACAATCCCACGATAAGTATCATCAATTCGGACAGAATATATCTTCTTATCAATGCCTGAATTGATCTTCTCGTAGTTGATCCCAGGAGATAACGGGTTGTTTCTGAATTTATTCACAAACTCAGTTACTTTTCCCTGGATCTGTCTAGGCAGACGTGCAAAGGCCGTCAAAAAATCAGATGATATGGCAACTTTGATATTCTCTGTCATCAAGCATCACCTCCAAATAAACCAGCTATATCGATATCCGCAGCATCAAGTATATTCAGGATCTTCCATCCCATATCTTGAAGCTTTTCCTTATCTTCCACCTGATCAGCAGTCATGAATCCAACGTGTTTATCTGGCCATGCGATCTCCACAGTAGCAATGACTTCACCGCTATTTCCTTCAACTTCAAAGCCGATGTTATCTTCGTCTGGAACTGGTATGCCAGCGCCTTTTGCATAATCAACAAATGCTTTTGCCTCATCGTCAAACAGGATCTCCTTGATAGCATCCCACTCGTTAACTGAGGTTGTAAGAGGCGTCGTAAGATCAAATGCTCCATTTGACAAAGCAGGAAGGTCCTGATAATCCATACGACTCATACCCACAGACGACACCGCTATGAACGTGTCCGCGAATTGCATCAAATTATGGAACCTCCAGAACCCATTCCATTCCTGCTCGTACTTGTCTGTTCGGTGATCTTTTCCGTCCCTCAGGACTGTGCATACAGCAACAGCACCTTCCTTTTTTAGTTCAGATGCAGGGATGGCAGCATGAATCACCAGATGTGCATTCGTCGTTCTAGGAATCCAAGTGCCGAAGAACGTTCCAGGGAACACAAAATCAGCATCCGTAAAGTGTGTCTGATCGTTTATGTCTTCGACGATCATCTTCCAATTGTTAAACGCCAGGCTATTTTGCATCAAAGTAGGGTCTAGTAGTGAAAGCGAATAGGCATACGCTTGTCCCCTAAAAACCTTTTCAGCATCAGGAAGCTTGAGATATTCAATCAACAGATCAAAAGAAGATAATTTGGCTGGTTCAATAGAATCAGCTTGACACTTTTTAGCCATCTGACGATACATTGTCTTGCCGGACGGCATTTTTTCTGCTTCCAGCGTTTCTGTGCAGAAATCCCCCTGAGGGACAAAAACGTTCTGAACGTCTTTAAAGCTCAAAGACCATACACGGAAGTTACCACTTCTGCGAATCGCTTCTCGTTTAATGGTGTCATCGGAAACAATATCCTTATGATATAAGAACCCATCCGTAAACACTGCTACCGGTCTGTGATCCGATGCAGAAACAGGCCAGAACACAAAATCAGGTTTGCATTGTATCGCAACCCCATCGCTTTCATTGAGAGAGACCTGAGGCTCAATCTCCCAAGCGGCATCCTCCAGCTTTACGTAGTAACTGTGTTTTCCGTTGCGGATCGTATCGCTTACATTGGCAGCACCAACCTTCGTACGCACAGCCTCCATAAATCTCTGTTCCAGTTCGCTGTCAAAAAGCGGATTGACTGGGATATCATTGATCTTATCAATCTTCTGAACGTTATCTTTCCCTGCCAGAATAGCTTTCAGCAACTTGATCGCCACCGTTCTCGAGATATTTCCGATCTGCCGGCTCTGCCGATAGGCATATAAGCAATGGTAACAACCATCTTTATGCGGATCGTCCTTACAGGAACAGTTTTCCATCACATGCAATGCTTTTTCAAAGATCTCGACCAAGGCATTCTTCTCATGCATCAACTGCTTCAGATACCCCGTACCACCTGGAACAGAATCATAAATGACAAGATACTGCTTGCGATAATCTGCATCCGGGACAGGAACTTCACTCACAGTTGCCCTTAGATGATCAACATTTCCGAAATACTCTTTCATCCCCAGCATAAACGCTGCTACAAAAGACTCAACCTTGACGGAAGAAGGATCCATTGTTGTTGCCGGGATAAGCAAACGAAGGATCTCCGTACTGAACTCTCGGTACAGGAACAAGCATTCCTCATAAATATCAGACGGCAATATGCTCATTTTCCTGGTTTTACAAGCAAAACTATGCTTCGCTTTACCATGTTCAGGCTGGATCTTCCCACAATACTTGCAGATCTTAAAACCCTTGCGTACTTCTTCTACACCTGATACAGACAGCTTTTCGCCAGTCATATCGCTCTCGCCAAAATTGATCTCACGCAAGATTGCCTTTCGAACGAACTCATATCCAAACGGAAACTCTTCATTGTCCATACGATACGCACTGGAAATATCATGGTCTTCATCCACATCGACCAGAAGCTGTTTGCAATAGAAAATATGACTCCGATCATCACTTTCATCGTTGATCAAACTCTTGGTGTAATCCATATTAGAATACACCATCTGCACTTTCAACATTGTTCTAACCTGACCCGCATCCGCCCATCCAGGGCTTCCACACTGTGGACACGCAGAGGTATTCTTCCCTGTCTCCTCAATTTGCGCGTGGGAACAGTTTGGACAAAGTCGCCATCTTGCAGTTTGAGCCGTTGTTAAATCCACCTGGTCGATCGTTAGCTTTCGTCCGTCAACATAGAAGCTATTATTCGGTGCAAATTCGCTGATAGCAGAAGACGCACTACGGCTGTACTCATACACCATCTTTTCATATCTTTTCTTCTGTATTGGGACTTCTTCATCACTCTTGCGAGAAAGGACTGCACGAAGAACGATCCCTGCTTCCGGAAAAGCGTAATTAGGCAGCAAGCCTTCATCAGATAAGAAATTAAAGACGTTCTTTCGGCCGATTTCCCGCTGGACCATGAGAAGGGCGTATGCTTCACTCTTCAAGTCTTTGATCTCTTCATCATAGGAGCTGTCTTTCGGCTTATCTTCCAACTCCTTGATCATACCTTTAAGCACATCAACGCTGGCTTTCAACGCATCCTGCTGTTTTTTCAAATCTCCAAAGGCATCCAGAATCTTGACATACATCGGGCTGTCATTTGACCCATCGCCGACGGCAAACGTCTGCAATTCCTCTTTTGCGCTCTCGTCAAGATAAGCCGCAAACATCTGGATAAAAGAATTCAATTGCCGGAACAGCGTGCTCTGCACATAGTTCAAGAAGTTAAAAGGGAACATATTTTCCGGACGAGCCTCCAGATTTTTCAGGACAACACCAACATTCTTCGGGATAGCGCCTTCAGGAACGCCTTTTTTCACCCAAGAATCCATACAAAAAGCGACGAACTGTCTTTCAAGCACTGCTGATGCCTTGAGAAAGATCTTAGGCGGTGTAACATTACCAGCAATCATTTCCAGCGGATCTGCATAAAAATACAGATCATGTGGTTTTGCATTGGCAATGGCCAGTGTCAATGCATTGCCATCTTTACGCCCGGCACGACCAGCGCGTTGCAGGAATTGACTCTGCGCAGGCGGCATACTGCACAATATCACAGTGGATAAGTCACCAATATCAATCCCCATTTCCAAAGTCGGGGTGCAGGATAATACATTCGGATCCCAGAGTTTTTGCGTATCTTTGCCACGCTTAAAATCAATCTCAAGATGTTCTCTATCGGGTCGTTCCAGCAAGCCAGTATGTTCTCTTGCATTGATGCGCACCAAATCACCTGCGCTGTAGAGGCGGCCGTAATAATTGATATCGCCTAACTCATATTGCTCCAGGAATCCACCACAATTAGCCCGCTGGCAAGGTGCTTCCTGCCAAAACACTGCATCTTCTGCCGAAACAGCATACGTAGAGCCGCATTTTTCACAACGCATCTGTACCACTTCATCTGTGATATAGACACGTTCTTTGTTCAATCCATAAATCTTATAATCGACCGAAGAAGGCACCAATGATACCACACCTGATCTGACGCTTTCCTCCAAAATATATTTACTGATGACAGGAAAACAGTTTCCTTCAAGCAATATTTCAGAACAGCAAGACTCAATCCATGCCACGTACTTCTTACCTGTCGGCGAATCAAACTCGTGAGATGCCCGTCCAGAACCAATATGCTCTGCAATAAAGCGAGGGGTATTTCTCCCTGACTGACGACCAGGAAGCCAACGGTTGCGATCATTTGACAGCATATAGCCGTTTCCATCATGCGTCGTATACTCATCAAACACCGTGTCTTCAAAAGCGCCACTTGTACGCATCAGATTCAGATATCCGATGACCATCCGTTGAAAAGAACCCCTGCTTTCTGATCTCAGAACACCAAGTTCATTGACCGTCCTTTCCCGCACAGCATCAGCGATCTGAACGATGTCCTTCGGCGCAAAGGAGATCACAGAACAGCTGGACTTTTCGAGTGTGCGACCGATCTTCCCTGTAAGACCGAACTCCAGCATGATCTCGTATTTGAGCCGCTGCTCGATCTCATGCATCAGGATCTGCGCCTGCTTATCTTTGCTCAGCTTTCTTTTCTCGATCATGTCCTCATAGGCTTGTTTCCAGGTAAGATTCGGCGCGATAAAAAAGCTGACAAACTGTTCATCTGTCATCCGCTCGTGCCAATAATCAATAAAACCATCTTGAAA
>CALAKO010000066.1 GCA_937922955.1 uncultured Peptococcaceae bacterium | reverse complement strand
AACTCGTCGATGAAGTCGAAAACGACGGCATCGAAGTCATTGAATTCGACTTCTCTTGTGATGAACTGCATGGTCTCTATTCTGATGGCCGCGTTGCCATCAATAAAAACCTGCCGAGCGACGAAAAACTGCTCACACTCTATGAAGAATGGGGCCACGCCAAAACAAATTATGGCAATATTCTGGATCAATCGAAACTGAATAATCGTAAGCAAGAACTCGCAGCACGACGCTGGGCACATGAGAAATTCATGCCTGTGGAACGGTTTATTAACCTCATCATTGAACATCGCCCAGCAGACACCTGGGAGCTGCTCGAGATCATGAACGTGCCGTACCCCTACCTCTGCGATCTCATCGATTATTATCAGCAAAAGTACGGCCCATATAAAGAGTTCGATAACGGCTGCATCTGGTTCCAGCCGATCGATATAGCATTGTACAATGTTTAGAAAAGGAGAGAATAATCATGAAAAAAAAGGTAAAAGCAACTATCAGTCTCGTTCTAATTTGTATGTTATCTCTTGGAGCCTTATCTGGTTGCGGTTCAAGTTCAGGAGAAACATCTTCAGCTGCCAGCGAAAGCGAAGAGACACAGCAAGAGCTGGCATCTTATGAAAAAAATGCTGATGCAACTGACGAAGAAAACGATGCCGCTCAAAGTGCTGTCAACTATGTCAACATCTTTCACGATTCAAAGCAAGCCATCTATGATCAATTAACAGAATATGATGGGGTTTCAGAACAAGCCGCACAATATGCCGTCGATAATATCACCGTTGATTGGAATGAAGTCGCTGTTGCTGCCGGTGAAAACTATTTGGATACCGGCAGTTTCTCAAAGCAAGGATTATTTGACCAGCTGACATCCAGCTACGCAAATAAATTTACGCCTGAAGAAGCACAATATGCAATAGATAATATAGATGTTGATTGGAATGCTGAGGCACTTGAAGCCGCTGAAAGCTACATAAAAACAGGTAGTTTTTCCGAACAAGGACTATTAAATCAATTAACATCAGCATATGCCGATCAATTCACCGCTGAAGAAGCGCAGTATGCGCTCGAAAATCTTGATGTTGATTGGAATGAAGAAGCGCTTGAAGCGGCAGAAAGTTACTACAACACAGGCATGACCGATCTGAATGAAATTTATAATCAGATCACCTCCCCTTATGCTGACCAATTCACTGCGGAGCAAGCGCAATATGCCATCGACAACATTGACCCATCAACGCTCAATGCACAATAAGCGGGAGGGATTACATTGAAAAAGAAACGTTTTATTTCTCTGCTAATGATTGTCAGTCTGCTGGCAACACCGACCACTGCCATGGCAGAAACCATACCACCAGGCTACCACAAGGATGTGCTCCCCATCACCATTCATGTCGACGGTTCTTTCGTTGCTACTGATGTTGAGCCAACCATTCAGAACGGACGCACGCTACTACCACTTCGCGCAGCTGGCGAAGCCATTGGAGCCATCGTAAATTGGGATCAATCAACACAAACAGCTACTGCCGAAAAAGATGGTAAGAGCGTCAGTTTTACGCTTAATAGCACAACATACTATGTCAATGGCATAGCGCACACTACCGACGTTGCGCCTAGTATTATCAATAACCGCACATTATTGCCTTTGCGAGTCTTTGCAGAAGCCCTAGACACTAAAGTAGATTGGGACAATGACCTGCGCGATGTGCAAATTGACACAAATGCCACAGACGCCCCAAAACCAGTTATACCAATAGGAACTCAGGAAGATGTTGAAACGTTAATTCAAAAATATTATATTACAGCAGATCCTTCTGATCCTCTGGTTGGATCTTGGAAACACCTTGGTCACAGTATGAACGCCACAATATACACCTATCACTTTATTTCCCCATCTTCTGAAGGATCTTACAACGATATTTGGGTAAGATGGACCAATGAATCAAATGTTATCATACCGGATGTTTTCGCTAGAGAAAATACGATAAGCGGATCTTACAGCAACCTTTTCGGAGAAAATCCATTTGATTCCGTATTCTACAGTCAAGGTCCAAATCGGGGTTATGATCAGCCAGAAACCTATTATTATACACTAGATACAAATTACAACCTTCTGACCGCAACGGGATACTACATCAGCCACTACGGTGAATCTAAATTTGTAAGTCTCAACGATATTTACAACAAATTCTAAAAAACAAAAAAGCCCGCCCTGCGCCAACAGGACGGACTAACAAAGAGAATGTGTTATACAAACTCCCTAAGCAAGATTAGTATATCACATCCTCTTTGTTAAATGCACCCATTTTTCAAGGAGGTATTTTTTATGGCCATCGAAACCTACAAACTATCCAACGGCGCCGTCCGCTACAAAGCGGTTGCCTACCTGGACAACCACCAAAGAAAAAGCAAGCGCGGATTTACCACCAAAAAAGCTGCTAAAAAGTGGATCGCTGAGATGCAGATACTAGGCGCGCCCAAAAAGAAAGAACACCTTACCTATGGCGACGTCATCGACCAATGGCTGGAACAATACAAGCCCACTGTTAGGCCGTCAACATACGTCACCACCTGCACAGAAATCCAGTCATCCTATCCCATCATCCCCCGTGACAAGCCAATTTCAGCTGTCACACCAGATGATATTGCCGACCTTGCCTACTACTTCTCCTACCACTACTGCGCCATTAAAATCCGAATCGCGCGTGTAAAGTCTATATTTACCTACGCTGTAAATGAAGACATCATCGAGCAGAACCCCTTCCGGAAATTCAAAATGCCAAAGCAGCATAAGAAAGGCACCGAATACGAACTGTGGACCAAAGAAAACCTCAGAGACTTTCTTGAGGCCTGTCAAAAAGAAAACAGCCTCATGGTGTACCCCCTCTTCCGTCTGCTGGCCTACAGCGGTCTACGCGTTGGCGAAATCACTGCCCTTAAATGGTCCGATCTCCAAGGCAACCAACTCAGCGTTAAACGCACCATGACCGTAGATTATGACTACGGCTATGTCATGGGCGCCGACACAAAAACCCCCAGCTCAAAGAGAACCATCGCCATTGATCAGGAAACGCTCTCCATCCTCGAAGACTGGAAAACCATCAGCCCCTCGAAAGAGAGAATGTTCCCTGTGCTGCCATCGCGAATTCCAGAATGGATGCATCGCATTATCGCCAAAAACCCACATATTCCTGACAGCACCCCTCATAAACTCAGACACCTGCACTGCACCATCCTCATCGATGCTAATGCAAGCATCAAAGATGTCCAGGAACGCCTAGGTCATGCAACAGCAGAAACCACCCTAAACATCTACGCACACGCCAACCCCGATAAAACCATCGTCGCCGACATTTTCACCCAAGCAATGGGAAATATTCAGCAATAACAACACAATATACAAGCGCATGCATATTTCAACCCCGCGGGTTGCAAACGGGTTGAAAAGTTTATGAACCATCACAAAAACGGTCTCATCAAAAAAAAGAAAAAGCCCTACAGACTGGCGTTTTGTCCAAATCTGTAGGGCTTTATCTAAGTCAAAAAAAGTTAGCAAGTAATAAGCCGGGTTCTGTATCAGCAATCATCTATCTTGAATCCGTGTTACCACGAATCTCTAGCGACCTACCCAAAACAACACGGGCAATGTTATCGTTTTTATTAGGTCTTGCTCCGAATGGGGTTTACCAAGCCAACTGATCACCCAGTTGCTGGTGCGCTCTTACCGCACCGTTTCATCCTTACCAAAATGGCGGTTTGTTTTCTGTGGCACTTTCCTTAGGGTCACCCCCACTGGCCGTTAACCAGCATTCTGCCCTATGGAGCCCGGACTTTCCTCAGCATACGCCGCGATCGCTTCCTGCTAACTTTTTACATTATATATTTCTCTTCGAAAAAAAACAAGACCCGAATCACCAGGTCTTGTCATAACACGCTATCGACGACTCATTTATCTGATTACTTGTGGTGGCTGCAATTCATAGCCATTGAGAAAAACAGTCATTTTTTCAATAACCTCATCTTCAAGAGGTTTATCCGAAAAGTTTGTCTTCACACCCGCAATACGATCCAATTCTTCAAAACCATCAATCAATTTTCCAAATGCTGCATAAGCGCCATCTAAATGCGGTGCTTTAGCATGCATAATAAAAAACTGGCTGCCTGCACTGTCTGGATGCATTGAGCGCGCCATGGAAATCACACCACGATCATGTTTTAAGTCATTGGTGATACCATTTTGTTTAAATTCACCTTTAATACTATAACCAGGACCACCGATACCAGTACCTTGTGGATCGCCACCTTGAATCATAAACCCTTTGATAACACGATGAAAAGTCAAGTTGTTATAGAATCCATTATTGGCCAAAAATAAAAAATTATTTACAGTATTTGGTGCAACATCTGGATAAAGCTCAACTGTCATCAAATTGCCACTTTTCATTTTAATTTCTACTTGAGGATTTGACATTATTCTTTCAACCCTTTCTGAAAATAGATTTTCTTCAGGTTTTATGATAACATAAAAACGATAAAATTCACACCCTAACCTCTCAGAAGAAAGGAAGATTGGATGACCATTAATCTCAAAAAAATGATCTGCACATGTACATTAGGAGCCATGCTCGCTTCATCTGTCGTCGCGTTTCCTTCTGATGTACAAGCTGCTAACAACAACGCAAATATCATTATAAACGGAGCTACTTACGAATGCGATTCATCTGCTAGTCCTCAGAATATTAATGGGCGTGTTTATGTTCCATTAAGAGTGGTCAGCGAAGGTCTCGGCCATGAAGTTGAATGGGATAACACAACTAGAACCGTTTTAATTAACTCCAGCGTTGATGACATCGACAACACAACAACGAGTTTCTCATCGTTGCAGATATATATTAATGGACAAGAACTAGCCATTGACACTTCGACAGGTGTACCTTACATCACTCCAAGTGGCTATACTATGGTTCCTGTTCGTATTGTTGCTGAAAACCTGGGTGCAAATGTGGAGTGGAACAATACAACAAGTACAGTTACAATTTCCACATCAGGATCAGGCTCTTCAAACAATGGGTCTGTTGAACCATCTGATCCCGATGTTTCATACCCTGATGTCACTCCACCAGATAACGGTAATGGCTCCGGAGAAGGAAATACCGAAACACCTTCCACTTCCTCGCCACAAAGCGCGGAAGAAGTCACGCTTCGAGGCACAAGCTATTGTTCTCTTGAGCAAATGCAACGTTATCTAGATAAAATGGAGGTAAGTATTCAACAGCGTGCCGCTGCTAACGGTCAAACCTTTGTACCATTCCCAGATAACATCGCGTATTACTATTACACAATCGGTCAAAAATACAACATACGCGGCGATGTAGCGCTGGCACAAGCACTGCTCGAAACTGGTTATTTCCAATACGGCAATGAAGTGAAACCATGGCAGAATAACTTCTGCGGACTTGGTGCTGTCGGACACACAACAACCGAAGAAGAATACGCTAATTCACTTCTAACAGCAGTTAACCACAGTAAAGCTTATTTACAAGTTGGTATTCATGGATGGTGTTATGACACCGTCGCAACAGGTGTCGAAGCACATATCCAACACCTTTATTCCTATGCAACAACCAACGCACTGCCATCCGGCTGCGAGCTTCTCGACGGACGTTTCAACCATGGTAATCGCGGCGTCGCATCTAACCTAACAGATTTGAATGGAAAATGGGCCGTTCCCGGAAATAATTATGGACAAAATATCTACAACAACATGTTGGTTCCAATGATGAACAGTTAAGAAACAGAGGAAACAGCTAATGAATATCAGAAAAGAAATTCAAACTGCACTTCAACTGCAGGATTTTGATCAAGTTATATCCTGTTTTAACGAAAATGACGCAATGACATCGCGATATCTTCAAATGCATGTCTACGGACTTCCTAGCGATATCATTCGTTGGACAGCAATTGATTACATAGGCAAATTGGCGGGGCAATTTTCTTCGAATCATGATAACTTATTCAGAAATATCATCCGTCGATTTATTTGGCAAATGTGCGAAGAAAGCGCAAATGTACCTTGGGCATCGGCAGAAGTTGTTGGTAATATTATTGCTCACGTACCAGGAAAACAGTTCGAAGAATTTATCGGACCTCTTTTTTATCACACCGATCTCAATGATATATGTTATAGCGGGCTATACTGGGTTTTACCGAACCTGATGAAGCACCACGCTGAAAAGGTTAATGAATATTTGCCAAACACCTATTATTGGTTTGAAAAATTTGATATGCCTGATTTGCGTGCCTATGCAGCAATTTACTACAAGCAGTACCCAAACGATACAATGCACAAACATCTCGAATCCTGGTGCAAAGACGAGCGTCACGCTACGTTGTATGTAGATGGTTCTGTAAAGGAATATTTTGTTGCAGAATTAGCGCAGGATGCATGCAGCATTAACTGAAGAAAGTCGCCTAACGTTTGCTTTCAAAAAAGG
>CALAKO010000065.1 GCA_937922955.1 uncultured Peptococcaceae bacterium | reverse complement strand
ACGCGGAAATTAATGCCGCCTCAATGGCTTCCATGATGATCGAAGCATCAATCCCCTTTTCTTTTTCCAGTTGCTTTAATGCTAAAACAAACTCTTTATTCATCTTACACCTCGGTTAAAAGTCACAATATAATTGTGCTCTTGAAATATCTTTATAATCCAGTTCTATCATGACCCCATCATCGTCGATTACTATACCGGAATCATTCGCGCTCTTTAAAATAGAAACAAATTCTTTTTTCTTATTGATACTTTTATAAAGACCCAAACGTATTTTTTCGCCTACATAACGTTTGAAATGCTCAGGAACATGCAGAGTCCTTTCAATTCCTGGAGAAGATACTTCGAGAATATAGGCATCACTAATTGGAAAACCGGAATCTTGATCGAAGGCATCACCAAAAGCTCGGCTTACCTTTTCACAAGCGTCAATGTCCATAATTTGTGTATCATCTAGCGGTTCAATATATAGGCGCAAATACACATCTTTATGGTTTTTTTGAAATTCTACATAATAGAAGCTATATCCTAATGTTTCAATCATACTCTGATACTTCTCGAAAATATATTTTTCAACACCATTCATATCTTCACCACCTTATCAAATAAACACGAAAGAGTGGGATGTCCCACTCTTTCCAACAATATATATCATACCACAAAACCAACTTGATTACAAATCATCTTAGCTGATGATCAATATATTTCGCCAAATCACCAACGGTTTTAAAAGTTTCTACTGCTTCATCCGGAAGGATGATATCAAATTTGCTCTCTAAAGCCATAATCACTTCAACAACGTCTAATGAATCAGCTTCAACATCATGAAATGTTGTTTCACTCGAAATTTTATCCGGCGATACTTTCATTTGCGTTGCCACGATCTGTTTTACATCGTCCAATACCATAATTATTCCTCCAAAACACTTTGCTTAATTTGCTCAACTAGCTGATAATCTACACATTGTGCCGCCAATTTAATGCCATTTGCAAAAGCTTCACGATCACTATTGCCATGACATACAATACTAACACCGTTCAAGCCTAAAAGCGGTGATCCACCAACTGCTTTAGAGTTGTATTTTTTCATTATCTCTTTCAAGCCAGGCTTTAAAAATAACGCTCCGATTTTATATCTGACAGAACTGTTAATCGTATCTTTTAATGCCATAAAAAGGCCTTTAGCCGCACCTTCACATGTTTTTAATAAAACATTGCCCGTAAATCCATCACATACAAGTACATCGACAGAAGAGGTTAAAACGCTGTTCCCCTCTATATTTCCATAAAAAGGAATCAAAGGATTGTTTTTTAATGCTTGGTGTGCTTCTTGCAATAATGCAGTGCCCTTTGTTTCTTCAGTACCATTATTTACAAGTGCTACTTGAATGTCTTTTTTATCCGGTTTCAACAACTTAGCAAAGTAATATCCCATCAATGCAAATTGCTCAAGATTTTTCACATTTACTTCAGTATTTGCACCAGCATCTACCAACACCTTTATTCCAGTTAAAGTCGGTAATGTTGCCGCTATCGCAGGTCTCTTGACGCCACGCAATCTTCCGATTTCGAACAAACCTGTAACCAGCTGCGCACCTGTGCTACCAGCCGATACAACCGCATCTGCTTTTCCTTCCTTAACCAATCGAGAAGCCACACAAATAGATGCATTTTTCTTTTGTCGATATGCTTGTGCAGGATGTTCATCCATACCAATAACCTCATCGGTATGAACAATTTCGACTTTATGTTTCATGGAATCTTCAAGCAAATCCTGTATTTTGCTTTCGTCTCCCACCAAAATCATTTTCTCAATGGATGGAATATTTTTTAATGCATCACATGCTCCTGCAATGATCTCTTGAGGAGCATTATCGCCTCCCATGGCATCAATCGCTATTATCATTCTTCAATCTCCTCACTTATTGCCCGTGACAACGCACTCATTGCTTCCTTGCGATCGGACTTGCCAAAAATTGCACTACCTGCAACAATAACATTTGCACCATTTTTTACTACTCCAGCAATAGTAGATACGTTAATACCGCCATCGACTTGAATATAAAGCTGAGGATTTAATTCTTCCTTTAAATCATACAGCCTCTTCAATTTATCTGTAATATCAATAAAACTTTGACCACCAAATCCAGGATTAACACTCATTAATAAAATCATATCAACCTGCTTAATAAACAGATCAATGCCATCCAACGGCGTCGCAGGATTCAAAGCTAATCCTACTTGGCAGTTTTCTGCCTTAATTGCGTCAATCGTCTTTTGAACGTCATTGGTTGCTTCAACATGAAATGTAATCATATCCGCTCCCGACTGCGCAAAGGCTTTAACATAGCGTATTGGTTCGTTGATCATAAGATGCGTGTCAAAAAACAAATCGCTATGATTTCGCATGGCCTTAATCACAGACGGCCCAAATGTTATATTTGGTACAAACATGCCATCCATTACATCAAGATGAATCCAATTTGCACCAGCTTGCTTAATATCTTGAAGCTCATCGGCAATTTTCGAAAAGTCTGCCGATAAAAAAGATGGTGAAAAAATAATTTCGCTCATTTTATTTCCTCAATTTCTCTCTTTCTTCTAGTTCCTGATATAGTTTGTTATAGTTTGAATATCGTTCAGTTGAAAAATATCCTTGAGAAACCAAATTTTTCACTTCACAATCCGGTTCATTAATATGTACACAATTGTTAAATCTACATGCATTTGACACAGCCCTATATTCTGGATATAAGTCTTTCAAATCCACTTTTTTCATATCTTTAGAAAAATCTAATGCACTGAATCCTGG
>CALAKO010000064.1 GCA_937922955.1 uncultured Peptococcaceae bacterium | reverse complement strand
GCTTGACGAATCATAGCCAGTGCCACACGATCTTTCATGCTGCCGGTTGGATTGTAGGTTTCAAGCTTTGCAAAAATGCGTGCGTCCACGCCTTCAGCATCAGCCATTTTCGCCAGTTCAACCACTGGTGTATGGCCGACAAGTTCTGTCACATCATGATAAATTTGCATTTGATAAATCCTCCTAATTCTCACTCTTGTGTTCTATTATACGCGTTTCAAACCACGAACGAAACGTTTTTTTGCAAGAGGCGGTCTCTTATCGTTTCTATAAAAAAAGCTTGAAATTCACCACTTGCTGTGCTATTCTCAATATGGAAAATTTAATACACAAGACACAATGGAGAACACCACCAAAAGGGCGTTTACTTCGTTGTGTCTTTTTTTATGCAAAGGAGGAGACCTATGCGCGTGAATGGAAAGGAGCAAACGCTCACAGCCCCAATCAATCTCCAAGATTATTTGGCTCAGGCGGGATTTAATGTACAGCGTGTCGTCGTCGAACGCAACGGCACCATCATTACCCGTGACCATTTCGCCGAAACCATGCTTCACGACGATGACCGTTTAGAAGTGGTCCAGTTTGTTGGTGGAGGTTGATATGAAAATTCTTGTAAACGGAAAAAATATTGAAACCGCCGCTTACGACTGCGCGACACTGCGCAAGCAGCATCAACCAATGGCCGATACGCTTATCGTGTCCGGGCATAGCAAGCCCTGGACAACAGCCATCAGCGATGGTGATGACGTCCTATTGCTGGATTCTTCAGCAACACCATCGCCTGAGCTTTGGCGCGCCATTTATGATGCCCGCTATGGCCGCGACATCATGGATCGGTTTCAAGCTGGACGTGTAGCTATCTGCGGTCTGGGTGGGCTCGGTTCCTTGGTTGCATTAGAGCTGGCACGATTAGGAGTTGGACAACTGCTGCTCATTGACGGGGATCATGTCGATCCCACGAATCTGGCGCGTCAACACTATACTCTCCCTCAGATTGGTGAGAAAAAGGCCGACGCTTTGGCAGACACCATCCGTATCAGCGCACCATTAACCCAGGTAGAAACCGCTGCGGTCTGGTTAAACGAAGAGAATATGGTGTCTTTACTGAAAGACTGGCCGTTCGTATGCGAATGCCTAGACCGGCCAGAAACCAAAGCGCTGCTCACAAATACCGTGCTGTCTCAACTACCACAGACCACCCTTGTCGGTGCCAGCGGTATGGCTGGCTATAGCTCCGGTAACACCATCACGACCAAACAAGTTCTATCTCGCTTCTATCTGGCCGGCGATGGCACCAACGAAGGCGAAGAAGGCATCGGCCTAATGGCTCCGCGCGTTGGATTATGCGCCTCTGCGCAGGCCACAATGATCATGCGATTATTACTCGGCGAAACAACGCCATAATTATTTTCTTATACGAAAGGATGACATTCCAATGAACGATCTTTTACACCTCGGCGGTAAGGATTTCACCTCCCGCCTCATTCTTGGTTCCGGGAAATTCTCCCTCGACCTCATCAGCGCTGTTATCGAAGAAGGCGGCGGTGAAATCATCACTCTCGCGCTCCGCCGTGCTAATCCAGACGGCGCTGAAGACATTCTCAACCATATTCCTGAAGGCGTTACTCTGCTGCCAAACACCTCTGGCGCCCGTAACGCTGATGAAGCCGTTCGCATTGCTGAACTTTCCCGTGCTATGGGCTGCGGCAATTGGGTTAAGGTAGAAGTCATCAATGACAGCCGCTGGCTGCTGCCTGACAATGCCGAAACCGTTCGCGCTACAAAAATGCTTGCTGACCGCGGTTTTGTTGTGCTTCCATACATGTTCCCAGATCTCGACACCGCTAAAGCGCTTGTTGATGCAGGTGCTGCTGCCGTAATGCCATTGGCTGCGCCAATCGGCACCAACCGTGGACTGGTTCATAAAGATAAAATCGCCGAAATCATCGCCAATATCGACCTCCCTATCATTGTCGATGCCGGCATTGGTAAACCAAGCCAGGCTGCTGAAGCCATGGAAATGGGTGCAGACGCTATTATGTGCAACACCGCCATTGCCACAGCCAATGATGTTCGCATGATGGCGCGTGCCTTCCGCCTCGCCATCGAAGGCGGCCGCCTCGGGTATCTTGCTGGCCCAGGCCGTGTACTCACCGATAAAGCAAGCGCTTCTAGCCCACTCACTGGATTTTTGGAGGATTAATCATGATTGCAGAAACTTGGGATGTAATGACCTACCGCGAAGGCATGGATCAACTCGATCCAACGACCCTCAACACCGTACTCAACGCTGTCAAAGACTATAACCCAGACAGCTACACCGCCGCTGATGTGGAAGCCGCTTTGGCTCACGACGAATGCACCCTTGATGATTTCAAAGCGCTGCTTTCTCCAGCAGCCGAACCTTACATTGAAGAAATGGCTCAGAAAGCGCAAGCTATTACACGCGCTCGTTTTGGCAACAGCGTCTCTCTCTTCACCCCGCTCTACATTGCCAACTATTGCGACAACGGTTGCATCTACTGCGGCTTCAACTGCTCCAACCACATTAAACGCAGCGCTCTTTCCCGCGAAGACCTCATTAAAGAACTGGATACCATCGCAGCCACTGGTTTACAGGATATTCTCATTCTCACTGGTGAGTCCCAGCGTATGAGTAGTGTCGAATGGATTGGTGAAGCCATTAAACTGGCTGCCGAACGATTCTCCACCGTTGGGATTGAAATTTACCCTGCCAATATCAAGGACTATGAATATCTCCACGAATGCGGCGCCGACTTCGTCACCGTTTTCCAGGAAACTTACAACCCGGAAAAATATGCCGAAGTTCATCTCCGCGGTAACAAACGCAGCCTGCCATATCGTTTCTACGCCCAGGAACGCGCGCTCATGGGCGGCTTCCGCGGCGCAGGCTTTGGCGCTCTGCTTGGTTTAGCAGACGACTTCCGCAAGGACGCTTTTGCCACCGGTTTGCATATTGAGTTGACTCAACAGAAATTCCCAGAAGCTGATTTGGCCATTTCTGTGCCACGCATCCGTCCTTTTGTCAACGAGGAAGAAAGCGACGCACGCGATCATATCACCGACGCCGTTCACGAAACTCAGCTTCTGCAAATCATGTGTGCACACCGCATCTATCACCCACAAATTAGCATGACCATTTCCACCCGTGAACGTCAAGGGTTCCGTGATGCAGCTGTAGATATCTGTGCAACAAAGATTTCCGCTGGTGTCCACACCGATGTTGGCGGCCATACCGAAGATGAACAACAGACTGATGCTCAGTTTGATATTTCTGATCCACGCAGTGTTGAACAGGTGCATCAGGCTCTGTTGGAAAAAGGCCTACAGCCTGTATACACCGACTACATCCACGTTGGTTAATCGATATGAAACTCATTTATGTTACCGAGCGAGCGCGTATCCAAGGCGACCCACATTCCTATCTTTCACGCCTGCTCAAGGGGCGTCCTGATGCCCTGATTATCCGCGAGAAAGACTTGGATGACGATGCGCTCTACGCCTTTGCCGCGCCGCTTGTACCCATTGCGGAAAGTTGCGACGTACCACTTATTCTACGTGGTACGCCAGCACAAGCCCAGCGTCTGGGCATTCGTCATCTTCAGCTTTCTTTTAAAGAAGCTGTTGCCGCACCCTTGCCGCAGGGTTTTGACAGCATCGGTGTATCCGTCCATTCATTGGAGGAAGCACAGGAAGCACAACGTCTTGGTGCTGATCGCATCACCTACGGCCATATTTTCACATCACCGTGTAAACCAGGCCTTCCACCACGAGGTCTGGACGCACTTGATGAACTCGTTCGAGCCTGCAGCATATCTGTCTATGCCATTGGCGGCATCACTCAGAATACCCTGCCCTTCTTACTCCCAATCAACCCGGCAGGCGCCTGTCTCATGAGCGCCAGCATGGCCGATTCTGAACCGGAAACACTCACCACACGTCTCCGTCGCATCCTCGAACAAGCATAAATATTCCCCCCACGACCGAATCACCACACGGACGTGGGGGGATATTTTTTGTGACTTTTTGGAATATCTACTTTTTAGATCCTCTGAATCTGTCAAAGAGAACGACCGCAACTCAGAGTTAATATTATAATTACAGCACAATCCCAACAACCTCTATATTCCACAGATTAGCCTTTATAATCGCGACTCATTTTCATGAAACACCATCTTACATTCCGAGTCTAAATGTCTAGTATCTCCCTCTCATGCTTCTTACTTGCGTAGATCCAAACAACTTGTGCTATATATTATATCCTCTTTAAAATTTTCTACCCTCATTTCTTTAAAGTGCTCTTATTACAACACGACATGTAGAGCGCAAAGAAAAAGCGCTCCTAAAATAGGAGCGCGTTGAAGACTTCTTAGAATC
>CALAKO010000063.1 GCA_937922955.1 uncultured Peptococcaceae bacterium | reverse complement strand
ATCGCAATCTATAGAGACAGGCGTTGTTGTCTGTTGTTTATTGATTATATTTTCAGGAGAGATAATATTGGATTTCGTACTACTGAGCTGCGCATTTTTGTTTTTTGCTAGTTGAGATTGACGACATTCAGAAGTTATATCGACTTTTAATTCTTGAGCGTTGTTTTCGGCCTTTTGAGATTCAATATCCAAATTTTCTTTTTCTGGTTGCGGATCGTTGCTAAATAGGTAGAGCAGAACTTTTGTTAAAAAAATGGCATAATCCTGTTCTGCTGCTTTTCTAAATTTTTCTTTATTTGTTTTACTAATGGTGTTATCAAGATCTATTGCATATAAAACCTTTTTAACTAGTAATCCTTTATTAGCATTGGAATCAAGTGGATCCAAAATAATATCTGAAAAAGATATCTTTATCTGTTCAAAATCTCTGCTTTCAAGATCAATTAATTCTGCACACATTTTTATGTCCTGAAACAGACCTCTTTTATGATTTAAAATTTTACTGACTGTACCTGGCTCAACTCTTTCATGTTTATTCTTGAAGTTCTGATTACGATATATTTGGGTATCGATTAAAAATCCAATTAAGTCATTGAAAATTTCGGGATCGTTCGATGCTATCATCGTTTCGATTATATTAATGAAAGATTTAATATCGAAACACACCATAATTAGCACACTCCTTTATATACAATCTTAAATGTCATAGGCATGTCCATGGCACGTCAACGACATTTGAGATTGTATCATATATACTACCTGCAATGACAAGTTGTCAATTATCTTCATTATAGCATGTAATGCAATAATTTAGTATATGACAACATCATTGGCATCACAGTTCGTTGCTGCAGACGCGTCCGGAGCTGTGGATAAATGTATATTAACGTCTGTCTACCGGAAAGGCGGCCGTTCTGGAATGGGGAATGTTTTCAAGATTTGTAACGGTATCTTTTGCGCGCTTTGTTTGAAGCATTCTCCATTCTATATTAAGAATGGAGGCCGATTTGCAACAACGTACTATTATTATGCGTGCAGTTTCATATGACTGTAAGAGTCTTTATGAAATCAAGCAAAAAGCTTATACATTTTTTAAAGCATTTGATCCTCGAAAAGCGGATCCAAGATGTATTTTGACAAAAAGAGCGTATTGGCAAGATTATTTCGGAATTCATCCGCAGACAATTTCGATGTGGCACAAGGCTTCTCGAACAAGTCAAACGGCTCTTGATCTACGATATGCTTTTTTCATGGCGCTGTTAGTCGAATCAACTCGACAACGAGCGCGGTATTTTATGGCGGTTGCAGGTCATCCATATAAAGATCTTCCGACGAACTTTGTTGGGTATAACAAATATGAGGATGCTTGCTTTCGGATTATAGATAATGTGTATGAGAAATATGAGATTGCGGAATGGATAGAAGATCAGACTGTGCAAAAGGCGCGACTTGATTTGGCGCGAGAAATAATTATTGCACGTGAAGATGATTTGTATATATTATGGTTTGATAGTTAATTGTTGATGGAATCAGTGCTTACGCCAAAGAACAGTTGTTACTGTATCTTGGCGTATTTTTTACGATACGGTTCAAGCAATTCATAATGCTTGAACTGATTAAAGTGAATGAGATGATAGACTTAACGTGTAATCAAGAGCTGGCCAGCGAGATTGCGAAATAATCAATACGCATAAGCGCTAAGAAAGGATGATTATAATGCTAAGACATATTCGTGAATACGAACGGTTCGATCTGGAAGGGTTCCTTCACCATATGGAGCTAATGGTCACTAACATTGCTCCATGGGAGGACTACACGACGAAAGCTCGGCTGGGTACGAAGGTTGAGGTGGTTATTACGAAGGATGACACACCATATCAGCCGGGGACTGATGGTAGTGTTCAGACGAACTTTTTGAGAAACTTGTCTTCAAAGTTCGCAAGAACGACATGTCTATCAAAGTTGGTGACATCGTTGCGCCTAAAGGTGCAGAAGCCATGGTATACGGGGAATATCGTAATCAGCTCTCCATCACTGCAGACGATGTTGTCATCGTTGATGCTAAGACTGATGGGGCGAAAAAATGATACCACGGCGGTACGGTGAACAATCTCGGGTGGCCTTTTGGTCACCCCAAAAAATATGTATGGCGATAGCTCTCATTTTCTTTGCCTTATCCTTTGTCACCTTTTTCGTTGCCGATGCTGTGCATCGTTCTGAAGTATATAAATGGATCGATGTTGAAGCCATGGCAGAGTTCTGGAGCACCTGGCTGCTCGCCTGTTGGGGGCTTACATTTCTTTTTCTGGTCATAGCGTATTTGTTTACCAGATATACGCCGGAACATATCGCCATCCGGCAGATGCTGCGTTATCGTCTGTTTTCAAAGACAGGAGGTAATCCGCTTGGCTTGAAAAACGATTCGGTCATTCCTTCTCTCAATGTAAGGGAAGATGGCGAAGGTCGTTACAGCGTGACCATCGATACGACAGCGTGCTCGGCAGATACGCTCGTAAAACTCCCAAAGATCATTAGCTCGGGGCTTACAGGAGGCTATGCTGGCTGGGCTGTGGTGGCGGTGGACGAAGATCCTGCATCTTCATTTGTTTCTTATATCATAGAAGACGTGACTCGAAGCAGAAAAATCATCGCTGAAACGCCATGGGAAATCTACAGCGATCATGTGACGCAGATGGTCATCCAAGAAGGTTTCTTTTTAGATCTGACGAAATCCGGCAGTATCTTGATCTGCGGAAAAACCAGATCCGGTAAGACCACCGCTGTGGAAAGCATCCTCATTCAACTCCTTGCCCATGGGCCGGACGCGTATGGCTCCAAGGTTCTGATCCTCGATCCGAAGGGTGCAGAACTGAGTCGGCTGCCTTACACGCTCTCTCCAGACGAAGATGGCAGCGCTCGTGGCATGCTGCAGGCCCTCAGAGATTTTGAGCAAACGCGCCGTGCACGTCAGAAAGTGCTGGACGATTTCTCTGAGCAACACGGACGACCGGTGATGTGGTGGGAAGCAGGTATGCATCCAAGCGTCCTCTTCGTTGACGAGTGGGTCGCATTTCAGGCGCTCATGCCAAAAAAGGCCCCAAAGGACGATCCAGAGTATTCTCTGCAATCGCTTCAAGACATGGTCAAGATCATCGTTACCATGGGCGCCTCGGCAGGTTGCTACGTGATTCTTTCGACCGCAGAAGCCTCGGTTGAATCGGCAGGCGTGCCATCCATGATCCGATCTGCTATGGGCACAAAGATCCTTATGAGGCCAACGAAGCAGGAAGGGATGTTGCTTTGGTCCAGCGAAAAGATGGAAGCATTGCCAGAACGGCGTTATGCGCAAGGCGATGCATGGATCTCGTCTACAGATGGCGTCCATGATAACCCTTCATTTGTTCAGTTTCCTGAACTGAAGTTTCAAGAATATGAGGTTCTTAGGAAGCTCTTGAATCGCTACTATGAATAATTCCTGCGGCCGCCGGGCGACAGCCCGCCGGATGCAGCCGCTGCCGGTTTATCCGGCAGCGGGACAAAAGCATTCCTTGGAGCAGTTCATATAATATGGATTGCTCCACATGGGATGCTGTAACCAAACGTTAGTTATACAGCGATCCCTAATAGGTAATGACAGGGATCGCAAAAATTGAAAGGAGGAAAGCCCTCTTATGGATAAACAACCTCAATGTTGTGTCGGCGTGGATCAATTCACTGTGGTACTTCATGTGAAAGAGATGCCAGAAGATATAGATGCTTGGTTAGCCAAAGTGAAAGTCATAATCGATGACTTCATTCGGCGATCAGAGATCACAGCATTCTTTGGTGAATTGAAGCCGATGTTGACCAAACGACCTCAAGGTTCTTCATCTGCCTTGACCTTCGAGACTGTGCCCTGGTATTTTGCCATCGGTTGGCATGCTACAGAGCTGAAACGCGGTGTCACCGTTGCTTTTTCAGCGCAAGCCTGGGCTGAGTATCAGGCGGCATTCGAGGAAAAGTATCAGGTGCGCATCACCGTTGCAGATTTCCTGCGGCAGATCCAGTCCAAGTATTATACCACGCGTCTCAGCCGCATCGACATCACAGCAGATTACCTGAATTATGGTGAAGAAACGTCGGTGCATAACATCTATAAAGCGCTGGAAGACAAAGCGTTGATCGTTGTCGATCATCGTGGTAGAAATAGCAAGCGTAAATATAGCTGCATCACCAATGACTGGAGCGTTCAAACTGTTACGATCGGTTCCAAGAAAGAGAACACCCCATCTAAGCTCAAGATCTATGATAAAAAAAGTGAGCAGATCGTTAAAGGTGGTTTCCGTTTGGATGAAGCCAAAGCTTGCAATGCTTGGACACGGTTTGAAGTGTCATTTCGCAGCGGCTATGCGCATCAGATCAGTGAAGATCTACTACGGGTCGGAAAAGAATTTGATACAGAAGATGAGCAAAGTGCTTCTGTGTATGTTCGCTATCTTGCCAGCAAGATCCTGGATAAATATCGCTTTAAATATGTGGAGACCGATGAAATGACAGGTTTCACAATGGCGCTGCAAGATATTGCTAAAGATGGTGACTTCAAGGCACTGCGCACAGAACGACCGGAAAACCATACTTTGCGTGAATCCACTAATCACTTATTTCGACAATCTGGACTGATGCCACTTCTTTATAAGGTGGATAAGATCTGGGGGGCGTCTGCAGTAGAAGACTACTGGGCGTATGTGATTGGGTATTACAATCGGTTTTATCGGTTGAAAGCTGCCGATAATTATCGTCTTCAGAAGTGGTTGCGAGAAAATATCAGATCGATCAAAAAACAGCCGCTGGAAAGCTGTTTTAAAGATGTCGAGAATGATATTTATCTTGGCCATTGATTTGATCTGGTAGCAGGTGTGTTGATACATCAGGTGAACAAAAACGATGAGGAGGGAGAATCTTGTCAGTCGAAGATAAGGTCATTCAACTAGATGGGATGGTCATTCTTTTAGAAGACACTGTCCCGATCTGGGAAAAATCAAACCTGACACTCAAAGAAGCTGCGGCCTATTCTGGCATTGGTGTGAACAAGCTGCGTGAACTAAGCAATGACGAGCGCTGTTCTTTTGTGCTGTGGGTAGGTGGCAAGCGCCTCATCAAGCGACGTTTGTTGGATGAATTCATAGAGCAGACGTACTCTATTTGATAATCAGTGATAAAGGGGCCTTGGTATGATACAATGAAAGTGTCATATCAAGGCTCTTTCCATTAGGGAAAGGAGTTTGAAAATGTCTGGACGAAGAAAAGACCATAAGGGGCGTGTCCTCAAGACAGGAGAGAGCCAACGCAAAGATCTTACATATCAATTTCGCTATAAAGACGTTAATGGAAAACGACAGACCATTTATGCCAACGATCTGAAAACGCTACGTGAAAAAGAGAAGGTCGTTCAAAAAACGTTGGATGCAGAGATCGATTATCCTGCCGGAAAGATCACTGTCATTGAGCTGTTGGAACGTTACATTCGTTTGAAACAGGGCGTTCGCTATAATACCAAGGTGGGTTATAATTTTGTGCTGAACCTGGTGAAGCAAGAAGACTTCGGCAACATGTACGTTCGTGACATTAAGATGTCGGATGTGCAGTTGTGGGTCATCAAGCTTCACGAGGACGGCAGAGGATATAGTACCATCACCAGTGTGCGTGGCGTGCTCAAGCCTGCTTTTCAGATGGCGTGCAACGAGGATGTGATCCGGAAGAATCCGTTCGCGTTCAAGCTGACGGATTATGTACCGAACGATTCAAAAAAGCGTGCCGTGTTGACGGAAGAACAGCAAGAGATCTGGATGGAATTTATTCGGACGGATCCGACGTACTCCAAATATTACGATGAGTTTGTCGTGCTTTTAGGAACCGGGATGCGTGTCAGTGAATTCTGTGGGCTCACCAAGAGCGATCTGGATTTTGAGCAGCGGCGGATCCGTGTGGATCATCAGCTTGTCCGAGAACGCGGCGGCAAATATTACGTCGAGAAAACAAAGACGGAGGCTGGGTGTCGATTCATTCCGATGACGGAAGACGTTTATCAGAGCCTGCAGAAGATAGTCAGTCGGCGCAAGCAGCTTAAAACGGAGATGGTTGTGGATGGGTACAGCGGATTTATCTTGCTGGATAAGAATGACCGGCCAAAAGTAGCACTACATATTGAAAACGAGTTCCGTTGGGCGCTGAAGAAGTATAAAAAGCTGCATCCCGAGCAACCACTCCCACATATCACCCCGCATGTGTTTCGACATACATTCTGCACCAATATGGCAAATGCAGGGATGAGCATCAAAAATCTGCAATATTTGATGGGGCATTCTGACGCTGGCGTGACAATGAATGTGTACACTCATATGAGTTATATTCAGGCTGAGGCGCAAATGGCAGAAATCCTGGCATTTCCAACTGCTGAGGAACGAGCTGTTTCGGGGTAAAAAGCACGATGTGGTTTACACCAAATTTACACCATTTTAGGGAATTTTGGCGTAGATTTACGGAGATTTATGCATGATCTGTATTTTAGGAAGATATCAAATAAAACGCCGCAAAGCCGGTCGTATCAAGGACTTGAAGGCTTATGAAGGGGTGTATGCAAAATGAAAAAAATCCTGTTTGTCTGCCACGGCAATATTTGCCGGTCGGCGATGGCTGAGAATATGTTTCGGCAGATGGTGGAAGAGCGCGGGTTGTCGGATGTGGTGATGGTGGATTCGGCGGCGACGTCTCGGGAAGAAATTGGCAACACGATCTATCCGCCGGCGGAGGCGAAGCTGGTGGAGAAGGGCGTGGAGGTGTGCGACCACCGGGCGCGGCAGTTGGAAGCGGCGGATTATGCGCGCTTTGACTGGCTGGTCGGGATGGATGCGGCGAACATGCGCAACATGGCGCGAATTTGCGGCGGCGATCCGGACGATAAGATGGTACGCTTGCTGGATCTGGTGGATGAACCGCGGGATATTGCGGACCCATGGTACAGTGGCGATTTTGAGCGCACGTATCAGGATTTGCAGCAAGGGCTGGCAGCGCTGATGGAACAGGTGGAATCAGCCTGCGGTGAAGAGGGTATATGAAAGGCTCGTACTTTAGGTGAGCGACGACTATGGAAATAAAAGAAATTAAGAAGGATAAAAAGCAATTTCTTTCTTTGCTGTTGTTGGCCGATGAACAGGAAAGCATGATCGATCGCTATATTGATCGAGGAACGATGTATGTCTTAGACGATTGTGGGATTAAATGTGAGTGTGTGGTGACCGATGAGGGGCATGGCGTTCTTGAGATCAAAAACATTGCAACGGAACCGGACCATCAGGGCAAGGGTTATGGGAAAGCGCTCATTGATTTTGTTGCGGAAAAATATAAAGGAGCGTATTCCCTTCTGCAAGTTGGCACAGGAGAGAGTCCAGTGACGCTCTCCTTTTACGAAAAATGTGGATTTGTCCGTTCGCACAGTGTCAAAAACTTTTTTATCGATCACTATGATCACCCGATTTATGAATGTGGCGTTCAACTGATAGATATGATTTATTTACAGAGAGAACTGTAAAATAACCGATTGCGGAATGTCCGATTGTTGTGTTATTTTCAATAATGAATATCCGCCGCTTACCGGCGGCCTCACCAAGCAGGAAATCAGAAACGATTTCCTGCTTTTCTTTGGTCTAAAGTCCGATGAAGAAACATTTTGTCGGCTTGTTATAGGTTGAACCTATAGCGAGCCGAAATTTTTTTATATTATGCAAGGTAAACAAAAGCCGCTATAATAAACGCTGTCAAATGAACCGAAAAGGAGAATGATTATGAGTTTATATACACCATTTCGTTACGATTATGTAGGCAGCTTTTTGCGCCCAGAAACTTTGAAACAGGCACGCGCTGATCATGAGGCTGGAAAAATCAGCGCCGATGAATTAAAGGCAGTAGAAGATGCGGCTATTACGGATTTGATTGAAAAGCAGAAGGCTGCTGGCTATCATGTGATCACCGATGGCGAGTTCCGCCGTGCCACCTGGCATTTGGATTTTATGTGGGGCTTTGACGGCGTTGGCCACAAGCCAACGGAGCAAGGGCTGCAGTTTCATGGCGAAGCGGCAAAGATTGATGATACGTTTTTGACGGGAAAGATTCGTGTTGGCACGCATCCATTTGTGGAGCACTTTAAATTTGTAAAGCAGTTTGAAGATGAAAACACGGTGGCAAAGCAGACGATTCCTGCACCGGCGCAGTTTTTGGAACAGTTTATCATGCCAATGAACATTGAGAGCACGCGTCAGTATTACGCCGATGAGGACTCTTTGGTGGCAGATATTGTTGCTGGCTATAAACAGGTGATCATTGATCTCTATGCAGCGGGATGCCGCAATTTGCAGTTTGATGACTGCACCTGGGGATTGTTTGTGGACGAACGTGCCCATCAGTTCTTTGCCACGGACGACGCTGGTTTGGCGCGTTTGAAAGAGCTCTTCCTGACCATTAATAATCTGGCTATTGAAGGCAAACCAGACGATATGGTTATTAACACACACATCTGCCGCGGTAACTTCCATTCAACGTGGGCGTGCAGCGGTCCTTACGACGAGATTGCGGAACTGGTTTTTGCGCGTGAAAATGTGAGTGCGCTTTATTTGGAATTTGACGATGCGCGTTCCGGCAGCTTCGACTGTCTGCGCAATGTTTCGCCGGATAAAAAAGTGGTGCTGGGGCTGGTGACGACGAAGTCCCCTGTTCTTGAGGATAAGGCAGCAGTCATTGCGCGCATTCATGAAGCGGCGCAGTATGTGCCGCTGGAACGTCTCTATCTCAGTCCACAGTGCGGTTTTGCGTCCTGCGAAATCGGCAACAAGCTGACGGAAGAAGAACAGTGGAAGAAGCTGGCTTTGGTGAAAGAAATTGCCGAAGAGGTATGGGGCTAAGTGTGCAGATACGGGTGCTAAACATATAGAAAAACAGCACGTTTCTCAAACGAATGAGAAACGTGCTGTTTTTTTAGAGCTGATTTCAGCGATGAATGGTCAGCGTCGAGTGAAGATGACGCTCTTTGTGAGGTTGTTCGAGCCAGTAACGGCCTGCACGTCGTAACCGATGACCTCTGCAACAAAGCGAATTGGCACCATGGTGCGGCCGTCGCTGTTGATATACGGTGCGGCATCCATCTGGTAGACGGTGCCATCAACGGCGTAATGGTTGTAGCCCACGGTCATGGTGAGCACGCTGTCGTCAAAATAGGTGGTGATGGTGCGCACGCTGTTGTCGTATTCGATGCGCGCACCGAGCAATTCCCCAATGGCGCGGTAAGGCACATAGGTGCGGCCATTGCGAATGACGGCTGCGGTGTCGATCTCCATGGTGCGGCCGTCAACGTCAATGATGTTGGAACCGATGTCGAAACGCACACGTTCTGGCCGATATTCATAAGCTTTGAGTGGAATGACAACTGGCGCGTCGTTCAAGTCGCAGCGCAGCTGCAGGGTGCTGTTGGCCGAGACCAGACCACTGATGGTGAAACGAGCAATGCCGTTTTCATTGGTGCGTACGAGTACATTGGAGACAGTAACGTTGTTGGAAGTGGTGTTGATGTAGATTGGTACATCCGCTCCAACCGAAAGACCGTTGTCGCGCAACAACGCCAGCTGAACTTCTGTGGTGGCAGAACCGCTGGAGTCTAATGAAATCGGTGTGGTCAGCGTTTGGTTGCGAGGGCCGGTGATCAGAAAAGAGTCTACGCCAATGCCGCGGATCTTTGTTGATACGACCATCATGGCGATATCGGCAGCAGGTGTCGCTCCGACAACAATGGTTCGTTCCGCTTCACTGCCGCCGCTCAACTCGTATGGCCAATAGTCGCTGACGGTGTTAGGATCGATGCTGCCGGTTGGCATGTAAAGAGCGTGCAGCTTGTAGGTGCCTTTTTTCGACAGCTTCAGGTTAAATTGCTGTGTTTGAATCAGGGATGCAGCGTCCATAATGAGCACGCCGTGGCGGCTGGTTTGGTGCATGTAGACGTTATCTCCCAGCGAGAGTTCCACGAGATCGAGTCCTTCGACGATGTCGTTGCTCTCATCGGTGGCCCAAATGTAGACCTTGCCTGGTGGCGTGGTGGTCATGGTATTGCCGCTGGCATCGCGCAGCGTGATGCTGACGCTGAAGCTTTGATAAGGATCGACGGAAATGTTGCTGGAACCAGTGGTGATGACCGACTGTGATGGCGAAGCATCAGCGGCCATGGCATCGGTGGTGGCCCAGGTGCCGACGGCAAAAACAAGCAGCACCAGCGCAAATAGCTGTAGCAGTCGTTTATGCATGATTGTGCCTCCTTTTTTCGTGTTTTACTTATTGTAACAAATATTTCTGCTCATTGTATAACAATAAGATGACAAACGGACCATTTTCGTCACTGAAAAAGGTCCGTTTGTTGTTTTTTAGCTGATTTGCTGGATGAAAAGAATGGTTTTGTCTGGCTCCAGCGCACTGTTGCCGTACCCGCTGATGGAGAAGGAGTGGTCGTTAATGGCATAGGTGCCGGCGAAATAGCCTTCGTCGCTGCCAAAGAAATTGAAACCACTTTGGTTGGCTGGTGCTGTGCCGACTTCCAGTGCAATGCCAAGCACTGCCGAAAGGTCTGTGACGCTCATGGTGTCTGGCGCATTTTTAATGACAAAGCCCAGGTCCGCCCAAACCACGCCAGTTGCCACTGCTGTAGTGGATGGGAAGGTTGGCATATCTGGAATTTCAACCTTGTATTCGGTTGGTTCATCATTCTTGTCATCGGTGGTGGTTTGATTTTGATTGTTGTTATTGTTGGT
Source organism: uncultured Peptococcaceae bacterium (assembly GCA_937922955.1). Lineage (GTDB taxonomy): Bacteria > Bacillota > Peptococcia > Peptococcales > Peptococcaceae > UMGS1590. The sequence continues at coordinate 618 of CALAKO010000063.1, read as the reverse complement.
GGTACTGCCATCCGACGGTGTATTGCCTGAATTGTTGTCGTTGTCGGTACCAGTGGTGTTTTCGTTGGAGGAGTTGCTATCGGTGTATGGCGAGGTGCCCGTTTGACTCAGCGGTACGACCGAATAGTCGGCAGTGCTCGTGCCAAGCGGTTTTAATTCATAATCGCCGCCGCTTTTGGCCGATAGCGGCACCGTTTCCCCTTCAAACTGTACGGCGAAGTTCCCGCCCTCAGCGCGGAAAATAATGTATTGGTTGTCGCCGATAACACTCAAGGCGCCAGGGCCATAGGTGCCAGCCAGTTCGGCATAGGTTTTGCCCACAATGTTGAAAGCATCGGCGTTCACGCTCATGCTCTTCGCCATGGTGCCATCCTGTCCAACGCGGCCAGCGGTATAGCCAGACGCAAATACAGGGTCGGTAATTAAGCCGCCGGAGCTGTCGCTGCTGGATGCTAGTTGAAGGTGATCGGCATCGGTGAGCACAAAGTTGTAGACATTGCCATTTTCATCTTTGTAGACATACTGGTTGTCTTTGAAATCCAACTGGTAAACGTCGTCCTCGATGGTCCAGCGATAGCGGGCGGTGCCAATTTTTTCAATGACACTGCCGGTGTTGTA
>CALAKO010000062.1 GCA_937922955.1 uncultured Peptococcaceae bacterium | reverse complement strand
TCTATATTTTGAATATTTTTGTTGTCAGATCTTGAAAGCTTTGTTACAATTACAGGTGTTATTGTGGGTTTTCATAAAGATTAAGACCCTTAATGCTATTATTTTAAAGTAGAAAACTACAAAGGAAGGATGTAAAAAATGAAGCATAAGAAATTAATGTCTTTGCTGACATTGGTTGTGCTTGCCGTGTTCGTTCCGACCGCTGCATTTGCAGAAGGCGATATGCTCGGCGATCATCTGCCAGTTTGGAGTATTATTCCATTCGTTGGGATGCTCCTGTCTATTGCTATCTTCCCACTTGTAAAGCCACATTGGTGGGAGAAAAATCAATTATGGGTGGCACTGTTCTGGTCTGCAGTATTCATCGTGCCATTCTTCTTCGTATTTGGTGCGCATGAAACCATTTATGAACTGATTCATACCATCGTTTTGGACTATGTACCATTCTTGCTTCTTTTGATTGCGCTTTATGCCGTTGCAGGTGGTATTGTGATCAAAGGGTCCATTGTTGGGACTCCTAAGGTCAACCTGGTCATTCTGGCTATTGGTACCGTCTTGGCTTCTATCATTGGTACTACTGGTGCAGCAATGGTCTTGATCCGTCCACTCATTCGTGCAAACGAATGGCGCAAACGTAAAATGCATACCATTATTTTCTTTATCTTCTTGGTATGTAACATCGGTGGTAGCTTGACTCCTGTTGGTGACCCACCACTCTTCATGGGGTATCTGCGTGGCGTACCATTCTTCTGGTGCCTCACCCATTTGTGGCCAATCTATCTGTTTACTTCCGTCGTTCTGCTTGTTATCTATTATCTTGTTGAAAACAGCAGATATAAGAAGGATCTGGCAGAAGGTGCTGTTCAGCCACAGGCTGGCGGTGATAAGATCAAAGTTGATGGTCTGATCAACATTGCCTTCATCGTTTTGATTCTCATCGGTACCGTTTCCAGTGGTGTGTTGGCAGGCATGGATATGTTCCAGAATGCTGACGGCAGCGTAAAGGGCATCACCCTCTTTACCCACAATGGTGAAAGCGCTATTGCTACCTATCCAAACATCATCAAAGATATCATCTATCTGATTGCCATCTTCTTGACCATGAAGTTCACCAAGAAATCCCTGCGTGAAGAAAACAACTTCAACTGGGGCGCTATGGAAGAAGTTGCAAAACTCTTTATCGGTATCTTCATCACCATGATCCCTGCACTCGCTCTGCTCAAAGCAAACGGTGCAAGCCTTGGTCTGCATTCCGAATGGCAGTTCTTCTGGAGCACCGGTATTCTTTCCGGGTTCCTGGATAACACCCCAACCTATCTCGTATTCTTGACCACCGCTGGTTCTTTGGGTGCAACCACTGGTATTGCAACATCCATCGGTATGGTTGAAGCTCCTCTGCTCATCGCAGTTTCTGCTGGTGCGGTATTCATGGGTGCACTCAGTTACATCGGTAACGCACCAAACTTCATGGTTCGTTCCATTGCAGAAGAACATGATATCAAGATGCCAAGTTTCTTTGGCTATATGAAGTGGTCCTTCGGGATTCTGGTTCCAGTATTCTTGCTGGTTACTATTATTTTCATGTTGTAATAGCATTAAAAAACGATCGCCACAGTGCGATCGTTTTTTTATTTTGTCGAAAAAACTTAACGGAAAGCGCGAAAGTGGAATGAAAAAAGGGGAATAATGATGTATAATTGAAAATGGAGTATATTGTCTCATATAACAGTCATCTCAGAAAATAAGGGTGGGAGGTTTTTTATGGACGAGAAAGAATTAGCACTGAAAGCTACAGCGATCCGTCGTAATATTGTTAAAATGATCGGTGCCGCAAACAGTGGGCATCCGGGTGGTTCACTTTCTGCAGTGGAATTATTGACTTATCTTTATTTTGAAGAAATGCATGTGGACCCTTCACAGCCTGATCTGGCTGATCGTGATTTGTTTGTGCTTTCAAAAGGCCATGCTGCGCCGGTATTGTATGCAACATTGGCTGAACGCGGTTTCTTTGCGACAGAAGATTTGATGTCTTTGCGTCAATTAGGAAGTAAGCTGCAAGGGCATCCAGATATGCGCAAAGTGCCGGGGGTCGATATGTCAACTGGTTCTCTGGGAACAGGGATCTCCGCTGCTGTTGGTATGGCTTTGGCGCGTAAATTGGATAAGAGTGCACGCTATGTGTATGCGCTGCTTGGTGATGGTGAATTAGAAGAAGGCCAGGTTTGGGAAGCGGCTATGGCTGCAGCACACTATCATCTGGATCATATGATTGCCTTTGTGGATCATAATGGTTTGCAGATTGATGGGCGTACAGCAGATGTTATGAATGTGGACCCAGTTGATGAGAAATTTGCAGCATTTGACTGGGATGTTCAGGTCATTGATGGTCATTCTTTTGCTGCCATTGCGGACGCTATTGCCAAAGCGAAAGCTGCTGGAAGCGGCAAACCTCAGATGATTGTCATGAACACCATCAAGGGAAAAGGCGTTTCTTTCATGGAAAATGAAGCAGGATGGCATGGCAAGGCGCCAAATGCGGAACAAGTTGCACAGGCACTGGAAGAATTAGGGGAGGATGCATGAGTATGGAAAAACAAGCAACACGTGAGGCTTATGGTCAGGCGCTGGAAGCGCTGGGCGCAGCTTGCGAAAATGTCGTTGTTCTCGATGCAGACTTGTCGAAATCGACCAAGACCAACATGTTCCAGAAAAAATTCCCAGAACGTTTCTTTAATGCCGGGATTGCAGAACAGAATCTTTTGGGGCTGGCTGCAGGTTTTGCAGCGGCTGGAAAAATTCCATTTGCGAGCACTTTTGCTGTGTTTGCTACCGGACGTGCCTACGACCAGATTCGCAATTCCATTTGCTATCCACGTCTGAATGTAAAGATCGCGGCAACCCATGCTGGGATTACCGTTGGCGAAGATGGTGGCAGCCACCAGGCTTTGGAAGACATCAACCTGATGCGCGGTCTGCCAAATATGACGGTGCTTGTGCCAGCAGATGGTCCAGAAGCGTATAAAGCGGTCATGGCTGCTGCTGAATACGAAGGCCCTGTTTACATTCGTTTGGGTCGTTCTGGTGTACCAACCATTACGAATCCGGATGTAGATTTTACGATTGGCAAGGGCACATTGATGCGCGAAGGCGATGATGTTGTCATCGTTGCTTGCGGCATCATGGTTGCAAAAGCGTTAGAAGCTGCAGAATTGCTGCAAGCTGATGGTGTCAGCGCAGCGGTTATTGATATGAGTACCATCAAGCCGATCGATCGCGCATTGATTGTAGAATGGGCAGAAAAAACAGGTGCTGTTGTGACGGCTGAGGAACACAACGTGGTTGGCGGCCTTGGCAGCGCAGTGGCAGAAGTCCTGGTGGCAGAAAAGCCAGTGCCAATGGAAATGGTTGGCGTCGAAGATGTTTTTGGTGAAAGTGGCCCAGCGGATGCTCTGTTGGAAAAATATGGCCTCACCAAAGAAAAAATTGCTGAAAAAGCAAAACGTGTGATTGCACGCAAATAATTGTGAGCTGTGGACGGTCAGGGTTAGCCCTGACCGTTTTTTTATTTGTATTTGGTGATTGATGGGCGGCGAAATGTTGCGATAAAAAATTTCTTTTGCCCACGAAGCGCGGCGAATAGGCAATTTTGCTGGAGTGAATAATGTGAATCTGGACGCTTTCGGGGAAATGGGGTAAGATGGAGAAGCTACAATGTCAAAGTTTTTTAGAAAGGGCTTTTATGACAATGGACATTATCAAACGCAATGGCAGTATTGAGGCCTATGAACGTGCGAAAATCGCCCGCGTTATCGAGCGTGCTTTTGCCAGTGTGAACAGCGTAGTGACATCGGAACAGCTGGACGCAATGGTGGATGCCATCGAAATGGCGTTAAAGGAAGAACTCAAACTTGGGCTGACGTTGCATGTGGAAGACATACAGGATCTGGTCGAAAAGACCATGATCGAACAAAATTATTACAAAGAGGTCAAAAGCTTCATCCTTTATCGCGAGGACCGCAAGCGTAAACGTCGTACGCGCAGTCAATTGACGGCGTGCTTTCCGGAAGTGCCGGAAATGGACGATCTTCTCAAGGAGATTGAATGGGATTTCAACGACGAGGTGTATAGCCTGGGCTATTTGTTGATGAAATTCCAGTCTTTTTATAAGGTCGGCTTGTCTTTGGATGAGCGCTTCTATTATTTGATCAAAGCGTGTGTAGAGCTGACGGCTAAAGATGCGCCGCGATGGGAGTTTATCGCAGCACGCATCTATTTTCTGGAATTTGGCCGCAATCTAAAAAAACAGATGGCCGAACACGGCATTGACGATTTTTACGAGAAAGTGGAGTTCCTTACTGAAGAAGGACTGTATGGCGCTTACATTTTGCAGCACTACAGTCGTGAAGAACTTTTGGAAGCGGCCACGTTCATGGATGAAAGTCGCAATAAGCTGATCAATTATTCCGGGATTGAGCTTTTGGTGAAGCGTTATGTGGTACGCAGTCATGCTGGAGTGCCGCTGGAATCGGTACAGGAGATGTTTTTGGGAATTGCTTTGCACTTGGCGATGCTGGAAGAGCGTTCTCAGCGCCTTGTTTGGGTGCGTCGTTTCTATGACATGCTCAGCACCCTTAAAGTGACCATGGCAACGCCGACGCTTGCTAATGCGCGCAAGCCGTTTCATCAATTGTCGAGCTGTTTTATTGATACAGTGCCAGATAGTTTGGAAGGCATTTATCGCAGCATCGATAATTTTGCTCAGGTCAGCAAATTTGGCGGTGGCATGGGTCTCTATTTTGGCAAAGTGCGTGCACGCGGCTCTGCGATACGCGGCTTTGAAGGAGCAGCCGGTGGCGTTATTCGCTGGATTCGTTTGGCCAACGACACTGCAGTGGCTGTTGACCAGCTGGGCGTGCGTCAAGGCGCGGTGGCGGTCTACTTGGATGTGTGGCATCGAGATCTGCCGGAATTTCTGGCTTTGCGCACGAACAATGGTGACGACCGCATGAAGGCGCACGATGTGTTCCCGGCGGTATGTTATCCAGACTACTTTTGGCAGCAGGCACGCGACAATATTGAAGGTGACTGGTATCTGATGTGTCCGCATGACGTTTACACAGTCAAGGGGTATCATCTTGAGGACAGTTTTGGGGACGAATGGACTGAGCGCTACCTCGACTGTGTGGCCGATAAACGCATCAACAAAAGGGTGCTGCCAATCAAGGATATCATTCGCCTCATCATTAAGAGCGCTGTGGAAACCGGTACGCCATTTGCCTTTAACCGCGATATTGTGAATCGTGCGAATCCAAATGGGGATAAGGGGATCATCTATTGCTCCAATCTATGCACAGAGATAGCGCAAAATATGAGCGCTATTGAGAGCATTGATCAGCGCGTAGAAACTGTGGACGGCGAGGAAGTGGTTGTCACTGTTACGAAGCCGGGAGACTTTGTTGTGTGCAATCTGGCCAGCCTTTCGCTTGGTCACATTGATGTCAATAATCCGCAGGAGATTGAGTCTGTAACACGCAGTGTAGTGCGTGCGTTGGACAACGTTATTGATCTGAACTTTTTCCCGCTGCCATATGCAAAAATCAACAACCATCGCTATCGCCCAATTGGACTGGGGGTCAGCGGTTACCATCATATGCTGGCGAAACAGCATATTCAGTGGGAGAGCGAAGACCATCTCGCTTTTGTTGATCGCGTGTTTGAAGATATTAATTATGCGGCCGTTAAAGCCAGCTGTGAAAATGCGGCAGAAAAAGGCGCCTATGCGCTCTTTGAAGGCAGTGACTGGCAGAGCGGTGCTTATTTTGACAAACGTGGCTATGACAGCGAGCGTTGGCAGACGCTGCGTGCAGAGGTTGCTGCTCATGGCTTGAGAAATGCTTATCTCATGGCAGTGGCGCCAACATCCAGCACATCGATCATTGCTGGCACTTCGGCCGGGGTTGATCCGATTATGAACCGTTTCTTCTTAGAAGAAAAGAAAAACGGGCTCATGCCGCGTGTGGCACCGGAACTGAGCATGGAAACATTCTGGTACTATAAAAGTGCCCATGTGATTGACCAGACCTGGTCGGTTCGAGCTGCTGGCGTGCGCCAGCGCCACATTGATCAGGCGCAGAGCGTGAATGTTTACATTACCAACGAATACACCTTCCGTCAGGTGTTGAATTTGTACATTCTGGCCTGGGAAAGCGGTGTCAAAACATTGTACTATATCCGCTCTAAGAGTTTGGAAGTGGAAGAGTGTGAAAGCTGTTCCTCGTAATGAAAGGAGAATGCGATTATGGATTCGATTTCAAAACGTCCGCTGTTTAATCCGGAAGGCGATATTGAAATTGGAGCGCGCCGCATCATCGGCGGGAACACCACCAATCTTAATGATTTCAACAATATGAAATATCAGTGGGTGAGTGGTTGGTATCGCCAGGCAATGAATAATTTCTGGGTGCCGGAAGAAATCAACATGCACACAGACATCAAGGATTATCCCTTGCTGCCGCCGGCTGAACGACGTGCGTACGATAAAATACTCAGCTTTTTGATCTTTTTGGATAGCATTCAAACCGCAAACTTACCAAATATTTCCAGCTATGTGACTGCTAATGAGGTCAACCTGTGCCTGTCTATTCAGATTTTCCAGGAGGCCTTGCATAGTCAGAGCTATTCCTATATGCTGGACACCATCTGCGAACCGCAGGAGCGTACCGAGGTGCTCTATCAGTGGAAAAACGATGAGCATTTGCTGCGCCGCAACGAATTTATTGGAGAAATCTACAACGATTTCCAACAGGATCCATCGCCGCTTAATTTTATGCGCTCCGTCATGGGGAATTTCATTCTTGAAGGCATCTATTTTTACAGCGGTTTCATGTTCTTTTATAATCTTGGCAGAAACAATAAAATGCCAGGATCTGTGCAGGAAATTCGTTACATCAATCGTGATGAAAACACTCATTTGTGGCTTTTCCGCAACATTATTAAGGAATTGCGCAGCGAATGTCCGGAACTTTTCACCGATGAATGGGTGCAAATCTATCGTGAAATGATTCGTGAAGGCTGTGAACAGGAGATTGCTTGGGGACACTATGTCATTGGCGATGACATTGAAGGTTTGACAAAAGAGATGGTGACAGACTACATCCAATACCTTGGCAATTTGCGCTCAACCAGTCTGGACTTTGGCAGCATCTATGAAGGTCATGATGTGGAGCCACCAAGCATGACATGGGTGAGCCAATACAGCAATGCCAATATGATAAAAACCGATTTCTTTGAAGCGCGAAGCACCGCATACGCAAAAAGCAGTGCATTGATTGACGACCTTTGATAATTATGGGGTGGATTGTAGAAGAATTGCTTGAAAGGAGCCGATAACATGCTTTATTTTTCGCAGACTCCAGCTCTCAGTAAAGTCGAAGAGGAACGAATGAATGAGAGCTTGACACGTTATGTTGAAGCGGTGCTCAAAAGCAGCACTGCTCCATTGGATCGTGTGCGCGCTGTGCACCGCTTGATTCAACAAAATGTTGTGTATCCTCGCCAAAAACTGCGATTAGAAGGAGCCATTAATGTGTCGGAACTTCCGGATACGGAAGAAGGAAAACACTATATTAGTGCCTATGGGGCATTGGTAAATAAGAGAGCGAACAGCTATGGCATTGCTCGAGCAGTGGATGCCATTTTATGCGACCCACGCATCGGTATTGAATCTCAGCTTGTTGAAGGCTGCTTGATTGGTGGCGATGCTGCCTTGTCCATGCATCTATGGAACATTGTCACCGTTGGACACCAAAGCTATCATGTCGACGCTGCTGCGGAATTGCTGGAAAATCCGCAAACGGTTCGACGTACTGGAGAACCGGGGATTCCATTGGAGGCGCTGGACAGCAATGAATTGCCAATGATCGAAGCATTGCTGCCGTCGTATCGTTATTGCCTAGTGAGTGATGATGTGATGAGCGGGGATCATATTTGGAGTAAAGACGGCGCACCAAATTGTTTGTCCAGTTATGTGCCGGCTACTTTGCGTTGATTGATTGAGTAGAAATTAGAAGCCGCAAATAGGCTCTTTTGCGGCTTCTAAAATTTTTTTGAAAAACTTTTAAAAAAGCTGTTGACTTTGTGTAAAAAGGATGGTATTATAAACGAGCTGTGAGGCACTGATGAAGTCAAAGCCCACTAGCGTATGGCCAGTTGGAGAAGCGGCTTAACTCATCAGCCTTTCACGCTGACATTCACGG
>CALAKO010000061.1 GCA_937922955.1 uncultured Peptococcaceae bacterium | reverse complement strand
TCGTCGGGCGTAAAAAGCACCGCCGACAGGCGCGTTGGCAGGCTGCGCAGTCGGCCGTATTTAACGCCGTTGAGCTTGATGGCTTTGCGACGCACAGCGTCGTAGTAAATTTCGAGGTGGTGGGTGCGGCTGATTTCGTCGAGCATAAAAAGGGCCTCGAGCCGGAAATACTGGCGGTTCCAGTGTACCAGCTCGCGGTCCTTGTTGCCGCGGAAGTTTTTGCCGTAGCAGAGATAATAAATGCTTTCGAGCAGATTGGTCTTGCCCTGGCCGTTGGGGCCGAGAAAGATGTTCAGCGTTGGATGGAGCGCGAGCGTCTGCTCGTCGTAGTTGCGCCAGTCTTTGAGGCTGAGTTCCTTGAGGATCATCTTACTGTCTCAGCGGCAGCAGCAGATAGAGATAGCGTTCGTCGTTCTTTGGCTTGAACACGCAAGGGCCGAGGTCGCCGCTCATTTCCACGTCGAGGGCATCGTAATGCATCTTGGTGAGCGCGTCGGTGAGGAAGTTGGCGTTGAAGAGGATGTTGACTTCGTCGCCTTCCATGTAGATGTTTAGCGCTTCGTTGACCTGACCGCGTTCGGAAGCGGTCTTGATGGTCAGCTTGCCGCCGCCGATGTGGAGACGGATGACCGAGGTGCCGTCGCGGTCGCGCCCAAAGAGGGTGGCACGATCGATGGAGGAACGCAGGGCCGCACGGTCAATGTCAAAATGAGTGGTGTGGGATTTTGGCAGAGCCGCACGGTAAGGAGGGAATTCGCCTTTGATGAGCTGGCTGGTGATCTGCACGTCGCCGCTTTCAAAGAGAATTTGATTGTTGGTCACAGAAATATGGATGATGGCGTCTTCTTCAACAATGCTGATGACTTCCTGCAGCGCACGCACCGGAATCACCACATGGTAGTCGCCGCCGCTTTCGTTGTTGACCTTTTCTTCCATCATGGCCAGACGGAAGGAGTCGGTGCCGACTACGGTGAGGTCGTTGCCACTGACTTCAAAAAGCAGCCCAGTGAAAATTGGGCGCAGATCTTCCTTGCGAGCAGCAAAGGAGGTCTGTCGCACCAAGTCGGACAAGGTCACCTGAGAAATGCTCATGCAATGGAGGATGTCCATTTTTGGTGGTTTTGGAAATTCATAGCCTGGCCAGCCGATCATTTCGGTTTCGTTGTCGTCGTAATGAATGATCATTTTGTCCTGACCATTATAGGAAGTGTTCTCAAATAATAAATTGGTGTCTGGCAAACGCATAACGAAGTCGCGGAACGATTTCCCGCTGACAACGGTATCGCCTTCTTCAATAACATCGACCGGCACCGTGCATTGAATGCGCAGCCCGGCATTTTCGATGGTATCGGTAGCGACCATGGTGAGATGGCCGTTGCGGGCGGAAAGATAAATACCGCTGAGAATTGGCTGAACGCTTTTGGCCGATAAAGCACGCTGCACAATGTTCAAACCAGTCGTCATGTTGTCTTTAATGGCGGTAAATTTCATGGTGGTCTTCTTCTCCTTCTATAATATATTTATAGTAGTCGTAGTAGTAGTGCCTGTGGATTCGTTGAAAACCGATTGAAAGCCGGTCTGGGAGCGGCCGTTTGCCTTTCTAAAAGCCTTTGGATTGAGAGAGGCAGTTTTCAACAACTTCCACAACGCGATGCGTTTTCCACGCTCGTCCACATGTGGAAAACATTTTCGGGGAAAAGCGTGGGCATTCAGAATGAATAAAAATACAAACACATGCATATCGTGCATGAATATGCAGGTTTCCGGTTTCGTCTTTTTCATACTAGAGAAACAGGAAAAGGGCAAACCAAACCCTAGACTTTTGAGGATATCCTGTGGATTTATCCACAAAAAAATCCGAACTGTGGAAAAAACTGTGGATAAATTCAACGAATTTAACGGATTTTTGCAGGTTTTCCACAGAAATCCCAAGACCTTTCGTTTTTACCCTGGGAAACCAGTGGAAAACTCAAATTTTTAGCCAGATATTCCATAAAGTTTTCCCCAGCGGTTTTCACTGCATATTATCAACAGACTTTTGCATGGTGGTTGTGGATTACGATTCGATGGCGCGGCGAATGTTGTGGATATCGCTTTGCAGCAGCGGATCTTGCTGCATGCCTTCTTCGATTTTGTCGATGGCATTGGAGACGGTGCTGTGGTCCTTGCGGAAGAGCTTGCCAATGGCTGGCAGGCTCATGGCCAGCAGACTGCGGCAGAAGTACATCGACACCTGGCGCGGCAGCAGCACATCCTTTTTACGGCTGGTGCCCATCATCTTATCACGGGACAGGCCGTAGTATTCGCAGACTTTGGTGATGATGATGTCCTGGGTCAGGTGTTTTTCGTGGGCCACCTTGTTTTTGATGGTGCGTTCCGCCAGCTCCAGGGTGATTGGCTGGTTGGAGATGCGGGCCGTGCTGATGACGGTTTGCAGCGCCCCTTCCAGGGTGCGGATGTTGACGGCAACGTTGTCGACGATGTATTCGATGATGCGGCTGTCAACAACAGCGTTTTCCATTTCCGCCTTCTTTTGAAGAATGGCGATACGGGTTTCGACGTTCGGCACCTGGATGTTGGACAGCACGCCGCCTTCAAAGCGGGTGACGAGGCGTTCTTCCAGATCAGGAATTTCGCGCGGCAGTTTATCGGATGTGATAATGATCTGACGGTTGTTGTTGCGCAGTTCCTCGAACGTATGGAAGAATTCTTCCTGCGTCCCTTCTTTACCGGTCAGGAATTGGATATCGTCAATGAGCAGCACATCCACGTTGCGGTACTTGCTGCGGAAAGCTGGCGCCGAATTTTGGTTTGGATTGATCGACGCGATGTATTCGTTGACGAAGTTCTCACAGGTGGTGAACTTGATCTTCGCTTCTGGCTGTGCCTGAAGGATTTGGAAGGCAATGGCGTTGAGCAAGTGGGTTTTGCCAAGGCCGGAGTTTCCATAGATGAAGAGTGGGTTGATGCTCTTGTTGCAGTTGAGATCACGGCTCATGTCGTCGGCGATGGCCTTGCAGAGGGCGCGGCACTGTTCGTTGTTTTTGCCGATGACGAAGGTATCAAAGGTGTAGTTTGGCTGCAGGCGATGTCCGTCCAGGACTTCCAGCCGTGGTGCCGTTTTCATTGAGCAGGCCATGTTGTCAAACAGGCTGTCGCTGCTTGGTGTGGCCGTGTTTTCCTTGATGGCCGCCATACGTGTGCGGAAGAGCGCGGCGTCTTCGCTGTTCAAAAACTGGATTTCAGCTTTATCATCCCCCAGCGCCATTTTGACCCATCTTAGCAGGGAATCCCCAAAGCCCTGCTGGGTGAGCCCGAGAAGCATGGTATCGTTGTTCACTTCTACCACGTACTGATGATTGACAAAATCAATAGGCATCAGATCTCTGTACCAGGCATCGAAAACAAAAGGACTGACCTCGTCCTGCATTTTCATGATGGCGGTTTGCCATGCCTGCATATAACGTTGTTCCATAGTGGTTCCTCCAAAATACTCTATCAATAAAATGTGCGTTTTCCACATCTTGTGGATGACGGCCATGTGGAAAAAACACAACATTTTTTGTGCTCTCCTAATCATAGCATACAAATTTTATTTTGGCACCCTCCGAAAAGGGCGTTCTGTGGATTAAAAATGGACTTTTCCACAAGGTTTTCAACAGAAGTTTTAAGAATAAATAAAATGAAAAGGTGGACTTTTCCACATTTCTACGGAACGCAAAAAAGTTTTCCACATATCCAAAGAGTTTAAAAAAAACTTTTCCACAGCTAAAAATTTTTTTTCAAAACGTCTGGTCAAAGAAATCAAAAGGATTTCCACAATAAAGATGGTATTCCCTTTTCTAGTG
>CALAKO010000060.1 GCA_937922955.1 uncultured Peptococcaceae bacterium | reverse complement strand
TATTGAAAGAAGCTTTGGCGGATCCTAATTGCGCCCTGATTGAATGTGCGGTTCCAATGGAAGATAATTGTTCACCAATTACTCTCGGTGGGGCGAACATTAATGACATGGTTAATTGCTAAAGGCAATTGTGTGACTGCAGCACGAAAGTGCTGCAGTTTTTATATTTGGGGGCAATTTTACAGATAATTGTTAATTATTGGTGAAAGGAAAATGGCGACGTTTTTTTGATACGTCCTCTTGACAAGGACGCGAACTTTCGCTAATATCCTTATGTAGCGGATAAACATCCGCCGATAATAGACGAAAGGATGCTGCGTTATGAAAGATAATGCTGTGAATAAACGCTATATCGTCGATGAACGCATTCTGCCAGAGGCGATTTTAAAAACGGCGCAGACCAAAGAGATTTTGGCGAAGAATCCTGGCTTGACCATCAATGAAGCGGTAAAGCAAATTGGCCTCAGCCGAAGTGCGTTTTATAAATACAGAGATGGTATCTTCCCTTTTTATGAAGCAGTGAAGGAAAAAATAGTTACCATTCAGATCAATATGGAAAATGAGGCAGGCGTCTTATCTCGTTGCTTGAATGTTGTAGCGGATTCGGGGGCCAATATTTTAACCATTAACCAAGGGATTCCGACAGAAGGAATTGCTCGTGCGACGATTTCCTTTGAATCCCGTTCTGATGAACGATACAATCTGGAATTGATGCTTGAGTCACTATATGATATTCCGGGTGTGCTTAAAGTAGAACCGATTGGTCAGAACTAATGCGTGGCGGAGGTGACATATGAAAAAAGATATTATTAAAGTGGCGTTGCTTGGCATGGGAACAGTAGGTTCTGGTGTATATGAAGTTATTGAACAGCTGCAAAAGGATTACTTTGTTCATAAAGTTGGTGCGGATGTCCAAGTGAAGCGTGTTTTGGTTCGTACACCGGAAAAATATGCGGATCAGGTTGCTCCTCATACCATTTTGACCACTGAATGGCAGGATATTCTCAATGATGATGAAATTTCTATTGTTATTGAAGTGATGGGTGGCATTGAACCAGCGCGCACCTATTTGATGGATGCTTTGCGTGCAGGAAAAAATATCGTAAGCGCCAACAAGGATTTGATCGCTGTGCACGGTCAGGAATTGCAGAAGTTGGCGGCTGAAATGAAGCGAGATTTTCGCTATGAGGCATCTTGCCTGGGGGCGATTCCGATTGTTCAGCCTTTGAAGGAGAACATGGCGGCCAATCATTTTTCTGAACTTGTTGGGATTATGAATGGCACGACAAACTTCATCCTTACCCGTATGGCTGACAATGGCTTGAGCTTTGAAGAGGCGTTGGCGGAAGCTACTGCGCTGGGCTATGCTGAAGCCGATCCAACGGCTGACGTTGAAGGGCTGGATGCAGGCCGCAAGGTTGCTATTCTGGCTAACATTGCTTTTCATACGCCAGCAGTGTTTGACGATGTTCATGTGGAAGGAATTACAAAAATTTCCAAGCTGGATATGGCTTATGCCGATTCGATCAACTGTGTCATTAAACTGCTGGGGATTGCCAGCAAACAAGAAGATGGATTATGCTTGCGTGTGCATCCAGCCATCATTGCAAAGTCTCATCCTCTGGCGACGGTTGGTGGATCTTTTAACGCGGTTTTTGTCAAAGGCGATGCCATTGATGAAGCCATGTTCTATGGCCGTGGCGCCGGTAAGCTGCCAACGGCCAGTGCGGTGGTCGGCGATGTGATCGATATCTGCCGTGATATTGTTTATGGTTGCGAAGGGCGTATCGGCGATTATACCTATGAAAATGTTCCGATTAAGCCAATGAGCCAGATGCGTAGTCGCTTCTATGTGCGTTTGATCATTCCGGACCGTCCTGGTGTGTTGGGCGAGGTTGGCATGTTGTTCGGTGACAGCGGTGTTAGCATCGCTCAAGCAATGCAGAAAGATTCAACAAATTCCAAGGACGCTGAATTTGTGATTATTACGCATGAAGTGCTGGAAGAAAAATTCTTGGAAGCGCTTGATCGTTTGAATAATACGGATTCTGTGCGTCAAGTGGAAAATGTCATTCGTATTTATGGGAGGCTTCCGCAATGAACATGAGTGAATGGTTTGGGGATGCGCCGCAGCTGGTAATAAAAACGCCTGCGACCTCTGCAAATATGGGCCCGGGTTTTGATTGTCTGGGAATGGCCGTTGATTTGCACAATGAGTTGTGGGTGAAGCGACTTGCTGACGGCGAATCTTCCAGTATTACCGTCGAAGGTTATGGCGCTGGAAACTCGGAGACTTTGGACAATTTGATTTATCGCACTTATGTGGATGCGATGCATCAAATTGGTCGTGAGGTTGTACCAGTTGCTCTGCATTGTGTAAACCGTGTTCCTTTTGCCAGAGGTCTGGGATCAAGTTCCGCTGCGGCTGTCAGTGGCCTGGTCTTGGCGCAGTTGATGTCGGAGGGTGCTTTCTCGAAAGATGATCTGATGCAGATGGCTACCGCGATTGATGGGCATCCAGACAATGTTTTGCCAGCGCTTTTGGGGGGGATTGTCATTGGCTGTATGACCGAGGATAATCGTGTTGTTGCGAGAAAAATGCAACCGCTGCAAGGCTTGTATGCGTATGCTTTGATTCCGGATTATCCGCTGCCGACATCCAAAGCACGTGCAGCGATGCCGGACGGATACAGT
>CALAKO010000059.1 GCA_937922955.1 uncultured Peptococcaceae bacterium | reverse complement strand
TTTTTTCAAAAAAACATCACATTTTTTCTTTGAAGATCACCACAGCCAGCGGTGGATAGTTGGGCCGGTTGATAAAATCGCTGAGCACCACCGTGTAGCGATGATGGTCCAGTCTTTTCAAATGAGCCAGCACCGCGTCCCGCTCCGCAAAGCCGGTGTCGCCGCCGTGGTAGATGCACAGGGTCATCACCCCGCCCTCTTTCAGCAGAGCCAGGCCGCTGTCGATGGCGCCAATGGTGCTCGCTGGCTGCGTGGCCAGGCGATGGTCGCCGCCGGGCAGGTAGCCCAAATTGAACACGATGGCGTCCACGCTGTTCGCTGCCGCGTGATCGGCCATGGTTTCGTGGCTGGCCTCGATCACCTGCGCCTGCAGGCCAGCGTTTGCCAGGCGCTTCCTGGTCGCTGCCACCGCTTCCGGCTGAATGTCAAAGGCCAGCACGCGGCCTTCCGGCCCCACCAGGCGACAAAGCGTCTCCGTGTCGTGACCTCGCCCGGCTGTGGCATCGATGCAAAAGGCGCCGGGTGAAATATGGGCCCGCCACACACGCTGCACCAGCGAAATGGTATTGATGGATTGCACAACCACCGCCTCCTTCGTTCGTTCATTGCTGCACCTTTCATTATATAAACAACCTTCGCCGCTGTCCACCGCCAACCCAACAAAAAAGGCCTGGAGCCGAACTCCAGACCTTCCCTGTCAATGATCCGTCATCATGCGCCGTGATGACCGCCGCATTCGCCAGCGTGCTCATGCTTGTGGCAGATGGAACCGGTGGATTGCAGCTCTCCAGCAAGGTAGCGCTTGGCGCAGTCTTCGGCGCTGCCGGTGGCACCGGTGATGACTTCGATGTTGCGCATGTTGAAAATATCAATGGCGCCTTGGCCCATGCCGCCGGAAATGACGACGTTCACGCCCAGATCGCCCAGGTAGTTTGGCAGAAACCCTGGTTTATGGCCTGGGTTTGGAATGCTTTCATGCTTGGTGATGACGCCGTTTTCTGCGTCAAAGAGATTGAAATTCTCGCAATGACCAAAATGTTCTGTGGTCATGGCGCCTGTGCTTGCAACTGCGATTTTCATAATAAATAGACCTCCGTTTCAAAAAATCAATAAGAAATTCTATTCGTCAAAAAACAATTTCATAACTTCGTGATACATGGCCAGCCAGGCGTCGCGCGCCGGACCGTCCACCTCGGCGATGGACTTTCCAGCGTTGATGGCCTGAGGCACTGCTGGGTCATAGGGAATGCGCCCAACAAACGGCACGCCCTGTTCCTGGCAGTACTGGGCGATGGCCTCGGTCTGCGCTGGACTGACATCGGCCTTGTTCACGCAAACGGCCGTCTTGGTGCCGAAGCCCTGGCAGGTTTTTAGAATGCGCTGCAAATCGCTCATGCCCGACACCGTCGGCTCCGCCACCAAAAGCACCAGGTGCGCGCCGCTGATGGAGGCGATGACCGGACAGCCAATGCCCGGAGATCCATCAACGATGGCCACCTCAGCGTCGCTGTTGGCCGTCAGGTCCTTCTTGACCTCGGTCACCAATTTGCCCGAATTGCCGCGCCCCATTTTCAGCTTGGCGGTTGAAAACACCCGCGTGTCGTCCTGGTAAAGGGTCTGCTCACCCGCCACGTCGTCCACCAACGCCACCGCCTGATGGTTGCAGACAGCTTCGCACACGCCACAGCCTTCACAGGCGATGGGATCTACGGTGCAGCGCCCGTCGATGCTGCGAATGGCACCGAAGCGGCAGTGCGATGCGCAGTGGCCGCAGCCGACGCAGCGCGCGGCATCAATCTGGGCCTTCTGGCCGCCATAATAAGGCGTCGTTGCTGGAGCGTCTGGAAACGCATGCAGCAAATGCAGGTTTGGCGCATCGACGTCGCAATCGGCAAAGGCCTGCGCCTGGGCAAACGCAATGAACGCTGCCGCGGTGGTCGTTTTGCCAGTGCCGCCTTTGCCGCTTAGGATCAGCAGTTGTTTCATCGTGTCCCCTCCTCTTCCGTCAGGCGCTGCCAGATCGCCTCAAACAGCTGCCGCAGGGCCGGATCGTGTTCCACGGCAATCTCACCGGCCGCGCCATGGCTGGCCGTGTGGGCATCGTAAGGAATGCGCGCCAAAATCGGCAACCCCCGTTCGGCACAGAGCGTGTCGATGCACGCCGTATCGTCCAGCGCCTTGTTGATGATGACGCCGCAAGGCTTATGCAGCACGTCCGCCAGCTCAGCAACCATCTCAAAGTTGTGCGCGCCAAAGATCGTCGGCTCGGCAACCAACAGGCAGACATCCGCGTCTTTCACGCTTTCCACCACCGAACAGGCACTGCCTGGCGGGCAGTCAATGACCACCTGAGCTGCCTGTGAGGCGTTCGCCTGTTCAAGCAGCTTGGCAATGATGCCCACGCCGGACGCCTCGCCAATGTTCAAAAATCCCGAGGCCACCTCAATGGCGCCATGATAGCCCGTTTCAATATGGCCAATATCCACGAGTTCTTCGCGAACCGCCTGTTGCGGACACACCAGCAGACAGCCTCCGCAGGAATGGCACACGTCTTTGAACACCATCGGTGCCTCGCCAACGAAAGCCAGCGCATTGAACCGGCAGAAATCCACACAGCGGCGGCAGCCATTGCATGCCGCTGCATCAAAAACCGGCAGCGCTTTGTGCACCGGCGTCGTCGCCACGTTCTCCGGCTTCAAGAACAAATGCCCGTTTGGCTCCTCCACGTCACAGTCCACATAGAGCGCCGAAGACGCTGTGGCAGCCAGATTCACCGACACAAAGGTTTTCCCGGTGCCGCCTTTGCCGCTTAATACCGCGATTTTCATGGCTCATCACCCCTGATGATGAAAGCCTGCGTGAATGTCCGTCAACGCTTCCAAAGTGCCCGCCTCATACGCACGCAAATTGCCTTCGGCACTGCCTGCAATGGTGCCATACAGCGCCACACCGGCTTTCTTCAACACCTCTGCCGCATTCTCGCCGCAGCGCGGCGTCAACAGCACCTGCGCGCCATTGTCCACAATCACCTGCGCCGCCTTGATGCCTGCGCCACCCTGGCTCATCACCGCAGAATTGTCCACATACATCACATTTTGATTCTCACTATCGTAAAATAAAAAATTCGCTGCACGGCCAAAATTTTCTGCAACCTTGCTCTCAAGCGACTGTTGTTCCACAGGAATAGCGATCTTCATAGTCCTAACCTCTTTCTCATTATCTCTCACATTTTATCGGCATATGCCTTTTATGAGCTCATCATAGCACCATAACCGTCATATGTCAATAACGATGCAAACAAAAAAAGGATGCATCATCGCGTGTCACGATAATGCATCCTTGGCGAGTACTATTACATTCTGTTGGCAGCCTGCATAGCTTCAAAGCCATAGAGCTGATTCAATGCCTGCTGTGCATCCAAATCAAATTTCTTACCCTTCAGACCTGGATATTCTACTGGATAACGATGTGCGCGGAACACAGCGTTCAAGCGACCGAAACGGTTCCCGCTGTCGGTATAAACGGGGTTGATGTATTCCCAGACAATTTCCTTATTAGGGGTGACTTCAAAGAAGCGACCGGTTGCCCCTTCGTCGATCAGGGTATTGCCATTTGGCAAACGCTGCGCACTGGAAATGTAGGTGGAGTAGAAATCAACAGGATTGTCGGCACGATATTCCCAAACGGTTTCTTCGGTCTTAGGATCAATTTCCAGAACACGGCTGAAGTCTGGTGGGAAAACCGCGGAGCTGCCACCTGGGTTTGCCACATAGTAACGACCGTTGTCGAATACCAGAATATTGCCATTTTCCAATTCGGTTGGGTCGTGTGGGAAAGAGATCTGTTTGTTTGGCTGATTGCCATAACGCCAGTCTACTTTTCTTTCCTTGCGGTTCCAGATATAGATGAGGCTCATATTGTAGCTGGTAGAAATGATGCGTCCATCAGCCAATTCTTCAACAGAGTTCAACCCTGGCCATACTTCACGCGTAGCATGTGGGGTGAAAATGTCAACGTCTGGGTCCAAGATGTCAGCCAAACGCAGACAATCCACTTCTTGGCCTTCTGGAGTCACTTCGACCATTTCAAAAGTAAACATTTGGCCGCCTGGTTCGGTTCCTGGCGTACCACCCTTTACCTTTGCCTGTTCTTCCGCAGTCAATGGTGCATAACGCAAGTACAGGGTGTTGCCATTTCTCAAGCGGCAACGGTCGTGGCAGTCATGCATTGGATCGTCATGCTTCCAAACAATGTTAGAATCCCAATCGAGTTCAACAAGTGATGAGGAAGAAAAGGCCAAACCATAAGGATTTTGACGGCCAACTTCAGAGCATGAGCAAAGCAGATTGCCGTTTTCCAAAAGTTCACCATGCATGCGCACCAAACCCGGAACGGTCCAGTGATGAACAATGTCCCCTTTCATATCGATCATGTAAACATAGCTGAAATCCCTGCCTTCTAACTGTTTGTCCACTTGAACCATTGGTGCGAAAATGGTGTACCCAGCGAATGCTTTGTTTACCTGCCATTCTGTTAAACCGTGTTTTGCTTTTCTCATTTTTTGTCCTCCTATCAAACTAAAACGTTCAATGATTATCAACTGATTGCAGTGTACTATGAGAGACTATTAAGTCTCAGTAATTAAAACTACATGCAAAAATTAATATACGATATTTGCCGCTGGCAATACACCAAGCAGAGCAACTACCAACATAATGATCATGGCACACAGCGCCAATTTGAAAATAGTTTTCTTATCTATCCACTCGGTGTTTGAGTAAATCATGGCCGCCTGCGTGGAAGCTGCTGGTGTAAAAAGCGCAGACTGTACAGAAAACATCAACGTAATGGCCATAACAACTGGATTAATGCCGTAAGAAGCCACCAATGGGCAAAGCATCGGAACGAAGATGATCAACAATACAGCATTGTGTGAAAACTGAGTAATGATAGCCAAAGCGATCGAAATAAATGCAATGGCAAGCAATGGTGACATGTCCCCAATCTGACTCTTTAAAAATTGTTCACACGCTGCCAACACACCCGATTCATCCGACTCCAATGCTGCTGAAATTGGCATCGTGGAAGCCAGCAAGATAATAACATCCCAGTTTACACCTTTAATGGCGGACTTACCCCAATTTAAAAGGCCTTCATTTTCACTAGATTTTTTATCACGCAAAATCATCAGCGCAATAATGACAACAATAGCCGAACCAGAAACACTCAACGTAGCGAGTTGGGAAATAACTGGCCAAGTTTTTGGCAAAACGCCTGGTAAAAGCAGCATGGCCAGGAATACCAACAAGGCACCCAATGCTGTTTTTTGATCGCTGTTCATTTTTTCGCCACGAAGATAACCGAAACGGTCCACCTTTTCGGATAACGCACCGGTGTCTGGGCGGAAAAGCAGTTTGCAAGCCAGTGTATATAAAATAACAATAATAATTCCAAAGAAAATGTTAAATATAGAAAAAGTCACATAGTTTACTGTCAATCCCACGGAAGACTGCATCATACCGAGTACGATAACGTCCATTGGGTTGAATGGCATGGTAATAGCCCCTAGGGTACCACCTAAAACAATCCCAAACAGAACACAATTGACAAATGGCGCGCGTTTTTCAAACCCCAGTTCACGGCTGATGTTGTAGAAAACGCTCCATAATACAATGATGGCCGCAAAAATGTAAGTAAAGGTCGAAAGCACCCAGGCACTGATGACCATCATCGCCAGGAAGACGTATGGACGGCCGATGACAACTTTTCGGCTAATGAACCAGTTTGCGATCCAACGGTTCAGGCCGCTCTGTTCCATGAACGCAGCAAAGATGAATACGAATAAAGTAATGATAACGATATCAGCCCCAAATCCTTGCAAGAAACTTTCCTGCACCGTCATCAATCCAGTAAATCCGCAGGCCACCATACCAAGCAGCGATGGCCAGATCATACTGACGAAGGTCCATCCATACAGCACCCCAAGGAAAATACCCAAAGCATTCATCCCTGTATGGGTAATTGCATCTGTGAACGGTGGAATAAATTGAAATCCAAACATAATTACAATACAGATCAGAGAGTGAATGTAGTATTTCATTCTTTGACCTTCCAACGATTGATTTTTGGCTTTAGCCATTCTAAAACACTTCCTTTTTATTGATTCAATCAACGTTTTTTATTATTGTAGTCCTTTCCATGTTTTTCATCGGTAATTGAAACTACATCAAAGAATTTTTTATGGAAAATATTTAATGTAGTTTGAACAACGGACGAACACAGCGAATCGTGGTATAACTAGTACAAGATGAATGATTGATTATGTACTTTTAAGGAGGAAGCATTTATGTCTATTTTCTCACTCGCTGGAAAAAACGCGATCATTACTGGCGCCGGACGCGGCATTGGCGCAGAACTCGCTAAAGATTTTGCAAAAGCTGGTGCTAACATTATGTTAGTTAGCCGCACACAGTCCGATTTGGATAAAGTTGCCAATGAAATCAAAGAATTTGCACCAGAGCAAACCATTGTCGGCCATGCTTGCGACGTGTCAAACGTTGAAGCCGTTCAGGCAATGGTTGATGAAGCCGAAAAACTATTTGGCAACATTGATATTCTCGTTAATAACGCCGGCATCAATAAAAAAATGCCTTTCCTGGATGTTGATCTTGATACCTGGCAGTCCATCATTAATATCAATCTGACCGGGCAATTCATCGTCGCACAAACCGTAGCTAAAAAAATGGCCGAAAGCGGCAAAGGCGGCAGCATTGTCAGCATGGCTTCCGTCGGCGGCTTCATTGCATTGCAAAACACTAGCCCATATTGCGCCAGCAAGGGTGGCATTCTGCAGATGACCCGTGTCATGGCCAGCGATCTTGCACCATATCATATCCGTGTCAACGCCATTTGCCCGGGCTTTATCGACACAGGGCTGCTTGAAAACAATCCTCAGCGTGACAAGCTCGTTGAACAATTCAAACACTCCACCCCACTTGGCCGCGTCGGTAACGTACGTGATCTTTCTGGTGCAGCCATTTTCCTTGCCAGCGATGCTGCCAGCTATATCACTGGCACTCAAATCACTGTTGATGGCGGCATGAGCTGCGTCATTTCATAACATCAACTTTAAACAACAAAAAGCACCACGCTCATCGACACAGTCGAATGAGCGTGGTGCTTTTTGTTGTTTCTATTTTTTTAGTTCTCCTTCGAACGCAAGGTCACGCAAGGCGTCCCGATCATTCACCGTCCACGTCTTGTGTTTTGTCTGCTCGATGATTCCCATCTTACGCAATTCATTAATGTAATTCGTCACCGTCACACGATGCAAACCAGTCATGTCCGCAATTTCCTGATGCAATAATGGACGGTTGATGTCGGAACGTTCGTCAAAGTAATAACAAAACAAAATGCGTGCAATACGCTGCAGTGGCTTTGACAAGGATAAGTCCGCCACCTGCCACCCCAAGACGCGGCACTTCAACGCCAGTGCCTGAATGACCATATAGCGAATACTTGAATGCTCCATCAATTCCAACTTATGATCGTCACTGACACTGTAGACAACCGTTTCTTCTTCAGCTATGCAATTGTAATGCACCGGCTGTTCATGAAAGAAACATTCAACAGCAATGAACATGTCCGTCCGATACACAGTCTTTTCAATACCGTCTTCATTAGAAACAAAACAACGCGCCAATCCTTGGTCAATAAATAAAAATGAGTCGACTCGATCCCCATCAAAAAGAATATAGGATCCTTTGGGATAAACCATTCGCTTGCCATATTTTTTTATGAGCGCACGATCCGCCTCATCGATCGATCCCATCCTAGACTCTGTGTACCAAGGAGATGTTGTTGTGATAACTGTATTTTGATCCATAAGCCATCCTCTTCATAATGCATGATAAAAACTTGACCACAGCACTAGAGTAACCCCTCTCTATACTGTGGTCAAGTTTTATTAATTAGAACTGAAACCTACTATCGGTTCAATTACTTCGCTTCGCTGTATTTCTTTGCAGCACCAATGAAACCTTTGAAGATGCTCTGTGGACGATTTGGGCGGGAAACGAATTCTGGGTGGAACTGGCTAGCAATAAAGAATGGGTGATCCGGCAGTTCGATGATTTCAACAAGTTTGCCATCTGGAGAAAGGCCAGAGAAGACCATGCCTTTGTTGGCAAAGATTTCACGGAAATCGTTGTTGAATTCATAACGATGGCGATGACGTTCGCCCACTTCTTCGCATTCGTACAACTCGCGTGCCAGAGTGCCTTCCACGAGTTTGCATGGATACTGGCCAAGGCGCTGAGTACCGCCCATATCTTCAACGTCCTGCTGGTCGTGCATCAGATCGATGATGTTATGTGGGGTTTGCTTGTCAAATTCGGCAGAGTTGGCATCATCCCAACCGATGACGTTGCGCGCAAATTCCACAGCAGCCATCTGCATGCCAAGGCAAATGCCCATAAATGGCACCTTATGTTCACGAGCGTATTGGATAGCCAGGATTTTTCCTTCAATGCCACGTTCACCAAAACCACCTGGAACAAGAATACCATCCGCATTGCGCAGGAATCCTTCCACATTTTCAGAGGTCACGATTTCTGCATCCACCCAGTCAATGTTGATTTCAACATCATGATGGAAGCCAGCATGGCTCAACGATTCTACAACAGAGAGGTACGCGTCATGCAGCTGGACATATTTCCCGACCAACGCAATGCGTACACTTTGCTTGATTTTGCTGATGCGATCCACGAGCGCGATCCATTCGGTCATATCAGCAGGTCTTGCTTCCAATTTCAGCTTACGGCAGACAATATCGTCCATGCCCTGAGCCTGGAGATTCAATGGAATCTGATAGAGAATGGAAGCATCGCGCGATTCAATGATGGCTTCTGGTTCAACGTCACAGAACAGCGCCAGCTTATCACGCATGCTCTGGCTCATGGCCTTTTCGGTACGAACAACGAGAATATCTGGCTGAATGCCCATGCCGCGTAATTCTTTTACACTGTGCTGGGTTGGCTTGGTTTTCATTTCTCCAGCGGCATGCAGATACGGAATCAATGTAGTATGAATGTAGAGGACATTGTCGGCCCCTACGGTGCTCTTCATCTGACGGATGGCTTCAATGAATGGGGTAGATTCAATATCCCCAACGGTCCCACCCACTTCGGTGATGACAATTTCAGCGTCAGAGGTTTCACCGGCACGACGGATTTTTTCCTTGAGCATGTCGGTAATGTGTGGAATCACCTGAACGGTAGCACCGAGATAGTCGCCGCGGCGTTCCTTGCGAATGACTTCGGAATACACCTTCCCTGTGGTTACATTGGAATACTTGTTGAGGTTGATGTCAATAAAGCGTTCATAATGCCCAAGATCCAAGTCCGTCTCGGTCCCATCTTCGGTTACGAACACTTCCCCGTGCTGATAAGGACTCATAGTCCCTGGGTCAACATTGATGTATGGATCAAACTTTTGAAT
>CALAKO010000058.1 GCA_937922955.1 uncultured Peptococcaceae bacterium | reverse complement strand
CCAAAATGGCATGCCCCTGAAGCTGCGCCGCTAGTTTTTCACTAATTTTTTCAAAACAACGATACAATATCGCCAGCAGCATGCCAAACACGATCAAGGCTAGCGCCCACTTCCACTGACTCCAACCGATGGCATGATGTCGTGAAAAGCGTGGCACCCCTTCACTGGCGCTACCCAGTGGCGAAAGAAACTTCATAGCTGAAAAAATGCCGATAATCCCAAGGCCATAAAGATAAATCCTCGCCTTTTTTGAAAGCAGTTTGTCGCGGTAATGTTCACTGGCATCGTTTGGTTCTACTGCTTCTGCTATCCCAAAAAGTGGTGCTCCAAAAATAGCTCCCAGCATCGCGACAATCCCAGTCTCCGTCATGGCTTCCATCTGTAGACCACGAATATTGATGTTGCGACAAACAATGGTCCACAGAGCCGCAATCACGCCCGACATTCCCGCTTCCGGACCGATGACCCCGCCAAACACAATTGGCAGCAAAAGAGCAACAATCAGCACCCACACCCGTCGTCCTGCGTAACCGCCTTCTGCCTTGACGGTTGCCATAACCTGATGCATGGTTTCGGGAATCGCTCCATAACGTTTCTGAATCACACCGATCAACACACCGCCGATCATGCACACCAAAAGCGAATAGAGCACACTATCATCCACAGACAAGTACGAAGGCACGACTTCCCAAAGCAACGTGATGCCGCCATGCATCACCTGCAGCACCGCCCATAATACCACGCCGGACACAGCTCCTAAGACCAGCGAAAATACGCCCAACAGCAAATAAGTTGTTTTATTAATCACTGACATGCGCCCTCCTTTCACGTTCTCCATCCATCATAAAACGTTAAAGTGCTAAACGCAATATACAAAAAAACGGCGCTCCAACGATAAACGCGGAGCGCCGAGCAATGATGTTCAAAATAAGCAGACTGTTTACTTCACGACTTCGTCGTAAGCAACTTTAAATTTAGCCGCCATGCCAACGATTTTCGCATCGTCGATGGCACAGATGGCAATACGCAGACCGTTGCCGAGCGGTACCACGAAAATATTCTGAGCAGCAAGCTTGTCAAAAATTTCTACGGCCTGTTCATGAGTTGGGGTTGGCACATAGATGAAGAACCCACTCTTGTATGGGCAGGTTGGCAGACCAGCTTCAGCCGCTTCACTCATAAAGATGTCAGCACGGTGCTGCAGGCTGGCAGCGAATTCATCCTGTTCCTTACGGAACGCTGCGCAACGCTCAGGATCGGTGTTCAGCAGTGCAACCGCTTCCATGGCTGGACGGCTGCCGTTGGACCAAGTGGCGCGAGCAGACGCACCATTGGCACGTTCGAATTCGTCGCAGACTTCCTGACTCTGAGCAATGCAGAACATCAGACCGAGGCGATAGCCATAAAGGGTGTAGCCCTTGGAGGTGCTGGCGCAGACGATGACGAGGAAGTTTTCTGGCAGGCCGGTGAAAAGTTCAAAGAAATCACGACCGTGTTCGCCAGCATAATCAATGTACGCCGTGTCAACCATGAGGATAACGTTGTTCTTGCCGTTTTCAGCGATCGCAGACAGGCTGGCAATCAGTTCTTTCCATTCATCGTCGCTCACAGAGAGACCCGTTGGGTTATGAGCAGGGGTGTTCAACAGCAACACAACGTTGGTTTGCTTTTCTGCGACTTCCTTGCAAACCGCTTCACAAGCAGCCACGTCAAAGTTGCCTTCTGGAGTGAACGTGTTAAAAGTTGTAATATCACGGCCAACTTCGGTCAGCAAGCTGCGATAGTTGCCCCAGAAATAACTGGATGTGATCGCTACTTCACCTGGATTCAGATAGTTAAAGAAACCATTGTGCAGCGCACCGGTGCCACCAGGCGTAGCAATACCGGCGGTATAAGTATTCACTGGACGATGATTGCGCAGAACACTTTCAGTCATCGCTTCAATATATTCAGGCAGCCCATTGATTGGTGCATAGTTGGCGCCTTCATCAAAAGGAATGGCAGCAAGAGCCTCCTGTACTGTCTTCATGGTTTTAAGACTGCCGTCCGCATTTAAAAAGGCGCCGACAGTAGCGTTGGTAATATTTTCCTTGCCAACTTCCTTAGCACGAGCCGTAGCCTGTGCGGAATAAGCGAAGATAACGTCTGGACCGCCCTTACCCTGGGCGTGTTTTGCTAATAATGACATAAACCATTCCTCCTATGTATTTTTATTCTGGAAAATAGTATAAAATATCTTCCCTTGTAAATCAAGAGCACGTCTTACGCGAAATCGCGATTTTTTATAGGAAAAGGCGCTATTGTTTGACATTACACGGAATAGATTTTATACTTTATATTGATTACCATTGTAAATTTACGCAACCTTGCGATATAAAAGGAGTAGACCTATGACTATGAAACGCATTCTTACCGGCGACCGTCCTACCGGCCGTCTCCACATCGGCCATTATGTAGGCAGTCTTTCCAACCGTGTGGCATTGCAGCATGAATACGACACCTTTATTGAAATTGCCGACATTCAGGCACTGACCACCCACTTCGAACGTCCAGAACTGATCAGCGACAGCATCATGCAGGTGGCCATCGACAATCTCTCTGTTGGCCTCGATCCGGAAAAAACCACCCTCTTCCTGCAGAGTCAGATTCCATCCATTGCTGAGCTGACCATCTTCTATTCCATGTTCGTCACAATGAACGCTCTGCGCCACAATCCAACCGTCAAAACCGAAGCCGCACAGTACGGCTACGACGATATGACCTATGGCTTCATCGGTTATCCTGTCAGCCAGGCTGCCGACATCACCTTCTGCAACGCCGATCTGGTTCCTGTCGGTGAAGACCAGAAGCCACACATTGAACTCGCCCGTAAGTTGGTGCGCCGCTTCAACGATCTCTATTGCCCAGACGCTCCACTGATCAAGGAACCAGAAATCAAACTCAGTGAATTCCCACGTCTGGCTGGTCTCGACGGCAACGCAAAGATGGGTAAAAGCCTCGGCAATGCCATCTATCTCTCTGACACACCAGAAACCGTCAAAGAGAAAGTCAGCAAAGCCGTCACCGACCCAAGCCGTATCCGTGCCACCGATCCTGGCCATCCAGACATCTGCGTGGTCAATAAATACCATGCCGTCTTCACGCCAGCTGAACACGAAGACATTTGTGAACGCTGCAAGGCTGGTACCATCGGCTGCGTGGCCTGCAAAAAGCGCCTGACTCAGAGCCTCAACGATCTGCTCGATCCTTTCCGTGAACGCCGTGCTTACTACGAAGCGCATCTTGACGACGTCCGCGACATCATCCGCAAGGGTAACGACCACGCCAATGCCATCGGCAACGAAAACATTGCTAAGATCAAGGAAGCCATGCACCTTAACCTCGGAGGCGTACAGGCATGAGCGGCAAGCTCATCGTCCTTGAAGGCATCGACGGCAGCGGCAAAGGCACTCAGCTGGAAATGTTGCACGCGCGCCTGATCAGCGCTGGTTACAACGTCTGGCTGACCCACGAACCCGCCGACAACAAAATTGGCCGTCTCATCCGTGAAAGCCTCAAGGACAGCAGCCAGTTTGACGAAGCCACCATTGCCCTGCTCTTCGCCGCCGACCGCCTGGAGCACATCCGAGAAATGCAGAGTCACATCGCCGCCGACGATATCGTCCTCTGCGACCGCTACGTGCTTTCCTCACTGGCCTACAACAGCCAGTCACTGACACTGGAGTGGATTCTCGCGCTTAATCAGGAGGCCGACAAGCGTCTGCACCCGGACCTCACCCTGTATTTCGACCTCGACGCGCAAACCGCCATGGCCCGCATCGGCGCCCGTGGCGACAGCCGTGAACGCTACGAAACGCAGCGCCAGCTCTATCAGGTGCGTGACATGTACCGTATGCTCGCCGACGTGCGCCATGCCGACAACGTTGTCACCATTGATGCCAGCCAGGCCCCTGACCAGGTTTTTCAAAATACTTGGCAAGCCGTGCAGTCACTGCTCAACAAACGATAATACAAAAGAAGTCCTTGCGAACAATCGCGAGGACTTCTTTTTATTTGTGCAAAATACTGCCGAAAGAAAATTATTCAGCCACAACCTGCACCTTAACAACGAGCTTCACTTCTGGATGAAGCTTGATGGTGGCGTTGTAGGTGCCAAGTTCCTTGATTTTTTCATCGAGGGCAATCTTGCGTTTGTCGATGTCGACATTGTACTGAGCCTTTATCTCTTCAGCAACTTCCTTGTTGCTGATGGTGCCAAAGAGCTTGCCGTTGGCGCCTTCTTTTGCTTTGATGACGACTTTCTGATCGTTCAGCTTTGAAGCAATGCCTTCAGCCTGCGCTTTTTCGTAGGCGCGTTCTTCAGCTTCCTGCGCTTGCTGTTCAGCAAGGCGTTTGAGGTTCGCTTTTGTGGCTTCTACAGCCACTTCATTTTTAAAAAGGAAGTTGTGGGCGTAGCCGCTCTTAACATCAACAACGTCGCCACGTTTTCCAACCTTTGGCACATCTTCCGTTAAAATCACTTTCATTGTGGTTTTGCTCCTTTCTGCGATCGCAGCTGACGGTAGTCGGCGATGCTGTCAAATACGCCGATGACCGCACAAACAACGATCAAGTATACGCCCATCAAAAGCACCAGTGCCAAGTACAGGAACTGAGTGATGAGCGGTTTCTCTGAAAATTTCAGCCGGGCCATGACGTAAGAAAAGCCATCCAACGCCATGCCAACTGCTCCTATTACCATAACATTTGCAGCGACAATCCACAAGACCTGATTGTCAATATATCGGTCCGCCAGAAGCACCATCCAAGCGAGAAGAAATGGCACCAACACCGCTGGCGGCATTAAAATGGCTTTCCAGTCTGGTACCGGCACCTGTGCCTCCGTCTGCAGACGTCGACAGAGCAGATGCAGCAACAACAGCACCGCCCCTGCTTCCAACGCAAACAAGAGCACATAGATGGCTGGTGCCAGCTGCACCATGACGTGCACAACCTGTTTGAAATACGCTTCAGCCTGAGTGGCATTCATGCCGCTGTCTGCCATCATGCTATAAAGATTCATGCTTTCTGCGCTGGCAAACATATCGTTTTCTAATGCTGAGAAGGATGGCAGCGGAATGCCCATCAGTCCCATTTGCAAAAGCAATAGAATCGCCGTACCGATCACGAGTGCCAGTGTCGAGCCTGTGAAAATCACCGCGAAGCGCTGACGCTTTTTGACCAGGATGCCGCTTATCAATCCCAGAAAGACGGCGCGGCACAAAAAGCTCAATCCCGTCAGCGGCCCCAACAGGATGCCAATAACAAGGGTAGCAGCCATCCCCGAGACAATGGCGGTGCCTGTTGACAGCCATATAGCTGCCAACGCCAGCGGAAGCGGGGCCAGCAGGCCAAAGAAAAGCGGCAGCAACTGGCTCAGCATGCCAAACACCACAGCCAAAGCCGCCATAAGGCCGCCCAGCGCAACCGATGAGCGCGGAGGTTGCAGATTGCTCATGCTCGTCCTCCTCAGCTGTCGTGATCAACTTTGTGGAAGGTTTTGAGATTGCCAATCTTGCCGGCACGCTCGGTCAATAAGTCATCGACGGCTGACAGCGGAATGCCCTGATCAACGAGCATAACCACGAGATGATAGAGCAAGTCTGCCACTTCGCCAACGGTGTCGTCCTGCACGCCGTTTTTTGCCGCGATGATGACTTCCGACGCTTCTTCGCCGATTTTCTTGCAGATTTTATCCAGTCCCTGTTCAAACAGGTAGCAGGTGTAAGAGTTTTCCTGCTTATTGACACGGCGGTCGCTGACCACCTGATACATGTGTTCCATGCTTTCCATTATTTATTCTTCCTTCCCATCAATGATCGGTTTAAAAAAGCAGCTATGGCTGCCAGTGTGACAAGCCGGTCCCGTTTGTTCGACCGTGATGAGCAAGGTGTCATCGTCACAGTCCCCCATCATTTTAACCACCTTTTGCACATGGCCGGAGGTTGCGCCTTTGTTCCAAAGCTCCTGACGAGAACGGCTCCAAAACCAAGTATACCCCGTCTCAATGGTTTTTTCCAGACTTTCCCGATTCATATAGGCAAGCATCAGCACCTCACCGGTGCCCGCCTCCTGAACGATGGCAGGAATCAGTTCGCCTTTCTTAAAATATTTTTCTACGTCCATGATGGTCTCCTTATCTGGCTGGAATGTTTCGTGCGCGCATGGTCGTTTTGACGTCGTCGATGGTGAGCTCGCCGTAATGGAACAGCGAAGCTGCCAACGCTGCGTCGCAGCCAGTGTCTTCAAAGACGTCGGCAAAATCATCGACACTGCCGGCGCCGCCGCTGGCGATAACCGGAATGTTGACGAGATCACATACAGCCTTGGTCATTTCAATGTCGTAACCGGCTTTGGTGCCGTCGGCGTCCATGGAAGTAAGAAGGATTTCGCCAGCACCGCGTTCTTCCAGCTCCTGCACCCACTCCAGCAAATCCTTGCCGGTATCGATGCGCCCGCCGTTGATGACCACATGCCAGCTGCCGTCTTCCACTTTCTTGGCGTCGACCGCTGCCACAATGCACTGACGGCCGAACATTTCCGCCGCTTCGTTGATAAGATCGGGATTGCGCACGGCGGCCGAATTGATGCCCACCTTATCGCTGCCAGCACGCAGCGTGTCGCGCACGTCGTCGATGGTGCGGATGCCGCCGCCCACGGTCAGCGGCACAAAAACCACCTCTGCCGTGCGGCGCACCACATCCAGCATGGTGTTGCGCCCTTCGTGGCTGGCGGTGATGTCGAGAAAGACGATTTCATCGGCATTGGCGTCGCTGTACTGCTTTGCCAGCTCCACCGGGTCGCCGACTTCCTTGATGCCGACAAAGTTGATGCCTTTGACGACTTTGCCGTCGCGCACATCAAGGCATGGGATGATGCGTTTTGCAAGCATACTCACGCCTCCTTTGCCAACGCCAGCGCTTCTTCCAGGGAAAGTGTGCCCTCGTAGAGAGATTTCCCGCAGATGGCACCATAGAGGCCAGCGGCTTTGAGGTCGGCAATGTTGCTGATGTCGCGAATCCCGCCGGAAGCAATAATGTGAACGCTTGGGCAGGCAGCAATCAACGCTTCATAGTCCGCCAGGGTTGGCCCGGAGAGGGTGCCGTCTTTGCTGATGTCTGTATAGATAATGGTCTGTACGCCAGCCTCCGCCATGGCTTTGGCGAGATCAACGAAATGAACGTCGGAAGCTTCCAGCCAGCCGCCGCCGCGCACCATGCCGTCGCGGGCGTCGATGCCAACAGCGATGGCAGCACCGTATTTTTCCGCCGCTTCGCGCACCAGCACAGGCTCGTGCAGCGCCACCGAACCGAGAATGACACGGGAGATGCCATTGTCGAGGTAGCGTTCGATGTCGGCCATGGTGCGGATGCCGCCGCCCAGTTCCACTTTGAGGCTGGTTTCTTTTGCCACGCTGAGGAAGATGTCCTCGTTCACCGGATGTCCTTCGCAGGCACCGTCCAAATCCACCATATGAATCCATTCAGCACCAGCCGCTTCAAACTGACGCGCCGTTTCCAGCGCATCGGCTGCGACCTGATGCACCGTGTCAAAAGATCCCTGATAGAGACGCACCGGTGTGCGATCTTTGATATCGATTGCAGGTAAAATGATCATCCAACCAACCTCCCAAAGTTTTGTAAAATGCGCAGGCCAACGTCGCCACTCTTTTCTGGATGGAACTGGCAGCCAAAAATCTGATCGCGCCAAACCATACCTGGGAAAGTTTCACCGTAGGTCGTCGCCAGCGCGATGTATTGGTCATCGGTGTCTGCGCAGAAAGAATGTACATAGTAAAAATAACTGTCGTCGGCAATGCCGTCGGTCAGCGGGCAGTCGTGCAGTTTGCGAGCGGTGTTCCAGCCAATGTGCGGCAGTTTCTGCCCCTTGGCATCCAGTTCGCGCACAACACCTGGCAAAAGCCCCAGCCCTGGGGTGATGCCAAATTCCTGGCCTTCTTCAAAGAGCAGCTGATGCCCCAGGCAAATACCAAGGAAGGGCTTGCGTTCCGCTTCCTGCTTGAGCAGATCGACCAATCCTGTCGCTGTCAGCTTTTCCATGGCATCGGCAAAGGCGCCGACGCCTGGCAGAATGATGCCATCGGCAGCGGCGATTTCTGCTGCATCGCGGCTGATCACATGTGGCAGCTGCAAATAGCGCAGCGCGTTGCAAACACTGAACAGATTCCCTGCGCCATAATCAATTACTGCGATCATTCCAACACCCCTTTTGTTGAGAGCACGCCGCCGTCGCGCGCGCTCAAAGCCTCTTCCAATGCATGCGCCACTGCCTTAAACACGCCTTCCACAATGTGGTGAGCGTTCTTGCCATAGAGTGCTTCGATGTGCAGCGTGATGCCCGCGTTCATGGCAAAGGCACGGAAAAATTCTTCGGTCAGCTCGGTGTCATAGTCACCAATCATTGGTGCGTTAACCTCGGCATGATAAACGAGGAACGGACGACCGCTGACATCGACCACCGCCCGGCAAAGCGCCTCATCCATCGGAATGTAAGCGCAGCCATAGCGCTGAATACCGCTCTTGTCAATGAGCTCGCCCAGCGCCTGTCCCAGCACGATGCCGATGTCTTCGACGCTGTGATGGCCATCCACCCAGGTGTCGCCATCGCAATTCAAAACCAGGCCCCAGCCAGCATGCACCGCCAGCGCCGTCAGCATGTGGTCAAAAAAGCCTACACCGCTGGCCACTCGCACCTCGCCGCCATCCAGATTAAGGAACAGCGTGATGCTGGTTTCTTTCGTTTGTCGCTCTTTGCTTACGGCTCTCATGCTTCCAGCTCCTTCACGACTGTTTCCAGTGCAGCCAGGCAGGCTGCGTTTTCTTCAGCAGTGCCGCAATTAATACGCAGAGCATTGGCTTGTGGTTGACGCACGAGCACGCCATGATCCTGCATTTTTACAAAAATTTCCGGTGCTTTGTCGGTAATAATATAGGCAAAATTGGTGGAAGACGGCAACATGCGTTCCAACACACTGTATTTGTCAACGATCGGAGTAAGACCAGCCACCAATTCATTCATGCTCTCTTTGATGGTGTCAACAGCCGCACGCAATTCATCGTCATGGCGCAGTACACAGGTTGCCAGCTGCTGCGTCAGACGGCCCACGTTGTAGGTTGCCTTCGCACTCTGCAAAAGCGCCGTCAATTCTGGCGTAGTAATGGTAAAGCCGACTCGCAGCCCAGCCAAGCCGATGGCCTTGGAACAGGTTTTGAGCACGATGAGGTTTTCCTGCTTGCCAGCCAGATCGAGCACGCTTTCTTCAGCAAAATCCATGTACGCTTCATCGACGACGACGATGCCGTCAAAGCCATTGATCAGTTTCAGCACATCCTCACGCGGCGTAACGACACCCGTTGGGTTGCAAGGATTGGAGAAAATGATCATGGCCGCATCTTTTTCCTGGGCAAAAGCCAGCAAATGGTCCACATCGGTGCGATAATCTTCCTGCTGATAAACAAATTCCTGCACGTCGTTGATATAGGCGCCAGCTCCATACATGGAAAAATCAGGTGCCACCGTCACCACACGATCGCCAGGTGCCACCAGGGCTGCAAAAAGCAGCTCAATGTGTTCATCGGAACCATTACCCGCGGTGATGTTTTCCCAATCCAGGTTATAGAGATCTGCATAGGCGCGGCACAGTTCTTCGGCACGTGGGTCTGGATAACGATTGAAATCGCAGCGGTCTAAAATATCGTGGAATTCGGCCATCATTTCTGCGGATGGGCGAATGAAGCTTTCATTTGCATTTAAAATCACCGGACATGGTTTTCCGCCCGGACTGTAGGGTTCTCTGCCTTTGAAACGATCACTGATTCTCATTGTTCCTTCCTCACTTTCACTGCATTGGCATGGGCCGTCAATCCTTCGGCTTCAGCAAAGCAAATGATGTCATCGGCACCATTTAAGAGCGCCTTTTTGCTGTATGCGGTAAAGCCCATGCGTTTATAGAAACTGTCAACTCCCAGCGGCGAGAAGAAACGCGCCGTACCGCTGGTTGGCAGCACATGATTGGCGCCAGCGTAATAATCGCCAACCGGTTCCGGCGTCCAGTCGCCAAGGAACACCGAGCCGGCATTTTCGACACGGCCCAGATAGCTTTCTGGTGCTTCGATGGCCAGTTCCAGATGTTCTGGCGCCACCTCATTGGAATAATCGATGCAGGCGTCGATGTCTTTAAAGACCACGATCACGCCATAGTCGTTCAGGGACTGGCGAATGATATCGGCACGGCTCAGAGTTTCCAGCTGACGCGCCAGTTCTTCCTTGACGGCTTCAGCCAATGCTGCAGAATCGGTCAGCAGCACACCGCCAGCCAGCACATCGTGCTCGCACTGGCTCATAAGGTCGGCGGCAATGTAGCGCGGATTGGCATTCTCATCGGCAACAATGAGAATTTCACTAGGACCGGCAATCATGTCAATGTCTACCACGCCGTAGAGCAAACGCTTAGCAGTGGCAACAAAGATGTTGCCAGGGCCAACGATCTTATCCACCTGAGGAATGGTTTCCGTACCATAAGCCAGCGCCGCTACAGCCTGGGCGCCACCGATCATATAGATGCGGTCCACGCCAGCCACAGCCGCTGCTGCCAGAATAACATCGCGAGGTTTGCCTTCAGCATTTGGCGGCGTCACCATGACCAGTTCCGGCACACCGGCAATTTTCGCCGGAATGGCGTTCATCAACACTGAAGAAGGATACGCTGCCGTACCACCTGGCACATATAGCCCCACACGTTTCAGCGGGCGCACTTTTTGCCCCATCATGGAGCCATCTTCACGGAAATCCACATAGCTTTCCTGCACCTGCTGCTGATGGAAGCGGCGAATGTTCTCCGCAGCTCGTTCCATGGCTGCCAACAACTGCGCATCGATGCGTTCCTTTGCCGCCGCAATAGCGTCGGCTTCGATCACCGTGATAGGCCCTTCCATATGATCAAACTTCGCGCTGTAGCGAATAACGGCCGCATCGCCTTCACGGCGCACGTCGTCCAAAATCTCCTGCACGGCGCGGGTCACATCGGCGTTGGTTTCTTGCTGACGCGCCTTCAGCGCTTTCAAATAGTCAAATTCCGCCTTACCATCGGCAATAATCGTCTGGATCATTGCTCCGCCTCCTTCAATGCCTCAATCTTATCAATCAGAGAGTTGATCTCGTCTTTCTTCAACTTCATGCTGACAACGTTTACAATCAAGCGTGCGCTGACCTGCATCACATCTTCAATAGGCACCAGCCCATTTTCGCGCAGGGTATTGCCGGTTTCTACCAGGTCCACAATGCCATCGACCAGTCCCAGCAACGGCGCCAGCTCCACAGAGCCTTCGATTTTGATGATGTCCACGTCCATGCCTTTGCGGGCAAAATAATCGCGCGTCACATGCGGATACTTGCTGGCCAGACGTTTTACACTGTAGCCATCGTAAAAATTAGAGCCTTCCGGCACCGCCAGCGCGAAACGGCATTTGCCAAAGCCCAGATCCAGCACTTCATAGAAGGCGCCGCCGCGTTCATAAATCGTATCCTTCCCGACAACGCCAATGTCGCACACACCATGTTCTACGTAAGTGATAACATCCGGCGCCTTTGCCAGCACCACGGTGATGTCGTCGCCCACCTGCAAAATCAGCTTGCGTCCTTTATTTTCAAAGGCACTCACATCGAGGCCCATTTTTTCGAAAAGCGCCACCGTCGATTTTTCCAGGCGGCCCTTCGTCAAAGCAATCTTCAGCATCTTACACCTCCAGCCATTCGGCGTGATCATCGTGGAAATAAATCACCGTTGGCACCCCACGTTCTTTCGCTTCGGCAATCGCCTCTTCCAGCGAATCGGCCAACGACCACTCGGCACACATTTTGCGTGCACTCATCCATTGGAAAGCGGCCGGCATGTCCTTCATATCGGCATACACCAGGTCCAAGGTGGAATAAAACAGCGGATTCTTTTTCAGCAGCACCTCTGCCAGCTGGTCCACGCTGACCCCAAAACCAATAGCCTCGGCGTCCATGCCAAAATCTGCCAGCAAATGATCGTAACGCCCGCCAGACAGCACCGCCTGACCAGCGCCGCCAATGTAGCCGCGGAAAATCAGGCTGCTGTAGTAATCAGCTTGGTTGATCAAGCCAAGGTCAATGATGATGTTGTTTTCCAGGCCCATCGCTTCAAACTGATCGTAAATCCACGCCAGCTGATCAATGGCGTCTGTAATCACTGGGTCCAGACCATCCATTAGCTCGCGCGCCTGCGACAGCGTTTCACGGCCGCCAAACAAGCGTGGCAGCATGCGCAGCACTTCGGCAGCCTTCTTGTCGCTGTGACGTTCTAGAATATCATTAAGGGCGGAATAATTCTTTTCCTCTACCGCGCCAAAGAGCGCGTCGCGTTCCAGTTCGTCCATTTCCAACATATCCACCAGCGCCTTGAAAATGCCAACGTGGCCGATTTCCAAACGGTAATCCTCGCCCATATCAATGGTGTAGAACACATCGCAGGCCATTTTGAGAATGTCCATGTCGGCTTTTGCGCCGCGGCCACCGATGACTTCCACGCCCATCTGACGCAGCTCATGACTGATGCCGTCCAGCGTGCGGCTGGTGCGGTACACAGTCTGATCGTAGCAGAGACGCAGCGGCATTGTTTTGTTTTTATACTTCGTTGCCACCAGTCTTGCCATTGGAATTGTTGAGTCTGGACGCATGACAATCAGCCGCCCGTTGCGATCGCTCAACTTATACATACTCTCTGCTGGAAAATATTTCCCATTCGAACCAAATACATCAAAATATTCGAACCCCGGTGTGCGCACTTCGCGGAAACCACGGCAATAGAAAAACGTGCGCAGACTGCGCTCAATATGGCTCTGCGCCTCGCTCGCTTCAAATAATACGTCGCGTGTGCCTTCGGGGGTAAGTTTGGAATAGTTTTTCATGTTTCGCGCTCCTTTCGCTTTATCACTTTACCACGGTGAATTGATGATGTCAACCTCTATTTCTTCAGACTTTCAGCGAAATCACGCAGCTTCTGATTGACTTCCTCCGCATCGTAAAAATGGTAGCCCATTTCATCCACCCAGCTGCGAATGGCAGCGTTATCTGGATGCTCCGGCGTCGTCAGCGCCTCCATCAGCTCGTAGTAGCCGCTGAATCCGCCACAAGCTTCAAACGGCGCATTGCCCAATCCTTCGCGCAGCTCCGGCAGCGCTGGCCCGTCTTCGAGAAGATCCACCAGCTCAATGTCGTAGGTCCAGTCGTCGCTGAAGTCGTAAATGTAACGGAACTGGCGATGTTTCAGCGTCAGCGGGTCCAGCGGCAAATCTTCGGCCCACGCCACTTCCACGGACATATCCACGTTATAACCTTCTTTTTCTTTATCGGCAAGATAGTGTTTGCCTTCATCGCTTTTCAAAAAGCGGTAGCTTTCATAAAGATCCACATCGCTGGTAATACGCAGTTTGGGATCATCAAACACAAATTCAAACTCTTCGCGGCCAGAGTAGCCAAAAAGAATTTGCAGCACCTGATGAAATTTAGCGAAATCATAATCCATCGGCACACAAAAACGACGCCACACAGGCGCCTCAGCGTCACGCAGCGTAGCGGAAAAATAAAGAGATTTCATAAATTACAGCAGCTCCTTCGCAAAACGTTCTGTTGCCTTTCAGTATAGCATATTTGCCAGCGCCCATAAAGCGCCGCCCAGCGGTTCTCGCCCCTTTTTCGGGCATAAAAAACAGGCGCCTGCCATCACGCAGCAGCGCCTGTGTCTCACTCGTCGTTCTGTTCAAAGGTCATGGTCACACCCTGCAGCACGCCCTTGAGAACGCCGTCACGTACCTTTGAAAATTCCATGGTGTCCTCGCCAACAACCAGCGTGATGCCTTTGTCATCCTCCAGCGGCGACCACTTTCCTTCCTGCTCGTTCTCACCGATTTCCAGCACCGCCTTGCCGCTGTCCTTGAGCGTCAGCGCAAAATGGCTGTCGATGTCTTCCAGCTTGACTTCCACGCCGCCCATCGCACCTTTCACCGCCTGCCAGCTGCCAACAAATTCGCTGTCCGGATACTGCGCCGCACAACCGCTCAACAGCAGCGATGCCAAAAGCATCAGCGCCATCACACACCTTCGCATTGTCCCACTCCTTTGCATATTTGTTACAGCATACACCAAAATGCCGCCAAATAAAACCACTTCCGCAGGAAAACATGCTGCGTCTCACAAAACAATGCCTATCATTAATCGTCAATATGTAGTCATTCTACCAAGCAATGTACAGCGTGACCTCACGCATATTTCACAGCGTGCTCTATGGTCGTAGAAAGCAGCTTCTCTAATGTGAACGACAGGAGCACTTTATTGTGGTTTCCATACCCTCTATATTAATGATGTTGTTCTCTGTTGTGCTTCTACCATCATAAGGCCTCCAACTTCGCAAGCAGGTAGGTCAGAGAACTATCGTAGAAAACAAAATTATCTATCAGGCCTGCCTTTTGAGCATCCACAGACTTTCTGCGAACAATGGGCTGTTCCGGCCTGACCAAGAGCAGAATCTTAACAGCACGATTGTTTTCCCTCAACGATTGACAGATGTCAGCGGCGTACTCCATATCCATCTGATCCACGACATCCACGATGACCATATCAGCATGAAAAATATCCGCACCGACAACAGCCTGCGAGTAATTGAGCTGGGCCGCCCATTTAAAACCAATCTCCGGCTTGGCCAGAATGGCTGCCGATAATCCCTGACCGAGTATTTTATTGGCTGAAATAAATAGAATTGTTTTCATGATCTTCCTCCTCTCGCCGAAATCAGTTAGAAATCGTCAAGCTTGGACACCTTACTGCCAAAACCACAGCAGACATGCTCCAGCTTTCCAGAAGCGCTCGCATCACAGAGCGTAAACACATGACTCCCGCCCCTTTTGGAGCGGGAGTCATAGCAATGAAACCATCAGATGAGGCCAAACTCGATGTACCGAAAACAAAAGCGGGGATGATGCAATGTTTTCAAACTGACTCCAACTGCGTTGGAAAATTTTTGACCTGTTCATCGGTTTGTCGGCGCCGCCTGTCATGGCGCGCTTTGTTTTTCAGAAATCAGCGCTCACAAATCGCTCCTCTTTATTAAAAACCGCTAAGCTTGAAAGCGAGCAATTCTTCTGCGGATTTATCCACCCTGGTTTCTGTCATAATAACCAGCATGCTGCCATCTGACAGTTTTGTGCCGCTGCAAAACCATGGGTAACTTGTACCAAACAAATCGCTGCCATCTGCCTCACCAATATAGGTGCCGTCTTTCGTCCAAAGCACCACAGTGCGCATGTTTCCGTCTAAGGCCAGATAGCCATTTGTCGTCTCTGCCACAAAGGTAATGCTTCCCAGGCTGCCTCCATCGGAATCTGCCAGTGTCATTTGCAAGACACCATTCGCATCATAGACGAACACTTTATGACCGCTGTCGTCCACTGCAGACCCACAAACATAGATATGGTTTTCATCAATCAGCAGATGGCTGATCACATCAACTTCTTTAAAAACAATCGGCTCTGTTTTCAGCGCACCGCCAGAAAGCGTCATCTTCTCGCACTCCGCACTTGAGAACCAACTGACGCCCCACGTTCCCGACGGATGCATGCTCACATACTCTGGGCCCTCATAAGAGGCCGTCTGCTTCCCATCCTTCCAACTGATCAGCGGCTCCATGAAATTCGCAAGCCAAATGGTTCCAGACGCGTCGGCGGAAATATTTTTATATTCCACGTTCAATGTAACATCCTCTGCAAATTTCAGTGATTTGCCGTCGTAATCGTAGCGTTTCAGCGCACCGTCGACCAAAAGAAAAGCCTGATTCCCAACAACAGCAACGTCATGGGCAAAGGTTTCTTTTGTCACGATGCAGTCTGTAATAGGCAGCCACTGGCTGTCCATCGTAAATGTTCCCACCATGACGCTGCGTGATTCGGCAGAAAAAGGTTCGCCTTCCCAATACCAAGGTCCATCCTTATGCCCCTTATCCTCCAATCGAATCGTCAGGCCGGACAAGAGCTTATCCACGCACTCGTCTTCGTATTCACCGACGACCTCAATCAAAACAGTGGCACTGGCACCTTCCACACGATTCAGATACCGCAGGCAAGGATAGCCCCAATAGTTTCCTTCCTGCTTGAGGCAGTCAACATCTCCGATATTGGTCAGATCGTAAGATTCATTGACCACATATTCGTACTCATCAAAACCATAGCTGGTGAGATAGTCGCGAAACGTGTAAGGCTCTTCCAATGAAACATAGATATCTGCACTGACAAGGTTTTCATCTCCTTCATCCTTTGGTATCGACAGAGTGATTCTGGAGGCTGTTTCCTCATCAAAAAAATCCTCTTCTTCATAGGTCCAGCCATCCTCCTCATCGTAAACCAAGTCCCAAAGGCTGGCATTTACGGTCTTCGGAGATTTTACCGAGGCAGGTATTTCCTGCTTCGTTCCTGCCGATGTCTGCTCCTGAGTATCCGAACCATCCTTTCCACAAGCGGTAAAGGTGAACAACATCAGGGTCGCAAAAAGCAGACATGTTATCCCTATCTTTTTTTCATAGCCATTCACCTCTTTGCATTTATTATTTGCTTGCTATTTTTTATTATTGACAAAAAACGGCATCAACAGTTCAGCCACCTTACTGATTGGCATGGTCTGTAAAATCACTTTTCCTGGTCCCCGGACAACTGTATTAAAAACGCCTTCTCCACCAATCAGCATGTTCTTTGCGCCCCGGACGGTGACAATATCCATGGTGCAAGTTTCCTCCATTGCCGCCAGATACCCCGTGCTGACCAGCATTTCCTGACCAACGCTCAGCTCATATTCTGCCGCATGACCGTCTATTTCAATAAACGCCGTGCCGTTTCCGCTGAGTTTCTGCATAACGAAACCTTCACCGCCAAATATTCCTGACCCCAGTTTTTTCTGGAAATACATGGACAACTCTACACCCTCGTCTGAGGCGAGAAAAGCACTCCTTTGTACGATCATCGAATGGCCATCGCTGATGTTCAGTGCCTTGATCGCACCCGGAAAGCTCGATGCAAATGCAATGGTCCCATCTCCGCCTTCTGCGGTAAACCTATTTTGAAAAACAGAATCGCCTGAAACAAACCTGCCCAGCATCTTTTTCATGCCTCCGCCAGAAACGGTTTCCATTTTCATATTTGGGCTCATCCAGCTCATGCTTCCACTTTCTGTTATCATGGATTCACCGGCAGATAATTCACATACAACAACCGCTAAATTTCCACCCAAAATTTCATAATTTTTCATGATGGACCTCCTTTTTATTGCCTATCCATTCACAGCGCCGCCGCAAAATTCACAACAGCCACTTGCATCCGGTGTGGTTGTCGCTCCACAGAATGGGCAAATCACCGCTGCCTTCGGAGCTGCGGCCGCAGCCATTTCTTCCCGAACCTGCTGTCGAACCTGAAGCAATGTTTCCTGGATCTCCAACCCCATTGCTTCATATTGCTGGTATTCCACACTGGCACGAACTTCTT
Source organism: uncultured Peptococcaceae bacterium (assembly GCA_937922955.1). GTDB lineage: Bacteria > Bacillota > Peptococcia > Peptococcales > Peptococcaceae > UMGS1590. The sequence continues at coordinate 30,865 of CALAKO010000058.1, read as the reverse complement.
CTGCGTTGGATGTTCGAGGACTGCTGCCTGGCCACAAATCACCACGCAGCGACCGCATGGCATCAGGCCCGTCAAATAATGTGTCCACGCCATTGTCCACTGAATCGCTGTTAAGTTTAAACCGTATTTCATTAAAGTAAGGATGATTGACGTGAATCACAATATAGAAATCATAAGAACAGGCATATTGCTTAGGATTGAAGCTATGTCGCTCTCCTTCTTCATCCCGGTATTCGATTTCCGTTTTACGTTCGTCAATATCCAGCTTACATCCTGTAACATCGGAGAAGGAGAGCACGTCCGGATTCGCCTCTTTCAAATCTTTGGCAGCAGTGACCATAAACAGCCCTGCGTTTTCGTCCAGCAGCACCTTCGTGCGCTCACCCAGGGTTCGAGTGATGCAGAATGAAGACACCTTCTCCTGATTGGCTTCCCGGTAAGAGAGCTGCGCTCTGATTTCTGCCACTGTGCTCTGACGTCGTTCACTAAACCATGGCGAAAGCTTCGCGGCGCAGTTCTTGCAAATGCTCCCATCTTCAAGTTTACGAGCGCCAAGCAAGCCGATCTCACCACCGCAAACGGCGCACTCCTTTTTATCAAACAACTTCCCAAAGAGCCCCATATCTCACATTCCTTTCTATATGCGATCAAACGCTGCCGTTGTTCTTTATCTGCATGGCCCCGTAAATATAAGCGCCCGGCACCAAAAAATTAAGAACCAGACTGACCAGACTGAACTCACCTTCAGCAGCGAACCCAACGATCAAAGAGATGATGCATAAAACTGCAACGACACTGCCCCACTTGATACAAACAACAGCTTCCTGAGGTGCACTGCAAGCACTAATCCCATTCCTGCCTGCAATAAATTGAATGACCGAGGCCGTCGTTAAAATTATGGAGCTGGCATAGAACAAACCCGTTCCTTTTACGCTGCCTGCTAATATAGCCAGCATGCTGATCCATAAAATGGTAATAACACCTGCAATATAACCAATAACACCACCTATGATCATAAGAATGGATGCGATCTTAAAAAAACTCTGACCTTTCATTTGGCATCCCTCTATTTTATCGTTCTATTTTCACTCCCCTTCAGTACTGTTTTTCGTACAATGGAAGGTGTAATAATCCTCATCTGTGCTATAATCCACATCCAATGTTCCATCTGTATTTATTGTTATAAAAAGAGATGGGTTATCTGATTCAATCGTACAGTATCCCAAAGCCACAGACCATGGGAACGTTCCAACTTCCTGCCCTTTATAGGACACATCTACACTTCTGTCAGCTTTAAAATGAAGACGCAATGCATCATGAATGTCATCTACACCTTCCATGGATGTCTGCGGGCCACTTCCCAGAAGTTCTTCCACACTCTCTGACATCCACTCACCCAAGACTGCTTTTTCTTCTTCCGTCAGATACAATTCCGGGTTCATGGCATCCGTTCCTTCTTTTGCAAAAATAAGCTTTACGCCCATGCCCAGCATGTCATCAAAAGAAATTGTATCTTCGCCAATCACGCCGATCATTTCTTCCCCTTCGATTGTGAGAGTGAATTCATCGTCCTGCACGGACCACTCCCCTTTTCCGCTGTCTTCACCAACGACAACATCTACTTTTCCTCCGTTCTTTACTTCAAGCTCAAATGCACCGCCGAATGCTTCCTCAACGCCAATCGACATGCCCATCATCTGTGCCGAAACTGCTATCCACTTCCCTTCATAAGGACTTTTCTCACTTCCCCCACATCCGGTCACAAATAATAGGCTGAACATGCAAATCAAAGCAAACACCATATTCATTTTCTTCTTCATAATTTTTCTTCCTTTCTTAAAATGACCGCTTCTTCCTGACAATACATGGACAATGGGCTGTTTTTGCCCTGCTTCATATAAGTACGCTATGAATCATTCTTGGAGATCTCCGTCGTCGAAGGGATCTCCACATTCTGGACAAAACTTTGGTGGACTTTTTGGATCGTCTGGTTCCCAGCCACATTTATCGCAGCGATATTGAGGAACGCCCGCAGGTTTCGGCTTGCCACACTCCGCACAGAATTTTCCCTTATTCATCGCGCCACAGGAGCAAGTCCAGCCGTTGGACTGTGCTTCTGGTTTTTTCGTGCCGCACTCAGGGCAAAAATTACCGCTTACCACTGCGCCGCACTGCTGACATCTCCAGCTGTCAGCAGATGGCTTTTGTTCTGGCTTTTTGCCGCCGCAATTTGGGCAGAAACGACCGGTGATGCCGCTCTGTCCGCAAGAACATACCCAGCTGCTGGCGGAGACAGATGCAGAAGGCGTGGTCGGCTGCGGCTGTTCCTGCGCACCTATCTGATATAAGCTCTGCGCATTCATGCCACCCATCTGTCCTGCCATTCCCATTCCCATAAAGGCCATGGCAGGACCGGCATTAGGATTGCTTGCCGCAGCCTGCATGGCGCTGGCCTGGGCACCCACCAGATGCGCCGCTGCACGGGTGGGGTCCATGAAGGCAACATTGCGCTGCAGCTCCTTGATCATCTGCTCATCTTCTTCGTTGGCCTTTACGCTGGAAATACCGAAAGAAACAATAGCAAGGCCTCGCAAATCATGCCACTTGGCAGATAGTTCCTGATTCAACGCTTCTGCCACCTCAGTGGTATGACCAGGGAGTGCACTGTATCGTATTCCCATGCCGCTGATCTTGGCAAACGCTGGCTGCAGCGCAGTCAAAAGTTCCGTCCTCATTTGTCCTGCAATCTCTTCTCGGCTGTACATCTCATCTACATTGCCGCAAACATTGGTATAGAACAACAACGGATTGACAATACGAAAGCTGTACTCCCCAAAACAACGGACGCCAATATCCATATCCAATCCCGCCCGTTGATCCACCACTCGAAACGGAACCGGAGAAGGCGTTCCGTACTTATTCCCTACAATTTCTTTGGTGTTAAAATAATAGATTCTCTGGTCTTTGGGCGCTTCTCCGCCAAATGTGAAACGCTTGCCGATGTTCCGAAAGACCTGGCCAATGCTCTCTCCCAAATCGCCTGCAAAAATACTTGGCTCCGTGGACGTGTCATAGGTGTATTCGCCAGGCTCGGCACATACTTCCACCACTTTTCCTTGTTCTACAATCAGCATGCATTGACCGTCGGCAACAGCAATCACAGAGCCATTGGTAATGATATTTTCGTCACCCTTGTAATTGCTGGATCGATCGGACACTTTTTTCCTGCCTTTTACCGCCAGAACATCTGCGGGAATGGCCTCACAGTAAAAATACTCTTTCCACTGATCGGCCAGCACACTTCCGGCAGCTCCTAGTCCCGCTTTAATAAGCCCCATCGTTTCATCTCCTCTCACGTTTCACATCAGAATCTTCCTTCCACCCACGCCCGTTTGTCTCGGCGAACAAGCCTGCCATCCTTCTCTCATTTCCACTGCGGAACAATCTACAAAACAGATTTCATGCTACAGCGACTGCAGACAGGCGACCAAATAATCCAATGATGCATCATAAAATACAAAGTCATCAATTTCGCCCCTCTGCTTCGCTTCAATGGCACGGTGGACATCCTCCATCTTGCTTTCCGAACACATCAGCATCAGTCGACAGTGTGGCAGGACTTGTCTCAGCCATGCACACAGCATCAAACAATAACCAATGTCATGCACGCCATCCTCCGATACTTCCAGCAAAGCACCTTCAGCCAAATGATCACGGATTGCCACATCTGCCCTGGTATAATCCGGTTCATAGCGCAACTGGATGCCAGGATCATGCCGCACCTTCGTGATCAGCCCCTGGGCCAAAGAGGCCCGCTGCATGATTAAAACTACCGTCTTCAGATGCCCACCCCCCTGCATATCCTGTATTTTGACCTAATTGTATCGGCTTTTTTGTACCTGCGCCCTACCCGCAGCGGGTAGTTTTTGCCAAAATGAGCCATAAAAAAACCCACAATGAATTGGCCATCCAACTCATTGTGGGTTTTTCTTATGTATTTTTACTGACCCGCCAGCTCTGCGCTGCCTGGATCTGTCCGACGGCAGAAAACGCTGAGCTAATACAGGGGATTGATCCAGCCATTGGCAATCATGTAAAAGGCCAGGTCCACTGCTTTAGAAAATCCGGTCTTGCCCAGCATATTCATTTTATGATACTTGACGGTGTTTTCGCTGATAAATAATTCCTTCGCAATTTCCTTATTGGTCATATGCTTGCACATCAGTCTCAACACTTCCATTTCACGGTCGGTCAGCGGCGCTTCACCTTGAGGCAGGGGAATGGTTTTAGGCTCTGGAAAACAGCTGCCACCCGCCATCACTTCTCTGGCCACTTCTAAAAAACAATTCAGGCTCTTGCTTTTGTACACAAAACCATTGGCTCCAGCAGCTTTGGCTCGCGGAATATACGAGATCTCATCAAAAGCCGTCATGACGATGATCCTGATGTCTGCATCATACTGACGAATGGTCTCCACCGCTTTCAGGCCAGAAGCTCCACCTTCTGTACATACATCCATCAAAACCATATCGGGATGCAGCCGCTTGCAAAAATCAAGGGCATAATCGGCGCTGGCGACTTCCCCCACGATTAAAAATTCACCAGAAGCCGTCAATGCTGCTGTCAGCGACTCTCGCATGGATGCATGATCTTCCACTATTAAAACTTTGATCATTTATGCACTCCCTCCTTTGGAACAAATATTTGGATACAAAATCGCGGCACCAGATAAAGCTCCAGCGTACCATTCAGGCTGTTGATCCGTCGGCGCATCTCGGTGATTCCTCCGCCTTCCCTGATTGGTCCGACCGGAGGAATTCCATTGTCCGTTACAGTCATGCGCCAACAATCGTTCTCAAAAAAATGGAATTGGATGCGCGTGGCATACCCATGACGCACAGCGTTGGTCACACACTCCACGGCAATCTCTGCAAAATTATTGGCCACCGTCCTATCTTCTGGCAGCTCTCCCTGGATTTCGACAGCCACTTCCATTCCAAGAAAGGTTTCCTTCAGCATCTCCAGACGATGCGCAGGACTCGGCGCCGAATCTTCCGAAAAGGCTTTTGGAAGGCTGCGTACAAAATCTATCAACAGCATTTCATCCAACTGCTTATGCTCCCGCAGGGCTCGCAGCAGCAGACTTATGCGCTGGCCTAAGACGTCATGCACCCTGCCCTTGCTCCGGGCAATCTCCTCCGCTTCACAGATGCTCTGTAAATTCTCGATGGTATGGCGAAGCTCCTGTCCGCGTTTCTCCAATATTTGATTTTGATTCGCAAGGAGCGTCACAGCCTCCCATTGTTCCGTAATGTCATCGGCGGTCAGCAGCAACAATGTCCGATGTCGTATTGGAATATTATGAGAGGAAATACGCCACACTGAGGAATCTGAAAGGCGAAATACCTGCTGGCCTCCCAGAAATTCCCGCATGCAGCCACTGCGCAATGGCCCTGATTCCAAAAGCTGTTGAAACGCTCTTCCGTTCCGCAAATGCTGTCCGGTCATCTCTTGAGCGAGCAGCTCCATTCGACGATTGCACAGAAGGATGTCGCCGTTCGGGCGAAAGAACAGCAACCCCGTATGCAGAATGTCAATCGTTTCTTTGATGGAAACCAACGAAATCTGAGTGCGAATTTCCCGTCGGCGAATCAGGCAGATATGTACACTGCGGCTCATAAAATAGAGAATACCCACAAGGAAAAAGAGCGGATATGCGCGACCAGCAGCCGCTTCTGTTATGGGAAGCAGAACTGCCGCCCCAGCAGCAACGAAAAACGGCCATATCAACTCCGTTCCCAAGGCAACAATAATGGCAACCACTGCGATCAGCAAAAATACCATCTGACGAGTGAGGGCATAGCCGCTAGGTGCCAGAAATCCGCAGAACAGCGCATATTGAACCTGGGCAAGGAGTGCGGCAAAGACAAACAGCATCACCAAAATGAGGCACTCCATCCCATTTTCCATCCTGCGCACCCATCCGATACGCAGACGCCGAATGCTATAAGAAATAGCCTGGCTTTGCAGCACGATGCACAGTGCAATCAGCATCACCAATGCAATCAGCATCCACTGAGGCAGGCGATAAAACTCAGCCACATTCCTCACCTCCCAAGGGCAGGGTCAAAACAATCCCCGCAGCATCCTCCAGGTCCTTGCAGGCGATGCGTCCTCCTAAAGAAGAAACCGCAGCCATCAGTTCCTCAGAAAAATGCCATTTCTCTGTATCACTGCTCAAAAGAAAACGGAACACCAGATGCGCCCCTTCGGATTCTAAACAACCCATCACCGGAGAAGTATTCGTTGACCACGCCCATGCTATGATTTCAAAGGCAAAATCATAGCAGACCGCTGCGTTGCGAATCTTCATCCCCTCACTCTGCCCGCTGCGGATCAGTATTTGCATCCCCGCATAGGAAGCCAGCTCCGCCAGCTCGTCCAAATAAACGCTCATCTCATCTGCCAGAAGTGAGACATCCTGGCGTGCCAGGAAAAACAAATTACATCTGCGCTTGATATGGCACAGACACAATGCAATGTAGGCGGTCAAATCTCTCGAATGCTCTGTTTCCGCCAATGTTTCAAGCAAATGTGCCAGAGATGTGACACGACGCTCCAAATCACGATCCAGATGTTCAAACAGCGCTCGATTGATGGCTGAAGTGTACAAACGCTTTTTGATCTCACCTTCCTCCTGCAAAAGCGCATTGGCCGCCTCCAGACGTGTCTGCACATCTTGAATTTCCTGCCGCAGTCGATTGAGCTGAGAAAGGTCTTCCTGCCACACCGCCATGCCTCCAGGGATGAATACCGCATGGAGCTGCGTCTGGCTGTCTCTCAGCAAGGGGTGGTCCATATCCATAAGCAGTCGCTTCCATAGAGAACTTGAAATGGGACGCGCGTCAAGGGAAGACAAAATGGTTCGACCATTCTCATCGAGCAGCGTCAGGCCAATGGGTGCAGAGGAAAAGAGACGCTGATACTGAACATTGACCGGAATCAGCCCTGCATGAAGTACGGTTTCAAAGAACAGAACGGCAATAACACAGATAATGACCGTTGGGTCACTTTCCCAGGCCAGGGGCACCCGGTAAATATAGGCAATGACATACGCAAACAACCCTGCGCAGAACAACAGTGGAAATACTTTTCCTCCCCAATAGGTGCTTCGCCGCCCCTGATAAAACAGTTTGCCGACGGCCACCACTACCATTAAAAGCGACGCAGCCGCAATGAACCAAAATCCTGCACCATAGCCATAATCACTGGCCCAATTTCCATCAGGATCAAAAACAAATACCAGCTGATGAAAGTCATTGGTCATCACCAGCAGCACAGAAAGTCCATAGCAAACAAACGGCGGCCACAGAAAATGCACTGGCTTTCTTTCTCCCTCTGCGCGTCCTGTGAGCCTGACCAAATACAAAAGTGTAACAGGCAAAGCCAGCTGAAAAATATAATAGCCATACCAGCACATCCGACTCAGGGCAGCTTCTTGAATCAGCTGATATTTGAACAAACGCAGCAGCAGCCATCCCACCATCAACCAGCTCATCACATCGACCACCCGGCGAACGTCATGACGAACCATTCGATGGGAAACGCTTCCTTTCCACAGCAATATGACAGCCACTGCCAGCAGGGCAGATAAAATATGTTCTCTAAGGTCAGCGGAGGTATAGAGCCGAGTATGAAAAACCTGTCGGCGCAGATCTCTGCTGCTGTCACCAGTGATCTCTAAAACCCAATCATAGTCACTCCCTTCCAGCATATGGGCCGACCGATAATCGCTCGGAAATCCCAACGGCCGCTCCCCGCTAACCAGCGACAGCCCCACAGACAAAAGCGCTTCATCTAGTCCGGCATCGAGTGTCAGCGGAACATCTGAGAGCAGCCCCATGCGATAAGATAAAGTTCCCTCCACCGGAACAATGATCTCATACTGTCCCCCTTCTCGATTCCAAGCAACGGCTTCGTAATCCATACAGAGCAAAATAGGCGCATCCGAATCATTGAGCTCGAATTTCCCGTTCTGGCTGAGATGCTCCAAGAACGCCAGGGCATCCTGTTTGGCAGGCTCTGTTTGATTCAATCCATAGGACAGTGCAGCAATGGCCAACATATTGCGAATGATGGATTCGCTTCCAATGCCAACAGGAATTTGGCTTTCCTGAAGGCTGTTCCAGCCAGTGATATCAATGTCGGTCCGTGTACGGTCCACAGCTATAACCACGGTGCCCAATGCTTGCGGATACCAATACCGACCAACACCCTGATTCAATGCCGGAACCGCCTGAACGTCATAACAAACGACCGCATTGCCATTTTCCACCTCTGCAAAAACTGCATCCCTCGGTTCCCTAATGTCATACTCAGAAAGATAGGTGCCCAGAGTGTTGACATATTCTTCAGCGCCCTCTGCATCGGAAACCAAATATCTGTCGCTTGGCGTCGACGCACATCCCGTCAGCAACAGGCACAGCAAAAGAACAAGAGATAGCCATTGAACCTTCATGGCGCCACCGGCTCTCCGCATTCCTTCATCCGCTCGGCACACTCTCTGCACAAATCAATCTCCTCGCAGATCAGAAAACAGGAATCACAAACCAAACGTCGGCAGATGGGGCACTGACTGAATCGCTCCCTCGCTTCCTTTCCCGCCGTTAATCGAGCTTGCCGCTTCTCTCGCTGATAGATGGCATCATACAGCTCTTTCTTTTCCAAATCCTCGGCCGCCTGTTTTGCCTTAGAAAATGGAATACTGCTGCTGTACCAAAATTCACCGCACACCTCACAGCGAACAGCAAAACAAAAATACTGTGGTGTGGAGCAATCCTCCAAATGACTGTACAAAAGATTTAACATCGCATTCACCACCTTCCTTACATTGACTATATCAGAAACAGATCTGGAAAATATATTATCCAACGGATACTTTTCACAAATGGTATCCATTGGATAATACAAAAAGTGCACAAAAATCCTTATCAGATTCCTGTGCACTTTGCTCCTAATATTTGAAGAACAATCAAAAAAGTTCCTGCAGTCTTCCGCAACGACGAAGCAGATCGATATAGAGCATCAATTCATCACGAGATGCCACACCCAACTTTTCATAGATATGTCGGTTATGCTTACGAACAGTGCTCATACTTATAAAAGCGAGCTCTGGAATCTCCGCAATTTCATGGCCATCGATGTAATAGCGAAGAATGTTGCGCTCTGCTTCTGTAAGCAAATCCTTTCGCTCTATAAACTGATCGAAAAGTTCCGCAATATTCGGTGGAAGTTCTCCCTGCTCCAGCCGCTGGTTCCGTGCTCGGGCATTCAGAAACTCTGCCAGCTCATCCACCTCAGAAATTCCGGAAGACACTCCCTGTTCCAACATTTCTTCCTGCTGAAACCGTTTGAGACTGTCAGTAATCGGTCGGACAAATCGTCGCGCCAAAAAGAACGAAACAACCAACAATATAAAGAGCAACACGATGGACACAATAATCCAGGTTTGCTGGATACCATTCGTGTATGCAACATAGCTCTCTTGAGGAATCAAAACAGCAGCAGTCCAAACTATATCCTTTAAATCATTTTTTGAAACTGGGATTATTTGATGCAGACCAATATATCTTCCGTTGCCCGCATCGTATTCGTTATAGTACCGCCCCTGATGAATAACAAGATTTTCCTGACCATTTAAGTAGGTGCCATTGACGCTGCCAACCAGTCCATCAGACAGTAGAAGGCGGCCATCCTGAAGCGGAGCCAAGATGGTAACAACGGAGCCAAATTGACCTTCCACTGTGGGATAAGAAAACTGAAAATACAATGCGCTGATTTCGACACCGCAGACACCATACACTGTCCCATCACTCCCCACAATAGGAACGCACAACAGCATAGCAGATTCCCATGTATCTTTGAGCGCAATTCGAGTGGACCAGAAGTATTGCTCTGCAGGCCGATTCAGAGAAGCATTCATCAAGTCTTGACAACCTGGAATTTGATTGATGTCAAATTCCAAATTCCAGCGATTGTGCAATTCCAGATCCTTTTGCCGCGCGATGTCTGGAATACCACGGAAATATACCACGGTAGGTGTAATCGGACTGCTGACGCTAAGATTAGAGTAGCGCAGATGAATACCGCTCCTGGAGGTTTCTGCTCCATCCAATCCAGTATTGGTGGTTGCATTTAAAATTGCATATGCACCATTACAGTTTGAAACCTGCAGCGTTGCGCTGATCAGCGGATACATCGCCTCTTGCAGATGCAGCAGCTGCTCCGGTGAATCGTTGATCTTCTGAAAAGATATTCCCTCCTGAACCAGTACGCGTTCAATTTCCCGGCTTAATTCTTTAGAGAGATTCAAACTTTGCGCGGTCAAATTGTCCAGATGATTCTTCAGATGGTCCTGGGTGCTCTTTAGTTGAATTTCCATGACCTCGTGAAGTTGTTCATCATCTTGCGAAAAACCTCCGGCAATAGATATAAGAAGGATAATCGCTGCAAAAACAACCAATATCATAGACACCCAATATAGCATCAGTTTTTTCTGCATCCCTACGCTTTGCTTTTTTGCAAAAGCATTCAGCGCCCGAAGCTCTTTCAGTTTGTTCAACACAGGATTTCCCCCTTTCCTCTATTATCGTTCCATAATCTCCTGAAAGGTCTTGAGCCGTTCTGTGCTGATCTGCGCCAACTTGGCCTCTCCGCCATTCAGATAATCCTGGCGCCCCAGCGCAAACTGTGCTCTTACATTATCCTCCAGTGTCGTTTCAAGGCTCAGATAACTCTGCAGCTGCGGCGGCACATAAAATTCATAGCTTCTCTGAGTGTCCAAATATGCTTGATAAAGGGAAACGTATTTGGCGCTCTCTAACTCCTCAATTGCTTTTGGCAATTCATTTTCAAATGCGCTTCTGGTCACCGGCATATAGCCTGTTCTAGTCACAAACTCTACATTGTGTTCCGGCTCCGTCAGCCACTTTAGAAAAGTCACCGCAGCCTGTTCGCGCTCTGGAGTGGAGCGGACGGTGCAAAATCCCGCGCCCCTCTGCATCACCAGCTTTTCTCCGTTCTCAAATACCGGACATGGACGAGAGACGATGGTGATATCCTCGGAAGTGTTGTCTGAATAGGTCACAACATCGCTGTAATAAAGAATGCTGGCCGACGACGCCACACTGACGATGCTTTCACCGGTGCGGATTGATTCAGTGGCATAGCCGCCCTTTAGCCAGACACCGCCCTTGAAGGCAGCCTGCGCCAATGGCTCCCACACTGTCTGAAAAACAGGCCCAAAGGCCAATTTATCTCCCTGAAAGAAATCCTCGCCCAGAGATTCGACCCCCACCTGAAAATAATTAAAATAATAGTCGTGGACAAACATGGCCTTCGCATCTCCCGGAATATCCGGTGTCTGGGCATCGCTCCATTCAGCATAAGTTTCTGCAGCCTTATACAAGCCCTCCCAAGTGTCGAGATCTTCCATGCTTATACCCGTTTCCTGAGAAAAACGATCGAAAATTGTCTGATTGATGAACATGATTTCCGTAGATTTTGCCACCGGAAAAATGACCAGGTGGTCATCTATCGTGCCTTCTTCTATAAATGCCGGAATAAAACCAGACAATTCTTCTTCGCTGAAATAGTCCTTATAGTCCACGAGAATGCTGTCGTCTGGCAGCGCCAGCACCGTTTTGGGATATGAGATAAAAAGATCCGGCAATTCAGGCGCCCCTGGTTCTTCATTGGCAGCAGCCAGAACCAGCTCATGAATGGTATTGGTATTTGACACCGAAGTCACCTGCACATTGATCTGTTTTTGCTTTCCCACAGTTTGGTTAAACTGGTCAATGAGATCATTGAGGGGAGAATCCGTTTGTCCGCCATAGACATGCCAAACCGTAATCGTGGTTGGCACCTCTTCTTTTGTGACAGTATTAGAACAGCCTGTGCAAAACAACAACACTGCAATCAGAAAGATAATGATGTTTCTATTTTTCATATGACCATCCCCCCTTATTTTCATTATATCAACCGTGCGTGAACAGCTCCACAAAAATCTCCATTTTTGATGCTATGAAGCTCCTTTTTTAGTATAGCACAGGTTTTCCCGCCTTCCACTACCCATAGCGGGTAGTCTTTTTTCAGTCAGATTTTGCTCCATCAATCCATCACTATTTATAAGGGCTATGCCAGGAAATTTGAAACGTGCTTCTGCTGCTGGCTGAAAAAACCGATGTGCCCAACAAAAAACGCCCACAGCGTTTTTCTGTGAGCGTTGATGATTTATCGAACCATGCGGCGGCCACGAACGGCAATGGTGGCACAACAGTTGATGATGGCTTCTTCGACGAAGGCGTCCATGTCGAGGCGCGCGGTGCTCTTACTTTTGACGTCACAGTCCACAAGATAGAGGTACACGCTGGAGAGCGCTTCCGGCGACAGGTGCCGCGCCTGATTAATGAGCTTCTTTACATAGTACTCGTGGCGCTTGATTTCCCCACGAATGGCGCTTTGGCTCATGCCCTCTGCCAGCATGGACTGAACTTCGAGCAGCCGTCGCACCGTATCCAGAAGCTGGCGCAACACCTGCGGCGATTTGCTGCCCAGATAGAGACAATCGCGATAGGCGGCCAGCGCCACACCGGTCCGCCCTTCAACAAGAGCATCGGTAAGGTTGAAAATGGTGCGCGATGGCGTTGGCGTCACGATGGCTGCCACATCTTCCTCGGTAATAAGCGCGTCCTCGCTGTCGCTGAGATAGAGCGCCAGTTTTTCCAGCTCACTGGCCAAAAGCAGCGTGCCATCCTGCGGCGCCAGTTCTTCAAGAATGGCAAGAGCCTGCGGCGTAAAAGACTTTCCCATCTTCTTCGCCTCCGCACGCAGCCATGGAGCCACATCGCGGCCTTTCGGCTGCTGACACTGAATGGATTCACTGGCAGCGATGACCTTTTTTAGAAAGGCGCCAGGTGCTTCGTCGGTGGTGTAGCGAAAAATGAGCAGCGCATCTGGATTGGGCGAGGCACAGAAATCCAGCAAGGCTTTCTCCTCATCGGCAGTAATCAGCCCTTTCTTGCGTGCACCTGCTGTAAAGAACGACGGTTCCCGTACAACAACAACGCGCCGCTCTGCCATGAATGGCAGGCTGCGCGCCAACACAAGAATTTCCGACAGGCGAACTTCTTCGCCGTCCACTCGCTCAAGGTTGAAAGGGCGGGTGCCCTCTTCCGGGAGCACCCGCTCAATCATTTTTTCGATAATCTGATCCATGCGCAAGCCATCATTGCCATAATACAGGCGAACGCCGCTTGGCAGGCTCATCGACGGCCTCCATTATTGCGATTATTGCCTGCTCCCTTTTCTTTGAGACGCTGCTCCAGTCCCTGACGGCCAGCATTAGAGCCCATGGAAGGATTTTTTATTGCATTTTTGTTTTGTCCGCCTGCAGGCTGCTTTTGCGGTGGTCGCTGCTGCGGATGCTGTGGTTTTGCCCCTGGTGCCTTGCTCTGATGCGGACGGCTGACACGGGATGCCGGTGTCTTTTTGTTGCCGCCGAGTTTGTTTGGCAAGCGTTTACCATTCGAACGATGCTGGACGCGTTTTACCGCATTGTAAATCAACGTCGCAATATAAAGGATGGACAAAATGGCCGTCAATACAAATAGCCAATTGATGCCCGCTTTGGCAGAATCCTGCGCTACAAGAGGCACTTCGTCAATGGCTTCATCGCCGTCATAAATACGGACGACGCCCACTTCATCGCCTTCATTGATTGGCAGCTCAGCTTTATCAATTACGATGGCAGAGCGATAGTTACCACTTTCCCCCTGAGAAGTAGTAATGGCATAATTCTTTGTCGCAGCGAGACGCACAGATTTGTTCCCGCCGAAATTAAGCGTGGTAACGGTTTCATTTTTTGTGATTAAATCCACCACAGAAGTATTTTCAAGACCTAGATTGAGCGCTTCCTGCATGTCTGTATAAGCGCCATCTTCGCTTTCGCAATCAATCATCGCACCAACAACCGTACGATTCCCCTGACTAAGGCTGGCTGTCAAATTGGTAGGCTCAGAAGGGCTCAATTTAATGCCAATGGCTTGCTGTTCCACATTCTGCATGCCATTTACATTGGTCACCGTGTCCTGGTTCATTTCACTGTCCCATTCCAAGGTTGGCTGAATGGCCAGCTCCACATATTTTGGCAAACTTGACGCATAAGACGCCAGAATGGCCATATCTTTTGCCGTGCTAGTTTGCCCCTCCGCCGAGCCATAAACAGACGTAAAAGTGGTATCGTCCATGCCTAGCTCTTTGGCCTTAGCGTTCATTTCTTCCACAAAGGCTTTTTCAGAGCCGGCAAGGTGGTTTGCTGCTGCCACTGCTGCGTCGTTGGCGTTATAGATAATGATCCCTTCTAAAAGATCGCTGAGATTAATTTTTTCGCCCTTACGCAAATACAAACGATTGCCATTATTGGCATCTTCAGGAATTTCCGGCACTGTCACCGAATCATTGAGATTGCCATCTTCAATGATGATGACCGCCGTCATAATCTGCACCAAGCTGCCTGGATCGATGGATTTATCATAATCTTTCCCAAATAGCACCTGGTGGGTGTCCCCGTCAATCACTGCATAGTTCGTCGCACCAACCTCTGGCAGATCCTCCGTCAGCACATCGGCAGATGCCGCGCTCGGCAAAAGACTCAAGCACAGCGCGAGAACCATTACAACTGCCATGATTCTTTTTTTCATTAAACGCTCACTCCTTGTGATCACATAAAAATAAGGATTTATCTTGAAAAATAAAGCTCACAATTATAAATATTATATACAAAATTCACAAAGCTGACTAGTCTGTAACCATTACAATCTGGAAATAAATCAGCGAAAGAAACATTTTTTCATTTATCGTTCCCATTACTGACAAAATCCTTGCAAATCACTATCAATTCGTGTATCATAATAGTCGTATCTGGGGGTATGGCGCAGTTGGGAGCGCGTCTGAATGGCATTCAGAAGGTCAGGGGTTCGAATCCCCTTATCTCCATAAATAAAAATGCTCGCATCACCAAACGGTGGTGTGAGCATTTTTTATTTGAGCGTCAGCCTTTGTCGTTCTACAATCCAAATTCTTTTGCATAAGTTATCGGACCATTTAGTCTCGGAGCATTCGACTGCAGCGCGATGGCCATAAAGTTTTCCGGCGGTATGCCTTCGGGAGTCTGTATGCCAAAATTCACTGCAGGCACATAACCCATTTTCGGATAATAATCGGCACTGCCCAACACAACCGAATATCTAAAGCCCTTTTCCTGTGCAACGCGATGGCCTTCTTGAATCAGCGCCTGGCCAATCCCTTGCCGCTGGCAGGACGGCTTAACAGACAGAGGAGCCAGAACCAGCACATCATCATCCGCCACCTTTGCTTTTGTGAACAGAATGTGGCCCACGATCTCGCCTTCCTGCTCCGCCACCAATGACAACGCTGGCAGAAAAGCCTCTTTGTTGCTTCTCAGCGCCACAACCAGATCCTGCTCATTGCCATCACTGTGTTCCGCTGTCGCAAATGCCTCTTTTATTAGCGCATAAACTGCTGGATAATCTTCAATGCGTTCTTCACGAATATTCATCGCACGATCTCCTTTCCATTGTTTTCAAAAATATACCACGCCCATTAATGTGGATCAAGATCGTTCCATGGCTCCCTCACAGCAATGCAAAAGAAGGAAGCTCGGAAGAGCTTCCTTCTTTGTGTAATTAAATGTCCAAAGCTGCATGATAGGCAGCATACATGGCATTGAGAATGTTGGATGGGCGCTGACAGTCACCAATGATGCGCACAAATGGGGCGCCATCGCGGAGAGCATCAACGGCTTTGGTGTTGGCGCGCTGACCAACGGCCATAACAATGCTGGTACCAGGAACAAGAATCTGCTCCCCAGCGGCCGTTTCACAGCGCAGCCCTTCTGGGGTGATTTCTTTACCGGCACAGCCAGTGTGCACCTGCACGTATTTGTCAACCATCTGCATGAGGATCGGACGCTGGCGAATGTTGCAGTCCACTGCAAGAGAGTCACGCATTTCTACAAGATGAACGGTTTTTCCCTGTTGACCGAGGTGTACCGCCAATTCGCAGCCGGCAAGCCCACCACCCATAACGACGACGTTGTCGGTGAGCTGGTCGCCTTTGAGATAGTAATCATTCACAAGAATGACGGTATTGGTGTCTTTGCCTGGCAGTGGCAAGTCGATTGGCGTAGAACCAACCGCCACGATGAGGGCGTCGGCCGCAAAATTTTCGGCAAACTCTGCAGTGACCGGCGTGTTGAGGCAGACCTTGACCCCTTCTTTGCGCAGAAGAGTTTCAAGAGTAAGGCCAAGTTCGTACATTTCGTATTTAAATGGAATAGCCTGTTCTTCTTTGAGAATGCCGCCAAGTTCTGCACTGGCTTCGCAAAGAGTAACATCATGGCCACGCTGTGCCGCAACAAGGGCAGCTTCCATACCAGCAACGCCGCCTCCGGCAACAAGAACACGCTTTGCTTTGCGGGCAGGGGTGATGTCCATGCCTTCCAGTTCGCGGCCAATGCGAGGATTAACAGCACAGCGGCGTGTCTGAGTGGTTGGACGCTCTGCCATGCAGGCAAAACAACGCAGGCAGTGAACAACCTCTTCCGGACGATCGGCCATCACTTTATTTGGCAGTTCTGGATCAGCGAGCAGGGCGCGCGCCATTTCAACGACATCGGCTTTGCCGCTGGCAATGATTTCTTCCATTTGCGCTGGATCGTTGAGCGCGCCAATGGTGGCAACAGGCACATGGACATGTTTTTTAATTTCCGCTGCCAAATAAACGTTGCAGCCATGATCAGAAAACATGGATGGATGAGTCTTAAAGAATCCAAACTGATAAGAGCCCGCAGAGACATGAATCAGATCGACAAGGTCTTCCACACCCTGTGCAATGCGGCATCCTTCTTCAAGATCATAGCCGCCTTCAAAGAGCTCAGAACCGCTCATGCGGAATTCAATTGGGAAGCCTGGTCCAACGGTGTCGCGCACACTTTGCAACACTTCACGAGCAAAACGCAGTCTGTTTTCCAGGCTGCCGCCATATTCGTCGGTTCGATGATTGAAATATGGTGAAAGGAATTGATTAATGAGCCAACTGTGTCCGCCGTGAACCATCACCATTTCAAAGCCGGCCCGTTTTGCCAGAGCGGCACGATCACCATATGCTTTAACAATGTCGGCAATCTGTTCTTTTGTCAGCGCTTTAACCGGAATGCCATCTGGGCGGGTAGCATCACTTGGGCCGTATTGACAAAGACCTGCTTTTTTATCTTTATCGACGAGATACGTACCGGCATATTGGCCAGAATGAGACAATTCCACACTTGGCACCGCACCGTGTCGTTTAATGCCATCAGCAAGATAGGTAAAGCCAGCTAAGAGGCCAGGTGTCTGTAAATCGAGATGCAGCATGTGCGAGCCATCGGTTTCCGGATGAACGACCAATTCGCTGGCAGTAACCGCTGCCGCACCACCTTTGGCGCGCAGTTCGTAAAACCCTGGTGTGCGTGGACCTATGCCGCAGTCCGCAGTAATATCTGTGCTGCCCATTGGTGCCGCAAACATTCTGTTACGGAAGGTCACCTTCCCCAGGGTGATTGGGCTGCAGAGATGAGGGAATGAGCGTTTCATAACAAGAACCTCCATGTAGTTGTTTCTTTTATTTTAGAAAACACGCTGCACATCCGTCAATTCTCTGGGATATATCATTTATAAATAACCAGTCATTAAAAAAACACGTGTCCTGCCCCAGTTTGGAACATGACACGTGTTTTTATTCTTACGCTATCTGTCGATACCGATTATCTGTAGCGACGAGCGAGTTTCTTTGCCTGCTTTTTAGCAAGGCGACGAGCTTTCGCACTCTTAAAGAAGGTAACAACCATGGCTACGCCGATGACACCCAGAACACCGCAAACAGCTTTCTGAACGGTGTCATAGCTCTGAGCTGCAACAGCTTCATCCATGATCAGTACTGCATCATCATCATAAGAGAATTTTTCATTTTGATTCATATTTACGTCCTCCTAAATATTTATTAACCATTAACCAATTAGTTCATGGTTACATACTGTGAAGATACCCAACCAGTCAGGCCGTCAGAGGTCTGTACCTGATACATCCCGTTGCTTTCTCCAATAATGGTCAATGTTGCTCCGTTGTTAAGGCTGCCAATGATGTTACTATCTGTACTATCAGAAGCACGCAAGTTCAAGCCGGAGCCACCCGTTGCAACGGTACCTGTGCCCATGGCATTATCAGTATTCTGACTGCTGTCTGAATCGTTTTTACTGCTGGATGAGTTGCTGTTTTCATCATTGCTTGAATCTTTATCGGCACTATCGGATGTGCTGTCACTGCTATCGGAAGAATCGCTATTTTCATCCGCTACGACATTCTTGGCCGCTTCTTCGGCCGCTTTGTCTTCTTCCTCTTGTTTGGCCTTTTCTTCCTCAACTGTTGTACGACTTTCTGTATTGGCCGACACTGTTTCATCAGTCGATGTGAAGAATCCGCCAATCAAGCCAATCAGCAAACCCAAAATTGCCCCAAGCACAACAGCCCCCAGAACGGCAATAAGGATATTTTTCTTTGTCATCTTAATGATTCGCTCCTTTTCGGTTTACTTTTATTTATCCTTTTTTGTTTTACTGCCGAGAATACCGATCTTGTTTGCACCAATCAGCAGCACCGTAACAACTAACACAACAACGACAAATCCACGTTCACTCGTTAGTTCATTGACCACAATAGCACAAATGGATAATCCCACACTAATGGCATAAATCATAAGCACCGTGCCGCGATGACTCAGTCCTCGCGCCATCAATCGATGGTGCAGATGCCCTTTGTCTGCTTCCATGATCGGTTTATTTTCCATCATTCGTCGTAAAATCGCAAACAATGTATCAAAGATTGGAATTCCTAAAGCCAGAATTGGTATAAAAACAGAAACAAAGGTGACACCTTTTGCAGTCCCCATAATGGATAACACTGCCAACGTATACCCTAAAAACATAGATCCGGTATCACCCATAAAAATTGATGCTGGATGAAAATTGTAAATGAGAAAGCCCAAGCAGGCCCCCACCAATGTAAAACATAATACAGCGATGTTGCCAGTGCCATTCAATAAGGCACAGATGGCCAAGGTAGCGGCACTGATTCCACTGACACCAGCGGCCAAACCGTCTAAACCATCGATCAAGTTAACGGCGTTGATAATGGCAACAATCCATATGACACTGACCGGCACACTGAGCAAATCCAGCGTTGTCATGGCTGCTTCACCAAACATGCTGGTCACAAAATCAATACGGATACCGCCAAACGTCACAATGCAGGCGGCAATGATCTGCCCCAGCAATTTCAATTTAGCTGGCATATCTGTAATGTCGTCCACGATCCCAACAAAAATCAGCATGGTTGCACCGATAAAAAATGCCATCAACGACTGAGTAAAGGGATAGAACGTAAATACGACAACCCAGAACGCACCGTATATCGCCAGTCCACCCATACGCGGCATGATCTTATGATGTACCTTGCGCGCATTAGGCTTATCCACCGCACCAACATGCACTGCCAACAATTTTACAATTGGCACCAGAAATGTTGTCAATGCGAAAGCGCAGATGGTGACCAACAGCAACTCTTTAACCACACAATCACTTCCATATATAATAATTAACTATTACTCGCTCTTTATTATTGTAAAGAGCATAATCGCGAATTTCAAGCATAATCTGCATCAATGATGCAAGAGAATTTCATGGCAGTTACTTGCAGGAGTGTGGCAGAGACGCTTGAGCGTACGCACGCGGTGCGCAACCTCTGGCTTCGTTTCTTCAAAACAGGACGTTGCTGTCTCTTTGAGCACAACTTCACTCACTTTGTTCAAAGACACACAATGGGGATTATGGATCATCTTCATAAAAGAATCCACTTTTGGATCATAACTGATCGCCATGACCTGTTTATCCAGTGCAGCACCAATAATGAGCGAATGCAATCGCATGCCAACAACCATAGAAGCATTATCAAAGATCGAAAATAGCGTTGGTGTATCGTACGCTCCCGCAATAACAAAAGAATTCCCGCGCATATGAGCATCCACCGCTTTTGCAATGGCATCGTCCTGATCCACATGCATGGCAAGCAGACCAACAGCATACCCCTGATCACAGAGATAGTCTCCTAAAGCCGCAAATTCATGCACCAGATCTTTTCCGCCCCAATCACGCAGTGCCATCAACGCCAGTGGTTTCTCGCCATCGTAGCCCAGCTCTTGTAAAAGCACGCCACCTTTTTCCGTATCCACCACTTCATTATCAATCCCAAGCACCGGATCTGGTGCAACCTGAACCGGTGCCTTCACGCCAATCTCTCGCAACAGCGCATGGGATTCTTCATCACGCACATAGATCGCCTTTGCACGATTGAACGCGCATTTTGTCAAAAAGCGATTTCGACGCAGAGCCAAAGGCCCCAAGCCCTGACCATAAATGACAACGGGCTTGCGCAACAACTGTGCCATAAAAATGACGCCCAAATAATAGAGACAGCTGTTTTTACTGGTAACATCCTGAATCAGACTGCCACCACCACTCACCAGCAAATCTGCTTTGCGCAATGTGCGCCAAATATTGGTCACTTTCCAGCGATCCGTTGCAGCAACACCGTAAACATGCTCTGTTAATTCAGGATCATTGGATAAAACCGTAATATTACATTTTGGCATTTCTTGATGCAATGCTTCAATGATGGCGTAGCACACAGCATCATCGCCAGCATTTTGAAAACCATAATAACCACTCATGACGATGTTCGGGTTCGTATCCATTCCTTTAACGCTCCTCACATACTATGCTTCTCGTTTAATTAATTTATCTGTGGCCCAATAAAAAAGTCGAAGGCCAACTTTAACAACCACTACTGCAACCACTGCAACGATGATCCCCAGAATCAGACCATTCAAGCTGCGCTGTAAAGCAATCAAGAGCGGCGTATGAATGTGCGCATAAGTATTGACCAGGGAAATCTGACCAATGACCAGTGGAATGCTCAGCACCCACAAAGCTCGATGCTTAGCCGCATACATCAAATACAGGATGGTTGCAGGATAACCAATGAGGAATTCCTTGCTTCGCGGACGAACCCCCATGGTATCATTAAGGAATTGACGCATGGCTGCCTCAATACCAGAAATTTCTCCACTCTCGTTGCCTGTGCGGGAAAGGTAAATCATTAACGCAACGGCAACCACAGCAAAAACGATGGCCCATTTATAATCCAATGCTTTATTCAGCAGAGACTTGCACAAACTCAACGGCTTCTTATCGCGTACAATATAAAGAACAAATGGCACCACCACAATTGGAATAACGTGCGCAATCTTTACGCCAATAAACGAGCTGAGCTTAAGCATGAACGCTTTATCACTGAGCACACCAACCATCAGCACAGCACCAATAAAGCTGACCGCGCACAATGCCAACAGCCTGCCAATCGATTGCAGCAGCGACAGATCTTTTTTCGGCGGTAAGAAATATAGACAGGATAAAATAGGGAACTCAATGACACTAGCCAAGGCCATCAACTGCATGGCCAGTGTCTGATTGACCACATACATACCAACCCACGCCAAAGCTGAAAGCACAAATCCCGCCAACGCCAAGCGACGGAAGCCGATTTCCAACAACAACAGCATAAAGCCGGCGCAAATGCCAAAACCAACCAACAAACGCACCGCTGCCGGAATATCTAAGGAAGCCATTTCCTGAACGTCTCCGCCAACAGTAAAGCCATTGTCTTCTAATTGAGTATGGAGAGCATCCAAATAAGCCATATTGCTTTCATAATAGGTGCCTGGCATGTCAATGCTGAAGAAACGCACCAAGAGTGCGCGCATATTGCGCTCACGTGCTGCCAAATCCCAACGATCCAAGGCCTCTGTAATACCGGCATCCATTGATTCGCCGGTTTCGCCTTCAAATTTGCTCATTTCATCATTAGAAATGGTGTGAAGTCGTACAACATCTTTATCGGCCAAATTTGCCAATGTATTGAAGCCTTCCTGTGGGCTAAATTCAATCTGGCCCAGTGGTGCCACAATATCGCCGTTCTCATCAAGCAATAATTGATAGAACACTTCTATTTTATCAGGATCTGGATAACCTGGAATGTATTTATCATTAAACATCAACATGCAGAGATTTGGCACTGCTTTAATATCATCCGCCAACATTTCCAAAGATTCGTCTGTTGGCGATTCCCAGCTGCTTACCTGCGCAATAATATCAAACCCTGCATTTGCAACCGTATTGAGCCATTCCTGATCAAAACCTACACCAATGCCACTAAACGCCAACTGAGCCTTACTCTGATTGCTTTGTGTGGCTTCAATGCTTGTTGGTACCGTAACAACACCCAATTCCCCATCATCATAAGCAACAGCCCCGCTAATTTTTGCAGGTACTTCACGCAGCACCTGTTCACGCCAAGCATCATCAGTCACGACCAAATAGTAATTGGTTTCACTAATTGGCAAATTTGCAGGCAAACTGCTTGAAACACTCAGATTCTGAACATCCGCGCCTTGCGCAATCATCAAATCGCCAGCGTTTTCCAAGCTGGCAATCGTGCTTTCTTTAAAAAGCACCTGGCTGACACCTTTATCTTTTAAGATGTCCAGCATTTCTTCCGTTGTCTTTCCATTGGCGTTTGCCAAAGAACGGATATCCGATTCATTTACAGAAAGGTTTACAGTTTTATAATCTTGCTCAACCTGTATACGTACAGCCCCTACATAGATTGAACATGCAATCGCTATCAGCACAAGCACTGCAGCGCAACGCTTCATGATCTGATAAAAGTGCTCCAACTTCATCAATAATTCCTCCAGAATTTTTCATAGTAATATGTTCAGTATACTCTAAACAACGGATTTTTCCTATACTTTCTCTCTAAATGCCAAGCTATTTTCTCCAAAACCACACAAGTCTTTCCGCTTGTTGTTAAATAAAAACATTTTCTCCATACATTTCATACCAAAAAAATAAAAAAGTGATTCAGCACCTCCAATTATCTATGGCAACCATCGCGACAATCTGTTAAAATAATAGATACCTGATAAGGTTACCATTATCCTATCAATTTATAAGGAGGCGGCTCTCTTGTCACTTAACATTACCACAGATTACGCCATTCGCATCATGATGTATCTGGCGAATTATTATGATCCGGACCCACTGTTCGCTCCAGATGGCAGCTGTTCTGGTAAAGTCATCGCAGAGAAAATGAACATTCCATACAATTATTTTCTCAAGATTGTACCACGGCTTAAAGATGCTGGTTATCTGATTTCCTTCCAAGGGAAGCGTGGTGGCTATGTGCTGACAACCCCACCAGAAGAGATCAGTCTGTTTGACATTATTCATGTTATGGAAGATGATTTTGTTCTAAATACTTGTACTGCGCCGGATGGTCAATGCGCACGCAACAACTCAGATTTCTGCGCGGTTCACTATGTGCTCAGCGATGTGCAGAACTCCATTGACGACACCTTGAAATCCGTCAATCTGGCACAGCTGGCCATAAAGAACGCCCCAACATTATAAGCAAAAAACACATTCGTTACAAGCACTGGATCATTCCAGACTTGCAGCGAATGTGTTTTTTATTTCATTCAAATTTATGCACGTTTCCAGGTAGTGCCAGCTTTACCATCTTCGAGGATGACACCTATTTCAGCAAGGCCATCACGAATGCGGTCGGCGGTTTTAAAATCTTTATTGGCACGTGCGTCTTTGCGGATAGCGATGATCAGATCCATGAGCTGATCGGTCAAACCATCATCAGCAGCCTCTGTCTGAGCAAACTCAATGCCGAGTACCTGCCCGAGCTCTTTCAGCACCTGCTGAGCAAGCGCCAAGCTGGCCGCATCAAACTGATCTTTTTTCAAGTAAATATTGATGTCTTTCGCCAGTTCAAAGAGCGCCGAAATCGCCAGAGCTGTGTTGAAATCATCGTCCATAGCAGCACAGAAATCAGCCTTGGCTTTTTCTGCCTGAGCGCGCAACTGTGCCGCATCGTCATCGTCGTGCTCGCCAGCCAGTTTCATGGCTTTGTCAACCGCATCTGCAGCATGCTGCAGACGTTCCAGACCGCGCCCTGCCACTTCGATCTTTTCATCATCAAAATCCAGCGGACTGCGATATTGTACGCTCAACAGATAGAAACGCACAACTTGCGGATCAAAACGTTCAAGAATATCGCGCAACAGGAAGAAATTCCCTTTAGACTTGCTCATTTTTTCCTGGTTAATGGTGATAAAACCATTGTGCATCCAATAGCGAGCCATTGGCGCAGCATGAAGCGCACAGCTTTGTGCAATTTCGTTTTCATGGTGTGGGAAAATCAAATCCTGTCCACCACCATGAATATCAAAGGTATCGCCAAGATATTTTGCACTCATGGCCGAGCATTCGATGTGCCAGCCTGGGCGCCCCTTGCCCCAAGGAGATTCCCAATATGGTTCACCTGGTTTTGCACTCTTCCAAAGTGCAAAATCGAGCGGATCCTGTTTCTTTTCGTCCACTTCTACGCGAGCGCCGCTGAGCAAATCATTGATGTCACGGCCGGAGAGTTCCCCGTAATCCGCAAATTTTCGCACCGAATAGTAGACATCGCCATTATCAAGGGCATAAGCATAGCCTTTGTCAATCAGCCCCTGAACAAATGCAATAATCTCGTCAATGTGTTCGCTGACCTTTGGATGCACCGTCGCTGGCATGACATTCAGCGCCTTGGTGTCTTCAAAGAACGCATCAATGTAATAGGCAGACAGCGCCATTGGTTCCTTGCCTTCTTCGTTGGCACGCTTAATGATCTTATCGTCAACATCTGTAAAGTTGGAAACAAAAGTAACGTCGTAGCCAAGATAGGTAAAATAACGACGCACCGTATCGAATACCACAATTGGGCGGGCATTGCCAAGATGGATATAGTTGTAGGTCGTTGGCCCGCAAACATACATCTTTACTTTTCCCGGCTCAAGCGGTTCAAATGGCATTTTTTTCTTTGCCAAGGTGTTATATATCATGACTTGATTCAAAGTTTTTCCTCCAATTCTTTTAAACGAGTACTGATTTCATCCAAACGATAGCTGAAAATACGCAGACAATCATCCACAGGATCTGGCAGCTGGTTATGGTTGAGATCTGGATGATGCGCATCCGTGTGCACGCGCTTGCCATCCTGACGCACAATGTGACCAGGCACCCCTACAACGGTGCAGTTGTCCGGTACGTCTTTAATAACGACAGAGCCCGCGCCAATTTTTACATTATTGCCAATGTTAATGTTGCCCAGCACCTTCGCTCCACTGGAAATCATAACATTGTCGCCAACGGTCGGGTGGCGTTTGCCGGTTTCTTTACCAGTACCACCCAACGTCACGCCCTGATAAAGAGTAACGTTATCGCCAACAATGGCGGTTTCGCCAATGACAATGCCACACCCATGGTCGATGAAAAGCCCTTCCCCAAGCTGAGCGCCTGGATGGATTTCCACCTGAGTGAAGAAACGTGCCACCTGCGACAGGAAGCGTGCCACCACACGCAGATGCATCTTATATAGCTTGTGAGTGATGCGGTGCATCCAAATGGCATGCAGCCCTGGGTAGTTCAAAATAACTTCAAGCTTTGACGTCGCCGCAGGGTCACGTTCAAAGACACATTCTATATCACGATTAAAACGTTCAATTACATTCATAGTGTTCCCTCTTTCTCTTGGTTAGCGCGAAAAATCAATCTTTGAGCACCAGTTCCACGGGACAATGATCGGAGCCAAAAATATCGGTATGAATGTCGGTTGAAACAATGCGATCTTTGAGGTCATCACTAACTACAAAATAGTCGATGCGCCATCCCGCATTCTTTTCTCTTGCTTTAAAGCGATAGCTCCACCAGGAATACACCTGCTCAACACCAGGATGCTGATAGCGCCAGGTATCAATAAACCCAGCATCCAAAAGCTCCGTAAATTTTTCGCGTTCTTCATCAGTAAAGCCGGCATTGCGGCGGTTTGTCTTTGGATTTTTCAAGTCAATCTCCGTATGAGCGACGTTCAAATCGCCACAGGCGATGACAGGTTTTTCTGCCTTGAGTCGACACAAACAATCCCTCCAGGCATCGTCCCATTTCATACGATAATCCAACCGCGCCAACTCACTTTGAGAATTCGGCGTATACGTGGTCACAAAATAATAGTCACCCATGTCCATCGTTATGACACGGCCTTCATTATCCATCTCTGGAATGCCCAGCCCATAACGCACATCCAGTGGTTCTCGTCTGGTAAAAATTGCTGTACCAGAGTAGCCTTTCTTCTCGGCGCTATTGAAAAACTGCTGATAGCCGGGAAGCTCCAGGTCAATCTGATGCGGCTGCAGCTTCGTTTCCTGCAAAGCAAAGATGTCTGCATCCAGCTCTGCAAAAATATCCATAAAGCCTTTGCCAACTGCTGCGCGCAAGCCATTGACATTCCACGAAATCATCTTCATTCTATAGGCCCTCCTTATTATTGGTTGGCTGATTAAGCCCACCAAATTGCAGGCTCACATACAATAAAAAAGCATAGAGAAAGCATTCTCTATGCTTCAATCTTATCATACCATGCGCGCCTTGTAAAACGCTCTTTTCATTCTGCAAAGAAATTCCAATCACGTCATAAAAAATAATTCTTCACAGCAAGCAGCGTCTCCCATTGCACGCACTAACGCGATTCTTCTGTCTCCAAAAGGAAAAACGGTTTACGCACGGTCATCGCTCCGCCGTCTGCAATAGTCGCAACAACGTCCACCTCACCTAGGCGTTCAATGACCGCTAAATTGTCCTGATGCACTTCATTGTCGGCATCAAAACGATTCAAAATTACTCCTGCCACCGGCAGCTCCTGCTGGCGCATATACGCCAGCGTCAGCAGCGTCGCATTCAGGGTGCCTACTCCGCTGTCTGCCACAATAACACTCGTCAGCCCTAATGTTCGCACAACATCTTCCTGCATCACACGTCGACCGTCCGCCAAAAGCGTAAATGGACAAATAATCCCGCCGCTCCCCTCGAAAATCGTCACATCATGCAGTAAAGCAACCGTCGAAAAATCAGCACGTATCATATCCACGTCCACCGGCTGCAACAAATGGGCAGCCGCCAGATGCGGTGACACCGTTTCCTTAAAAACGTAGCTGGTTGTTGATAAAACATCCTGCTCAAGGCTGCATGCTGTACGCACCTGCCCAGCATCACTTTCCGGAATGCTGTCTGTACCACTGACAATCGGTTTATAATACGCCGCATCATAGCCAGCATCCTGCAATGCAGCAATAATCGCTTGAGC
Source organism: uncultured Peptococcaceae bacterium (assembly GCA_937922955.1). Taxonomy (GTDB): domain Bacteria; phylum Bacillota; class Peptococcia; order Peptococcales; family Peptococcaceae; genus UMGS1590. The sequence continues at coordinate 3,383 of CALAKO010000058.1, read as the reverse complement.
TGCGGTGCTTTTTCCAACACCGGCCGCTGTGCCTGTAATAAAAAGAGCTTGCGTCATGATCACTCACCTCAGATTTTTTAAAATGGCTCACTGTTACTATAGCCTTTATTTTATCACACCCACAAGCGCTTACCTATCAAAATCTGGCATACGTGGCAAAATCCGCCTTGCTGCAAGCGCCGCCACCACATTGAGCGCCGCATTGCCTGGAAAAACCAGCACACAGCCAGACAAAAAAACGGCCCAGACGCTATTTTCAATACCCAAGACCATGTTGGTAATAAAATAGCAGTACACACCGCCCAGCAGATAAGCCACCGCCAAGCCCGCAAAGCCAGCACCCAACAGTCGCTTTACCGATGGTAACTCACGTCCAGCTGTCAATTTTCCAACAACGTACGCCTCAACAATAAAACCAATCAAGTAGCCAAAGGTTGGATTTAACACATAGCCTGGACCACCACCCTGTGTAAAAATCGGAAGTCCAAACAGCCCCAACGCCACATACAGTGCCACACTCATTCCACCATAACGAGCCCCCAGCAAATACCCTGCCATTGTCACAAAAAACGTCTGCAGCGTAAATGGAATCAGTGGCAGCGGAATGCGAATAAAAGCGCCAACGGCAACCAAGGCGGCAAACAAACCACACAATACTAAACGTTGGCTGTTGATTTTCTTTCTACTCATTTCCATACGTGTCCCTTCTTTCAACAAACTTAACTCTTATTATAAGGCCCCGCCTCCTCGTTGTAAACCTAATTATATAACAAGTTTACAATAGCCGTAAAAAAAGACCGTCGCAATGCGACGGTCACGAACAGACTAATTAGCCAATGATGGAATCAATCTTGTCTTCATATTCTTCGATGTCTTTTTCGCCAGCCATTTTGCCAACGTATTCGCCATCATTGAAGAACAGAATCTGAGGTACACCTTTCAGAGAGAAACGAGCAAAGAGGTTTCTTTCTTCTTCAACGTCTACTTCATAGAAACCAAATTTACCAGCATACTTTTCATCAGCAGCAAGTTCTTCGATTTTTGGATGAACAGCCTGGCAAACGTGGCAAGACTTACGAGAGAACATTACGAGGCAAGGTTCGCCATCATCATAAATAATTTCTTCAAAAGTAGCATCATTCAGTTTTTCCATAATTTAGAGCACTCCTTCATTTTCATTAATCAACTTTATTATAATAATAAACGACTGCAGGAATTGCGTCTAGTCGCTCTATGACTATTTTTTATTTCCCTGCGTGTTTTTTCACAAAACGAATAAACTGAGAATTATAATAATCTGCCAGTGTGGACCCGCTGTGCACATCATAGAATGGCACCTCATCACTGCCAAGTGCTTCAACAAATGCATCAAAGATGTCATCAATATTTTTGCCTTCCATTCCTGGCAATTTTTCGCCCACCTGTTTTAAACGATGCTCAAATAATTCCAAATGACCCTTCATCGCAAGACCTCCTAAAAAAATACGTCGTTGCTCGCAAAAACGCATTTCATGTGTTATGATAATACAGTTGGACGGATCGTCTCAGCGATCCATCACGCTTGTATTATTTTAATCCATCTTCACTTGAAAATAAAGACTAGGAGGCGATTTTATGGCACGCGTTCGTCGTGTAGCCGGCACTCAGGAACGTTTGCAGGCTTCTCCCTATACCATCAATCAACCCCATGCTCAACGTGGACATTGGCAGGACAACTTTCCAACCTCGCAACCACTCGTCATCGAAATCGGTTCAGGTCGTGGCCGTTGGCTTTACACTGCTGCCAAGCAGCATCCAGAACTAAACTTTCTCGGTATTGATGTGGTGCCAGAAATCATTATGGACGCCATCGATGATTACGCCGAAAAGCCAGGCGCACCACAGCAGGTGCGTTTTCTCTGGCTGGACGCCGAACACCTTGATGAAATCTTTGACCCAGGCGAAGTCAGCGATATCTATCTGCACTTCTCCGATCCTTGGCCAAAGAATCGTCATGCAAAGCGTCGTCTGACCTACCACGCCTTTTTAGAAATCTACGACTACATCCTGGCAGAAAATGGAACGGTTCATTTTAAAACCGACAGTCGTGAATTTTTTGATTGGTCCGTAGAAGAATTCACTGAAAGTGGCTGGCGATTGGAAAACGTCACCCATGACCTCTACGCCAATTTGCCAGAAGATAACATTGCCACAGAATACGAACGCCGCTTCCATAAACGCGGCGTGCCGATCTGCAGTCTGCATGCCTACCCACCACATAAAGCCAAATAACTAATGAGCCCTGTATCCATGATGCAGGGCCGTTTTATTACAAAAGAAAAAGGCTTGAGCCTAAGCTCAAGCCTTCGTTTCATGATTTACGCTTCTGGGGAGAAGTCGCCTTTGCCAGCGCCGCAGAGTGGGCAGCCCCAATCATCTGGAATATCTGCAAAAGCAGTGCCTGGAGCGACGCCGTTATCTGGATCGCCTTCAGCTGGATCGTAAACATAGCCACAAAGATCGCATACATATTTCTGCATAATAATAATCCTCTCTTTCCTATCTCTGAGTAGAAATTTTTCAATTAACTTTGTACTCGTATCATAGCACAATAATATGCCCTTTGCAAGCATATTTAGTTATTTTTTTCATATTTTAAAATTCTTCCGCCAGCATCACGCCATCAATAGCTGTCATCGCCGCCAAAGCTTCTCCAGACTTCATTTGATGCGCCAATCGCACCGAAATCAAGGCAATGGTTGCATTTTCTGGTTCTTTATTGCGTGAAATTTCCAGGTGCATGATTTTAATCTCTTTATTATGACAATAGGCCAACACTTCCTCGAGTGCCTCTGGCTTGTTATACTCCAGAAAAATATGAATGTTGGACGTCTTAGTGATGACCTGCTTCTCCAGCTTTAAAAACACCGTTGCTGTTAATTCCACCAGCACCGTCGCTAAAATAGCGCCTTCATAAAAACCAGCACCAACAGCCAAGCCAATGATTGCCGCTGCCCACAAGCCAGCTGCAGTGGTCAGCCCTCGCACACGCTGACGTGCGATGATGATGGTCCCTGCGCCCAAAAAACCGATCCCGGCAATAACCTGCGCGCCAAGGCGTGCCATGTCGGTGTAATAATCCAAATACAAATACAAGTACTGACTGGTAAGCGTGGTCATCGCTGCGCCCAGGCAAACCAAAATATGGGTGCGAAATCCTGCAGGACGACGATGCAAAGAACGCTCCATGCCGATAATTCCACCACAGATCACCGCCAAAATGATACGAACCGTCACCGATAGCAATGTAAAATCGCGGAGTCCATCAAAAATTGAAAGCATCTCATCCCCTCCTCGTATAATAAGTTAAAATGTTGTTTTTCTATCAAAACAGCAGGCTCTGA
>CALAKO010000057.1 GCA_937922955.1 uncultured Peptococcaceae bacterium | reverse complement strand
TCTTCTATCAGCAATGTTTTAGCCATTTAGAAATGGAATGTTTAAAAAATTATGTATAATAAAGAAAAAACTTATAGTGAAAGGGTGCATGGAAATGAAGGATTGGACGGTTCGTTTTGCGAAACGCGAAGATGTTGGACAGATTCTGGAATTCATCCGCCGATTGGCGGCCTACGAAAAATTGGAGCATGAGGTGGTGGCGACCGAGGAAACGCTGGAAGAGTGGCTGTTTGACAAAGAAAAAGCCGAGGTGTTGTTTGCGGTCGTTGATGGAAAAGAGGTCGGTTTTGCGCTCTTCTTCCACAATTTCTCGACGTTTTTGGGCCGCGCCGGCATCTATCTGGAAGATCTCTATGTGGAACCGGCGTTTCGCGGCCAGGGCATTGGCAAAGGGCTGATCAAGCAGCTGGCGCGCATTGCGGTGGAGCGTGGCTGTGGACGGCTGGAATGGTGGTGCCTGGATTGGAACCAGTCGAGCATCGATTTTTACCGCTCCCTGGGCGCCAAAGCCATGGACGAGTGGACGGTGTATCGCATTGCCGGCGAAACGCTGACCCAGCTGGCTGAGTGAAGAATTTCTGCGGAATCTGGCTGAGAAAGGTTGCCCTTGCTGGCGCTTTTATATAAAATATAAGGAGCATGAATTATAAGAAGGAGGCTTATAAATGGCAGTTAAAATACATTGCATTGAAAAACCACGTCTCGCTGGGAACTTTTTCCGCATTTCTTCAGAAGATGGGAAAACCGCAGACCGTTTGCTTCAGGGTAAATGGTGGCAGGCGATGGCGCAGGATCATAAAGAACGAGATTTCCTCATCATTTGGAACACCGACAAACCAGAAGAAGAAGTGGATTGGAAGCATTACGATTTCGTCGTTCAGTACGGCGATTTCAGCCAGGATGTGACGCGCCACGTCATCATCGAACCAAACGAATTTTATAATTATTGATGAAAAAAAGAGGAAGGTCGTTTTTATTGAATATGATTTGAGAAAAGGTCAGCTACTGGCACCAATGTATGG
>CALAKO010000056.1 GCA_937922955.1 uncultured Peptococcaceae bacterium | reverse complement strand
AGAGCCTGCTGTTTTGATAGAAAAACAACATTTTAACTTATTATACGAGGAGGAGGTCAGTATGAGAAGAAAACAGTGGCTGGGAATTCTTTGCTGCTTGCTGATCATGGTCGTGATGGTGGGCTGTGAGAAAGAGTCGTCAGAGCAACATGCAGCACCGTCGGCTGATACAACAGGATTGCCTGAGGCAGAATGGACCAATGAACCAGTGATTATGCAAACGATTGTAAACAGCGGCTTTGCTGTCGATTATATTGATGGATTGAAATACTCGAAAGTGGATAATGACTGGCGGCTCTATGAACAATGGAAAAATGGTGAGCTGATTTCTGTGGCACCACTTGTGAACCTGCAGAATGATTTAGAGCCATGGGTTTCGCTCCAGCATGACGGCTACCGTTTGGTTGAAACACCGCATGGACCTGGATATATGGTGGATGACCAATACATTTATTGGCTGGAAGCACCGGCATCCTATAATGCAGCGGCGGATCGATGGTATCTCTATATGCGTGCGGTTTCAAAAGATGGTGTCCAGGGGGCGCCTGTTTTGGTGGCCGAAGGGGACTATCAGAAAGTAAACAATGATGATGAAGGCTCTGGCTTGCCACAGGATTGGGCAGGGTGCAGCGGCAATGTGCTTTGGACTCAATTTGACAATGGTTCGATGGCGGTTGCTCTATATCGTGGCACAAAAAGCAGCACGGACATCTTGAGTATGTTCAGCACTAATGATTCTGGCAGAGCAGAGGTTGCACTCAATGGGGAGATTGCTGTGTGGACGGAAATTGCTGATGATGGCGAAGAACGTGTGTGTGCGCTCAAGCGTTGTGCGCTGGAGAGCGGTGATGTGACAGATATCAGCCTAGGACGCTGTCCGGCTGATCCTGTCATTTGTGGAGAGTACCTGATCGTTCAGGATATTCTGGAGGAAAATCAGGACGGCGAGGCTGTGTCCAACCAGCTTCTTGTCTATCACCTTGCGCAAAAAAGCTGGGCTTATCGCATTGGTGCCGATTTGCCAGTGTTCCAAAAAGGGATGGTTTTTGAGCAGCCCATGATTATTGATGATAGTCATATTGCATTGGCGGCAAGCGGTACTTCTGTCATTTATCAGCTGCCAGCAGTGGATTTGACCAATGGTAAGATTTATGTCCTTGAAAAGGAACCGGAATCTGCGTTGTACTTTTGTCCTAGTGATTACGATGTGAAAAAATTGGAGAAAGACGCGGATGTGGTGAGGTCCATTCAGCCATTGAATCAAGATGGTTGCAATTCAGTGGTGAAGTGGACTGTTTATGAAGAGGGCATGGATGTTCAAGAGCTTGTCTACAGTGTCAATTTTAGGTGGCGCGCAAGTTCGTAGACCATGCATAGAAATGCGCGAGGAATCATGAAGGGATGTTTTGCTTATTTGTTCGGTGTAGTACTTTTGGTGCTGGCTTTGATGCTAGCATCGTCGGCTGAGGCGGCGGTGTTAACTTGAAGTCGATAGCAGATTGGCACGAACCTGGCAACGGTGCTGACTATGAGTGGTGGGCGAATTGAAACCATTTCGCATCCGATCAAATTCCAATGGTAAATCAAAAAAGACCGCTGACGCGATTGCGTCAGCGGTCTTTTGTTGTACGGTGGTTTATTGTTCCATCCAAGCCAGCCATTGGTCGAGGTTGCGTGTGGCTTGGTCGCGGCCTTTCTGCCAGGTGGCTTCGAGCTTGGTGATGTCGTGCTCGGTGCGTTCAATCGGCATTTCTTCCGGATAAAGCACAAGGGCGCGGCCTTCTTCTTCGAGCTGGTCGATGAGGTCCATCTGGCGATTGTAGTTGGCGGCGCGCGTTTCCATTGCTTCAATGACGTGCGGATATTTGCGATAGAGGGTTTTCGTCAGGCCCATGTTTTTTGATGGTTCACGACGGAAACCGCGCACGTGAGTAGGAAGAATCACAAAGCGTTCGATACCGGCGTCGATGGCTGGCTGCAGCACAAAACCTTCGCGCACGCCACCATCGATATAAGCCTGGCCGTTGATGTAGGTGGATGGCATGACTACTGGCAGAGAGCTGGAGGCGCGGCATACACGGCAGAGGTCGCCATAGCTGTGGATATCGGCTTTGTGCCAGTAGCGAAGCTCGCCGCTGTCGGCGTTGAAGGCCGACAGCACGATTTCAGACGGGCTGTTGCAGAAGGTGTCCCAGCTGCGTTGATCGTGGTCGTCATCGAAGAAGGCTTCTTCGTAAATGTAGTGAGAATTGAAATAGCCATGACCGCGCAGAAAATGTTTGGCTCCGATGAAATTTGGATCGTCGGCAATGTCGATAAAGCAGCGGTGCAGGCGCGGGATGTTGCGCAAAATGTAGCAGACAGCGATGGATGTTCCGGCGCTGACACCGGTGATGAATGGAAAATAGACGCCCTGTTCAATGAGAACGCTGGCCATGCCGCCGGTATAAGCCGCACGCATGCCGCCGCCTTCGCAAATCAGGGCTGTGTTTTTTATGAAATGCTGCATAATAAGGGATGCTCCTTTTTCGAATGGTGATGGATCTATTATAGCACATTGGATTTGGATGCGTCAGTGGAAGCAACTAAGAAAAACGCCCATCATCGCATGGATGATGGGCTGTGCTGTGTCAGTCTTCGACAACAACGGCTGGCTGAGCTTTTTTCTTGCTTTTTTTGCCG
>CALAKO010000055.1 GCA_937922955.1 uncultured Peptococcaceae bacterium | reverse complement strand
GCGCAGCAGTGCTCGACCGGCAGTGGCGAAAAAGGCTGATAAATTTGTGAAAAAGTACAGCAAACGGGCATAGAAAAAAAGCAGGAGCGAGGCTCCTGCTTTTTCAGTTTTGCAATAGTGTCTGTAAAACGGTGCGAATGTCTGCTTGAATGCAGATGGATTGTTCGTCGATTTGTGGGGGACAAACGGCGTTTTTTAAACTAATTGTGGCATAGGTGATGTTGGGTTGCTGCACCGCCAGCCGCCAAAATGGGTATTTGATGATTGAAGGGGTGTTGTTGCCTACGCCAAGCTCTAAAAGAAGAAGCTGTTTGTCTCGATAACGATGTACAAAATCTTGATAGCGGTTTGATGCTTGATGCCAGCCTGCGTCTTCCACGAAGGTGTTGTCGATGCGAAGATTCATGGCCATCGGTGCACCGCAAACAGGACAGCGCGGCACGAGCTCGGATGGGATGCGCATGTCACGCTGGCGAGCAAGCATCTCACGTACAGCGGTTTCGTTGTCGTAGGTTTTCTGGTGGCAGGGCAGGCTGCATTGCCAAAGACCGTAGTCGCCCTGGGTATAGAAGAGCCGTTCTTTGTCAAAGCCTGTTTTTTGGAAACAGTGATCGACGTTGGTGGTAATGACAAAATATTCTTTGTCGGCGACAAGCTTGAAAAGCAGATCGTAGGTATCGTTGGGAATGTCCACATAACGGTCAATGTAAATGTGGCGGCTCCAGAAAGCCCAGTGTTCTTCCAAGGTGTCGAAACGATGGAACCCGGCGCTGTAGAGATCGCGAAAATGGTATTTTTCAATAAAATCGGCGAAGGATTCGGTGAAGCGCGGACCGGTGAGAGTAAAACCGGCAGCCGCAGACAGTCCAGCGCCAGCGCCGATGAGCACAGCGTCGGCGTCGTTCAACGCTTGACGCAACTGTGTGATGGAGAGGTTGGTGGGATTCATAAAGGATGCTCCTTTTGCTATTGATTCATTGGTTTGTCGAATAATCCGTGAAGATGATCAGAGTGTTATTTTTATTTTACCAGATTTGTCCATGGTTTTGACTTCTTTTCGAAAGTATACGATAATGTAAGGTGATATAATAGCCTAAGTATCTATGAGAAACTATTGAGGAGGAAAACACATGCCGACACCATCGACTTATCCAGAATGTCCGGTTGAGATAACCTTGATGCTCATTGGCAATAAATGGAAGGTTTTAATCCTACGAGATCTTTTTAGTGGCACGAAACGCTTCAATGAACTCAAGCGTTCGTTGAATGGGATTTCGCAAAAAGTGCTGACGACGCAGCTGCGTGCTATGGAAGCGGATGGTTTGGTGCATCGTGAGGTTTTTGCGGAAGTTCCACCTCGAGTGGAATACAGCTTGACCGATGTGGGGCGCAGTTTGCGGCCGATTCTTGATGCCATGATTGATTGGGGCACGGCCTATAAAAAGACATTAAAACAGATATAAAAAATGGAGAGCGACGTTTTGATAACGTTGCTCTCCATTTTTTGCTTAGTTGGCTTTATTTTCGTAAATAACGCAAGCCAGCATGACGAGGTCACCATCGCCAGCATCGCGAATGCTGTGAGTAGCACCATCGGCGGTGTAGACGACATCACCGGTGGTGACGGCTACTTCCTGGCCGCCGTCCACAGCAATGCCATGACCGCTGAGGATGTAGTAGATTTCATAGTTGTCAACATGAGCATGTTCGCCGAGGCCAGCACCTGGTTGGAAACGAATGACTTTGAACAATTTTGCTTCGTCTTTTAAAAGTTCGGTTGGCACGAGAGTGGTGAATTCAAGTACGCCTTGTCCGCCAGCGTATCCTTCAATATTTTCACGTTGTTGTTCGTTGTCACGAATGATCATAAATGAGCACCTCCTAGAGTATGTACTAAGTATAGCATGTTTACCAGCACCATGGACGATTATTTTGCACGATTTTCCAAGAGCACCGCAGCCAGTACAACCAGATCGCCGCCTCCGGCATCACAAATGCCGTGGGTGCTGCCGTCGCTGGTGTAAAGCACATCACCGGCAGCAATATCTTTGGCGATGCCGTCGTCAAAGGCAATGCCATGACCAGCGAGTACGATGTATAAGGCGATGTTGCCGCAGTGCGCATGTTCACCAATGCTGGCGTTTGGTGCAAAGGACATGACCTTGAAAAAACGTGCTTCTTCTTTGAATAGGGCCTCATCGGGAAGAAGCGTGGTAAAGGTGATGCGGCCGCTGCCGCCGCTGTAATTTTCCAATGTTTCTTGTGGTTGGTCTTTGGCGTGGATGATCATGAACAGCCCCCCTTTATTGATGGTAGTATAGCATATCTTACGGTTGGCCGCAGAGATCTCTCAAGAAATAATAACATTTTCCGTTTTTAAGGTAGGGTTAAGAACAGCGCGCTAAGATATAGCTGTCATTTGAAAGCGTTAAAAGATTGGAAGGAGTTATTACAGTGAAATTTCCATCATCAAAAAAAATAACGGCCTCTGTCTTGTTAGCGGCCTTGGCAGCGGCATCTGTCGTACCAAGCGCAGCGTTGGCAGACACAAGCACTGCAAATAATGTTGAAAACGTTGAACCGGGGGATCAACCACCGGAAAAACCACCAGGAGATTTACAGCCTGGCGGTGAGGGCGGACAGCCACCAGCCAAACCTGGCGAAGGTGGTGCCGATACCATGGAATACGACTACACCGGCGAATTGTCCGGTGCTTTGACGGCCGATAGCGAGGAAATCACCTCGGACGGTGAAACCATCAGCACCGACACCGTTGATCAGAATGCTGCTCTGGCGCAGAACGGCGGATCGCTCACAATTACCAAAGCCACCCTTGAAAAAAGTGGGAGCGATACCAACGGGGACAATTGTAATTTCTATGGCATCAATTCCATTATTCTGAGCGTCAATGAAAAGTCGGTTGTCAAAGTCAGCGATTCTTCATTGACTGCCGACAGCACTGGCTCCAACGCCATTTTTGCCACTGATGGTGCAACGGTATACGCGAATAACAATACCGTGGTGACATCAGCTAGCAATTCCCGTGGTTTGGATGCCACCTATGGCGGCACGGTCATCGGTAACCTTATGGCCATTTCCACTGCTGGAGATCATTGTGCAGCCCTTGCCACCGACCGTGGCGGCGGCAACATTTCGCTGACCAATTCCACCCTTTTTACCGCAGGCAGTGGGTCGCCATTGCTCTACTCCACCGGCAATGTGCAAGTGGATAACGTCACAGGTACGGCAACTGGCAGCCAGATTGCGGGGATGGAAGGGCTGAACACCATCCTTATTAAGAATTCTGAGCTGACCAGCGAAGTAACCAAGGCCACCGCCAGCGATCCAGTTGCCAATGGTGTCATCATTTATCAGTCCACGTCCGGCGATGCCGAAGCATCTACTGGTGAAACGGCGGAGTTTGAAGTGGAAGATTCTACCCTTTCCAGCGCGATTGAAGAAGGTAGCATGTTTTATCTGACCAACACCGCTGCCAACGTGGTGTTGAAAAATACAGAGTTGGATTTTGACAGCGAAGCAGCCAATCTGCTGACCATTGCTGGCAACGATGCCAACAACTGGGGAACACCAGGACAAAATGGTGCCGATGTTACCTTCACCGGCCTTGATCAGGAATTGAAGGGCAACATTGATGTGGACACCATCTCCAGTCTGGACTTCTGTTTACTGGATGGCTCCAGTTATACCGGTGCTACCAGCATCAGCGACAATGCCGATGCAACGGAAACCAATGATTCGCCAATGACAATGAATGTGAGCAGCGATTCCACATGGACCGTCACAGAGGATTCCACCGTTAGCAACCTTTATGTGGAAGACGGTGGCCAAGTGGTCGATGAAAATGGTGCACTTGTAAACATTGTTAATGCGCAAGGTGAAACAATTGTCGAAGGTGACAGTGATGTGACCGTTACTGTCACAGGCAGTTATGGCACCACCGTCAGCACCGACGAAGACAACACCTTGAATGGCACGGTGATTGATCGCAGCGATTTTGACCTGACGTATGTGACCACCACCACATTTGGCAGCAACGCAGGCAATGAACGCAATGAAGACGTTACCATTCAGGAACCAACCGGCGGTGACGATGCGATGGGCGGAAACCAACCACCTGAAATTCCTGGCGGCGATACCAGTCTGCCATTTACCGATGTGAGCAGCGACTACTGGGCGTATGAAGACATTGCTGACATCTATGAAGCTGGGCTCATGACAGGAACGGCAAGCGATGCATTTTCACCTGAACTCAGCATCAACCGTGCTATGCTCGTCAGCATCCTCTATCGCCTCGAAGACGAGCCAGAAGTTGGCGATGCCGGCTTCAGCGATGTTGCCGATGATGCCTGGTACGCAGAAGCGGTGGCCTGGGCAAAGACCAACAACATCGTCAGTGGCTACAGCGACACCACCTTTGGACCTGAGGACGTACTGACCCGTGAACAATTTGCGGCAATTCTTTATCGTTATGCAGCTTATAAAGGTTATGACACCACCATTGCAGACGGTGCAAGCCTTGATGCATACAGCGATGTCGGCAGTTTGAGCGATGGCTTTGATCAGGTGATGCTTTGGGCAAACGACAAAGGCTACATTAATGGCATGACCACCAGTACCTTGGTGCCACAAGGCTCGACGACTCGTGCCCAGGCGGCGGCTATCCTTTTACGCTTCCTTCGTGCAGAAGACGTGCTGTCAGAGGATCAACAGGATGGTCAGCTGGATGAAAACGGTGAACCGGCAAAGCCAGAAGGTGATTTGCAGCCGGAAAAACCAGAGGGTGAATCGACCGAGAACGCTTAATAACGATTTAGCATGACCTCTCATATCTGTTGAGAGGTCTTGTTTTATATTGTAAATAAAATAAAGATTTTTTTGAAAAAAGCGGCTCTCCTATACATATGATTATTGTACTTTATCCATGAGTGCGATATACTATATGCATAACGATTTGTAGCGTCATCATTAGGATAGGAGGAATTAAAAATGATAGAACAAAACGCTATGGTGGATGCTCTGAAACGCTTGGCACGTCTGAAAAACTGGAACATTGCAAACGCGCAGAACACCTTTGAAGAGCTTACCGCAGCCAGAGAGCTGAAAGCGGTCGACCTCTTTCTGCAGGAAATAGGCGTTGATGTGAAAATGTTCTATGAAACCGATGGTCGCGTTGCGGAAATTAGTCTGGACGGAGAGAAAATTTTCGACAACAGAGACAAATCCACCTGGCCATCCGTCACGATTGATAACAGCTGGATGAAAGACTTCCTCGATGCATACTGCACCAATGGAAAATGGGGCCACAGCTCACAGTTCGATAAATACATCACAGGCTGGCGTGCAAAGAGTGCCATTGCAGGGCATCCGTTCGCATTTTCCGTGGAAATCTGGGAAGCTGATGGTCAGCATACTTGTACCGTCGAAGGGTACGACGAAAAAGTCGGCGGTTACAGATTGCTGTATGAAGTGACAAATCCAGAAGCAGCGATCGCTGCTATTCATGATAAGAACGCCGAAGAAGAATAATAGAATAAGACAAGAAAAAGCTGCTCGAGAAATCGAGCAGCTTTTTTATATTGGCCGCTGAAAAGGCATGAAAAAACCACCAGCTCTGCTGGTGGTAAGTGAAATATACTTTAGTAAATGTGAATAAACCCTCCTGTGTTAAAATTAAGTTGGTCTGCCAACCATCTATTTCAATAACACAGGAGGGTTTTGACATGGATAACCATGATGTAAAAAGTCTATCACATTCAAAATGGAGATGTAAATATCATATAGTTTTTGCACCAAAATATCGTCGACAAGCAATCTATGGTCAGCTGAAAGCGGATATAGGAAAAATATTACGAAGCCTTTGTGAAAGAAAAGACCTGCTAATAAAAGTCAAGCCATAAATCCATGA
>CALAKO010000054.1 GCA_937922955.1 uncultured Peptococcaceae bacterium | reverse complement strand
CGACAATACTATGCGCCCACAAGGCACCACAACCAGAGCGGAAGTGGCCAGTGTGTTGCAGAGATATCTCGCAAACTAATAATGACGACGACGCGCTCTCAAAGGCTGTCGAACACGCGATAGAAACACAGACAATAAAGTGTCGATAAAGCAATAGCCAAACATGCGCTAGTCCCGAAGGGACGCGAGATCACAAATTGAACGAATTGCGGTAGCATAACTTTGAGAAATGAAAGTCCTAAATTTTTTCAAACGTTGCTGCGAGCTACGACGCGAAGCTAGTCCTGAAAGGAGCCCCGAAGGGGGGATAGCACCTTGCGTCCACAAGGCACCACAACCAGAGCGGAAGTAGCCAGTGTGTTGCAACGCTATCTGGCAAAATAGCGGCGACGTGAGATCGCGAGGCGATCAATTTTCAATATCGCTGCTTTAAGCAATGGAGGCTTACAACATTTTCTAACATTGCTGCGAACTAGTCCCGAAGGGACTGCAGTGTTGCAACGTTACTTAGACTCTGTCACAGAATAATGGTTTTTTACCCTGCGTTCTAATGGGACGCAGGGTTTTTTGCGTGTTGGCGGCTGGCGATGGTGGGGAGCGGCAGTCGATGGCGGCGGCGGTCGATGGAAAAAGTATAGCACACAAAAAAGTGCCATTTTGCGCCATGATGTGCCAGGGAAAAAAGAGGACCGCTGGTGAAAAGATGGCGCTTGTTTCTGATGCAGAAACAATTGTGGCGAATATCGCTGGAAAAACGGCGGTTTGTTGAATATTCAGGGACAAAATGGTACAATAAATAGGGTGAGAAAACAGGCTCCGCGCACGGTGATCGCTCAGAACACAAGACGTTCTGGCGGCCTGCTGGATGGTTTGCCGTGAGGGCAGGCAACCGCCAGCAATGCTGGAAAATGTCTGGCAAAAGCCAGCAATGCTGGAAAATATCTAGCAAATGCAGCAATGCTAGAAAAAAATCTAGCAAATGCAGCAATGCTAGAAAAATGTCTAGCAAATGCAGCAATGCTAGAAAATGCTCTAGCAAATGCAGCAATGCTAGAAAAAAATCTAGCAAATGTAGCAATGCTAGAAATGCTAGATTTGCTAGCCTAGCATTTCTAGCAAATCTACATAAGGATAAGGATAAGGATAAGGCTACGGATAAGGATAAGGTAAAGGATAAGGCTATGGATAAGGTATTATAAAAACCTCTATCTTGTTGAACCGCTGCCGCGCTGGAAGACGGGACCGTGTGCAGCGGCTGCTGCACCAGAGAGGCGCGCCCGATCTTCTGGCGATGTCAAGCGAAAGCAAGCGACGCTTGAAAATGTCAAGCGATGTCAAGCAAAAGCAAGCGACGCTTGAAAATGTCAAGCGATGTCAAGCGATGTCAAGCAAAAGCAAGCGACGCTTGAAAATGTCAAGCGAATCAAGCTAAGGATAAGGATAAGGCTACGGATAAGGCAAAGGTAAAGGCAAAGGATAAGGCTAAGGCTATGGATAACGTATTATAAAAACCTCTATCTTGTTGAACCGCTGCCGCGCTGGAGGGCGGGAGGGTGTGCAGCGGTTGCTGCACCAGAGAGGCGCGTCCCAATCTTTTGGCGATGCTCAAAGGGCAGGGGGCATTGCGCTGCAGGAGCGAGGGCTGGACGCAAAAACGCTCCGCGAGACGGCGGGGTCTGCGCGGAGCGTTGGCAGTTTAGTAGTACTGGATGCTGGTCTTTTTGCCGGCTTCTTCGAGTTTGCGGCAGAGGGTTTTGATGGCGGTGATTTTGTTGTCGAAGGCGATGTTGGTGCCGCTGTGGGCGTCGTTGAAGGCGGTGCCGAAAAAGACGTTGATGTTGGTGCTCTCCATGAAGAGGGCGCGGTACAGCAGCTCGTCGGGGCGGGTGCCCAGGTGCAGGATGTGGTCGGGGTCGCGGGCGATGCGTTCGTGCAGCTCCAGGGTGTGCTGGAGGGTGATGATGCCTTCGGTGGTGAGGTCGACGCCGTCGATGCGGCCCATGTCGGGCACATCGGCGTCGCCGGAGCCCTGGATGAGTTCGAGGGGCTTGCCGAGGTAGTTGGCCACGATTTGGCTGGTGGTGCCGCCGCAGACGATGTGTTTGCCGCGCTTGGAGAAGAAGAGGCGCAGCGCGGCTTTTTCATCGTGGCCGCGGGCTGGCGGGCCCATGACGACGTTGGCGGTGTGGTGGGAACAGAAGCGCAGCACGGCAATGGTGCGGTCGTCGCCAAACTGGCCGTTGCTCATGGCGTTGCAGCGTTCGTCGAGCAGGGCGGCGGTGACGGCGGCGCAGTTGCCCACCAGGTCGGTGCCGGCGAGGAAGGCGCCGATGTCCTGAATGGACCAGCCATCGATGGTGCTGACGCCAATGCCGGCGTGGGTGACGCCGTCGCTCATCATGAGCAGGAGGTCGCCGCTTTGGATGCGCAGGGTGCGTTCGTGGATTTCCTTGTCGCCCACGAAGCGCACCTGGCACTGGGTGGGCAGAGGTTCGCCGTTGCGAAAGACGATGCAGGGCGGGTTGCCGTATTCGACGAGAAAGAGCTGGTCGCCTTTGACCTGGGCGGCGGTGAAGGTGGCGTAGGCCATGCCGCGCTCCTTGCAGAGGGGCAGCGAGGCGGCGATGGTGTCGACGCATTCGGCCAGGGGCAGGCCGTGTTCGAGCAGGCGGCCAAGGATGGTGGAGGTGATGGTGGACATGATGTTGGCCTTGACGCCGCTGCCCATGCCGTCGGAAAGGACGGCCACCGGCTGCTGGCTGGCGTCGCCAAATTCGGCGTAGAAGTCGCCGCAGAGGCCTTCGCCGTCGTGGTTGTGGGTGATGACGGCGCGGTCGAGGAAGATGTCTTGGGGCATTGCTTTAGTCATTGTTGTCCTCCATGATGACGGATTCTTTGAGGTCGCTGATGGCGATCTTGGTTTCGGCGGCCGTTTCCCCGAGGAGGGAGGCGATTTCATGCACCATGCGCAGCTGCTTTTCGACGATCTGGTCGGCGATGGCGGCGGTTTGCTGGCGTTTCTGCATGGTGCGGCGCTGGCGCGTTTTTTCCTCGGTGACGTTTTTCAGGATGCAGATGATGAGGTTGGCTTCGCGGTTGACCTGGAGGGTTTTGTCCAGGTAGAGGCCGTAGTCGGGCAGGTAGACGCTGGAGGTGGCGGTGTCTTCGTCGCTGGAGAGCAGCGCCACAAAGTCGGCTTCGTCGAGAATGGTGCCGATGGGCTGGCCGATGAGGCTGGATGGGTCGAGCCCGAAGATGGCGCAGGCGGCTGGGTTGGCCTGGGCGATGTTAAGGGACATGTCGACGCTGATGATGCCGCTTGGCATGCTGTCGATGATGTTGCCGGCGTAGTTTTCAGCGCGCTTGCGGATGTATGGCATGCACATGTCGATCTCAGCCTTGCCGAAGAGCACGGCGCGGGCTTTTTCGCGGCAGGTGGAGTAGCCGCACATGCCGCAGTTGAGCTCGTCCTCCGGCGAGAATTTGTCCATCTGGCGCAGCACGGCGTCGATCTGCTCCTTGGTGGGTTCCAGGCGGAACACGCGCTTGGTTGGGAAGGTGGTGGCAATGTCGAGGCTGGTGTCGAGGTTGTAGTCCTGGGCGTAGTCACTGGTGGCAGCGGCCTGGCGCGTTTTCTTGGCGCCGCGCAGGGTGCCGAGTTCTTTGCGGCGGAAGGACGGCCCGCCGACGCAGCCGCCTTTGCAGAAGTTCATTTCGATGAAGCAGTGGGGCAGCTTGCCGGCGATGACGTCGTCGATGGTCTGCTTGACGCCGTCAAAGCCGCTGATGGGCAGGTAATCGATGCAGGGCTCCTGCTTCATGGTGGCGAGGATGCCGCCGGACATTGGAAAGAGGCGGCTGAGGCGCGGCACGGGCTTGAAGTGTTCCTCTTCGAGGATGGTGATGCCGTTTTCAGCGAGCCATTCTTCCAGCTCTTCGAAGAGGAGCACGGCTGAGACGTTGCTGCCGTTTTCAAAGGCTTCGCCTTTCTTGGAGAGGCATGGCCCGATGAAGACGAACTTGGCTTCCGGGTATTGCTCACGCAGGCGTTTGGCCAGGGCTTTCATCGGCGTGAGCACGGGCAGCAGGTATTTGGCCGCTTCCGGACGGTGGCGGCGAATGTAGTAGTTGACGCTGGAGCAGCAGGAGGTGATCCAGGTTTGTTCCGGATTCTCAGCGACGATGCGTTCGTACTCGCTTTTGACGAGGTAGGCCCCTTCGGCCACTTCGAAGACGTCGGCAAAGCCCAGCCTGTGCAAGGCACCTTTCATGGTTTCGTAGGAGGTGTTGAAGTAGGCCGAGAAGCTTGGCGCGAGAATGGCGATGACGGTTTCATGCTGGGCGAGCAGCACCTTGATCATTGGCACGTCGTTGATGTCTTCTTTGGCGTGCTGCGGGCAGACGATGGTGCAGTTGCCGCAGAGGATGCACTCGCCAGGCAGGATGGAGGCGGCGTGATCCTTGACGCGAATGGATTTGACCGGGCAGTAGCGCACACATTTGTAGCAGTCTTTGCAGTTGACTTTTTTAAATTCGAGGATACTCATGGGCGTGGGTCCTTTCGTTGCATAATCTGATTTTATTATAGCATAGTCGATCGCCGCTGCGAGTGGCCAAATAAAAAGAGCCGCGGTTTTTGACGACAAAAAACACCGTTCAACGAATGTTGAACGGTGTCGGTGATTAGGCCTGTGGCTTGATGACCTGCTCAAAAAGCTGATCGACGTTGCCTTGGCCAATGCCTGTCACGATGTCGTCATCGACGGCGACGCTGACCCCTTCGGCGCAATGGCCCAGGCAAAACGCGCTGCCAACGGTGACCTTGTCTTCCAGGCCGTTTTCAGCAACCAGTTCTTTTAAACGTGTCAGGATGGCGTAACTGCCGCGTTTGTGGCAGGAGCTTCCAATGCATACTTGTACTTTCATTTCTTCATCCACTCCTTCAATGTAATAGATTGATTACCAGCGATTAATGATTGATGCTGCAAGATGTATGAATGACGAGATACCATCAAGTAATGCTTTTTCGTCAGTATTTTCTTCTTTGCAGTGTGATAGACCGTTTTCTGATTGAACAAACATCATTACAGAAGGAATCATTTTTGCTATTTCTGCAGCATCGTGTAGTGGGCCAGAAGTAATTGTTGTTGCAACACCAATTTGCTCGCGCAAAGCTTGTTTACATAGTTCTATTAATGTTGGATCAAAATTCGTTGGTGGGATTTGCCAAATTTTTTCGAATGAAACCTCAACATTATTCATGGAGGCAGCAATTTGACAAGCAGTGAGCGCTTCTGAATACATTAATTGAAGTGTCGTAGCATTTAGTGTTCTTAAATCAAGTGAAATAGTACAATTATCTGGAACTACGTTAATTGTATTCGGAGAAACTTTTACGTTTCCAACC
The DNA here is from genome assembly GCA_937922955.1 of uncultured Peptococcaceae bacterium. Lineage (GTDB taxonomy): Bacteria > Bacillota > Peptococcia > Peptococcales > Peptococcaceae > UMGS1590. The sequence goes on along the minus strand of CALAKO010000054.1, from coordinate 2,303 downwards.
GTACAATATGCAAATGAGTTGTCAGTGGAATATTTTTTTGCTATATCACGAAATGTTAAAGAAGCCTGTGCAGCGGCTAAAAATGCATCATGTCTCATTGAAATTGGACAACCAAGATGACTCCGTTGACCTTTGAAAGTAATATAAAGTCGCTCACAACCACATATTCCTGTTACACAGGCTGCTGATAATCCTCTATCTTCAAGAACAGGTGCTTGTTCAATATGCAATTCAATATATTTTTGAATATTTTTTTCTAAAAAATGTTTATGTGCGTTAGCCAGATTATCTACATTAACGTTATATTTCGATAAGACATCGGAGAGTGTATGATTGTTTTTGTCTTTTAAATTTTTTAGTTCATTTGGAGAAATAGAACCGCTTGCTGCGGAGGATCCCATACAGCTACGACCGAATCGAGCACCTTCTTCATCTGCCCAGTTAACAATGTAAAGGGTTTTTGGAGGACGCTTTCCTTCTTTGGTAAAATAGTATGCTATTCCTATTCCGGCGACTACACCAAGTGCGCCATCAAGCCAACCTCCATCTGGTACACAATCAAGATGACTACCAACACAGAGCGCTTCTGGTGAATCTCCAGGAATTTTGGCGAAAATATTATACGCGGCGTCGATACTTATTTCTGCTCCAAAAGATTCCATTTTACTGCAGAACCAAGAGAGTGCTTTGTCCCATATAGGTGTCCACGCGACTCTGTGGGCCCCATTTGAATCGGCTGTTAATGCGTTAAGCTCGTGCAAAAGATTAATTACAAATTTTGATTCATTATAATATTTTGAATCCATGCGTAATACCTTCTCTCTTATTCAATGTAATAGATTAAAACCCTTCAAGAACAGAAATGGAGGATTTGATGGTTTGTTCAATGGCGGTTTTGCCGTATTTGGTGACCTCGTTGGCGTCTTTCGGACTGTGGTTGATGCAGGCCGGACCGCCAATGCAGCCGCCGGAGCAGCACATGCCTTCGATGAAGTTGTTCTCAAGGGTGCCCTGCTGGTGACGGCGCAGGGCGTCGTCGCATTCTGCCAGCCCATTGCAGATGATTGGGTTGGCGGTGAACTGATCGGCAGGGATGTTGTGTTCTTTCAAAGCCTGAGCCACCGCTTCGGAGAGACCGCCGACACGGGCGAAGATGCGGCCAAAATAGCTGGCGTTGTCGAGCATGGTGCCTTCGAGGCTGGCGATGTCCAGGTCTTTGGCGTTGAACAGCGCCTGCAGTTCTTCGAAGGTGATGACGGAATCGACGTAGTCGCTGACGAGGCGCAGCTCGTTTTTCTTGGCGATGCAAGGCCCGATGAAGACGGTTTTGCAGCCAGGGTCCATTTGCTTGAGCACCTTGCCGAGCTGACCCATTGGGCTGAGGTTGTGGCTGATTTCTGGCACAATGTCGGGATAATTCTTGTGGATGTAGTCCACGAAGCCAGGGCAGCAGGAGCTGGTGAGGAAGCCTTTTTCGACCAATTCCTGAGCTTCCAGGTAGGCGACCATGTCGGCGCCCCAGGCAGCCTCCAGCACGGCATGGAAGCCGAGTTCGCGAATGCCGGTGACGGCCTGTTCCGTACAGATTTCCGGAATGGTGTCGTATTGGCTGGCGATGGATGGCGCGACAATGGCGTAGACGTGGTAATTCTTGTTGTTGTCGCTCTCACGGATGAGGCGAATGACGTCGGTGATGTAGCTCTTATCGACGATGGCGCCGAATGGGCACTGGTACACGCACTGGCCGCAGCTGATGCATTTGTCCTTGTCGATCAGGGCGCGGCCGCTGACTGGGTCGCTGGATAAGGCGCCGGCTTTGCAGGCTTCGATGCATGGGCGGGTGCGCTTGATGATGGCGCTGTATGGGCAGCTGGCGGCACAGCGGCCACAGTTGATGCACTTGGTGTGATCAATGGTGGCGCGATGGTCGGGACCAATGCTGATGGCGCCTTTAGGGCAGTTGTTCATGCAGCGATGAGCGAGACAACCACGGCAGTTGTCGGTGACGGTCATCCCGTCCAATGGGCACTCCTCGCAGGCGATGGGGATGACGTTGACGATGGCCGTTTGTTCTGGAGAGCCGCCGCAGGCGAGTTTTACGTATTCGTCGGAAATGGCGCGTTCTTTGTAGATGCAGCAACGCATGGTTGGTTGGCTATCGTCCGGAAACAGTTCCTTGCTGACGCCCATCATGCTGAAAGCATCGAGCTTGCCGGCAAATGCCAGCTTGGCCACAGCAGTCAGCGTTTTGTTCTTTTGCAATTGGACGTCGGTATCAAACATATTGTTCATGGTATACACTC
>CALAKO010000053.1 GCA_937922955.1 uncultured Peptococcaceae bacterium | reverse complement strand
GTATTGTCCATAGGTATAATTTTTTGTCGCCAGAATACTTCTCATCTGCATGGCACTCACCAAGCCAGCAGTCCCATATTTCGGCAATTGCTCCCCAGTTAAAGGATGGTTTCTTAAATATTTAAACCATTTTTTTGAATGTGCCACCATCTTTTCCTGATCATGAACAGGAACGTCTTTATTGCCGCTAACGCAAACCGCCTTCAAGCGCATCCATCCCATCACCGCACCTGTGCCGCCTCGGCCGGAAACGCGCTCATCGGACACAATGCTGGAGTACAGAACCAGATGTTCACCCGCTGGACCAATGCAGATTTTTCCGTTTTTTCGGATCTTACCATTTTTTTGACGTAGTTTTTCATCCAAGGCACTCTGTACTTCGCCAGTTTTCATCCCCCAGATATCATTCGCACGGTGAAAAACAATGGTCTCATTTTGAATCTCGATCCACGTTGGCTCGCTGCAGCGCCCTTGAATAATCAACGCATCCAAGCCAGATTTCTTTAAAAAATAACCAAAATTTCCACCACAATTTGAAGATGTAATATAACCTGTTTGAGGCGAAAGCGTAGAAATATTAAAGCGGCTGGAACTTGGGGCACCGGAGCCTGTCAACGGCCCAGTTGTAATAACCAACAAATTATCTTCTGAAAAAGGTTGTTCCTGCCCCGTTAAATGATCGCCTAAAATTTTTGCTGCCATCATTTTTCCGCCTATAAATAATTCGCGTTCTCGATCAGAAAACGGATACTCTTCGGTAGTTTGAGTGGTTAAATTGATTTTCATCACTTTCCCCATATAACCACCATACATACTAGCCATTTATGTCACTCCATTCTCATTAATAATCCATCCATTGCAGCATTATAATGTATTATACTCTCGCTTCCCAAACGAACAAAAGGAATATTCCGACAATTCTTCGAGTTATTTTTTATATACAATATAATGGTCCATAATAAAGATCTTTTTATTTCATGGCCTTTTTTAGCATCATTTTATGACCTTCTAAAAATAGAATGCAAAACTCTTGTTTCCAGTCAAAAAAACATATGTTTCATAAGACCATTCTATTTAATATTGCCCTACAAATAAAAAACGACCTACTAATTTGAGTGTCAAATTAGTAGGTCGTTTGTATCACGTTTCTTTGCTCACTTATTTAGTAAAGAGAAACTTCTTGTCTGCATCAAGTTCCACCTTGATGGTGTCGCCGTTCTTATACTGTCCAGCGAGCAACGCATCGGCAAGTGGATCTTCGATCTGATTCTGGATGGCACGACGCAGTGGGCGAGCACCAAATTCTGGATCGTAGCCAACCTTTGCCAGTTCTTCCAGCGCATCGTCGCTGAGTGTGATGGTCAAATCGCGGTCAGCAAGACGTTTCTTGAGATCTTTCATCATGATGCCGACGATCTGCTTGAGTTCGTTGTCGGTTAATGGGTGGAAGACCACAATGTCGTCGATACGGTTGAGGAATTCTGGGCGGAAGGCTTTTTTCAGATTATCCATAACCTTGGATTTCATTGTTTCGTAATCGGTTTCTGCCTGTTTGTCGCTGTCATCAACACTAGTGAAACCAAGGGTCTTGCTGTTCATGATGGCCTGAGATCCGAGGTTGGAGGTCATGATGATGACAGTATTCTTGAAGTCCACCACACGGCCCTGGCTGTCGGTGAGACGACCATCGTCCAAAACCTGCAAGAGAATATTGAAAACGTCCGGATGTGCTTTTTCAATTTCATCCAAAAGAATGACGCTGTATGGTTTGCGACGCACGGCTTCGGTCAGCTGACCGCCTTCATCGTAACCAACATATCCTGGAGGCGCTCCGACAAGACGGCTAACGGCGAATTTCTCCATGTATTCACTCATATCAATACGCACCATAGCGTTTTCATCATCGAAAAGCGCTTCGGCAAGCGCTTTTGCCAGCTCGGTCTTACCAACACCGGTAGGCCCAAGGAAGAGGAAGCTGCCGATTGGACGCTTGGCGTCCTTGAGACCGGAATGAGCACGACGTACCGCCTTGGAAACAGCAGTAACTGCTTCTTCCTGACCGATGACACGTTCATGCAGGATATTTTCCAAATGCAGCAAGCGTTCGCTGTCTTCTTCGGTGAGCTTAGTCACAGGCACGCCAGACCAGTTGGAAACAACTTCTGCAATGTCTTCAGAAGTAACCACTTGATGGCTGGTCTTGTTCTGTTTATCCCAGGTTTCACGTTCACTGTTCAGCTGTTCCTGAATGGCTTTCTTCTTGTCACGATATTCAGCGGCCTTTTCAAATTCCTGTGCCTGAATGGCGGCTTCCATTTCGGCCGACAGATTTTCAAGGTCATTTTCCATTTTCTGGATGGAATCTGGCGCAACGCTGTGACGCAGACGCACACGAGAGCAAGCTTCATCGACCAGGTCGATGGCTTTATCCGGCAGCTGACGGTCATTAATGTAGCGATCAGACAGCTTAACGGCGCTGACCACGGCGGCGTCTTCAATTTCCACCTTGTGGAAAGCTTCGTATTTATCTTTGATGCCGCGCAAAATCTCAATGGCATCGTCCACGCTTGGTTCAT
>CALAKO010000052.1 GCA_937922955.1 uncultured Peptococcaceae bacterium | reverse complement strand
ATATTCTCCTCATCGAGAAAACCGCGCCAACACCAAAACGATTCCCGCGAAAACCAGGCGCCGCCGCAAAAGCACCGCTTGTGTAAAACTCTGTTGATCAGTTGGGGAAAGGTGATATAAACCTGTGGAAAAGTGTCTCTGAATTGTGGATTTCTCTCCTTGATTTGAGACATTTATCATGTGATTGAATAGTTTATTCGTTGTTTTACAATGTAATGATATAATTTCTGTGGAAAAATTAGCAGGAAAATCCCAATTTTTCAGAAAGTTTTCCACAGCTTTTGATAAGGGTTTTGGGTGAGCGAAAATCGAATCCACAATTGGGGAAAATATTTTCATAGCAAACAAAAAAGACGCTTCGCAGATGCTGCGAGGCGTCTTTTGCATTGTGGAAAACTTTTAGAGCCAGCGGATGGCGCTGACGAGGGCGTCGGTTTCTTCTTGGCTGGTGGACCAGCTGGTGCAGAAACGAATGATGTCGCGGCCATCGTCGGTGGTGGCGTAGTGTTCAAAGATGAAGGTTTCGGCAAGACGTTCCTGTTCTTCCGGTGTGAGGATGACGAATTGCTGGTTGGTGGTGCTGTTGTTATAGAGTGGAATTCCTTTGCGCGTGAATGCGTCGCGAATTTCCATGGCCATGGCGTCGGCGCGTTCGCCGATGCGGTAGTATTCGCCGTTGGCAAACAGAGTCAGGAACTGCAAGCCCAACAGCCAGCCCTTGGCGAGAACGGCGCCGTTTTGCTTCATATACGTACGGAAATGGCGTTTGAGCTGGTCGTTGGTGATAACAAGGGCTTCGCCAAAGAGGGCGCCGCATTTGGTGCCGCCGATGGTGAAAGCGTCGCAGAGTGCGGCAAGATCCCAGAGTGTGACATCGTTGCTGGCTGCTCCGAGGGCGTAAGCGAGGCGTGCGCCGTCCACAAACAGCATCAGGTCATGATCTTCACAGGCATCTTTGATGGCCTGGAGCTCTTCCAGGCTGTAAAGGGCGCCGTACTCGGTTGGCTGAGAAATATAGACAAGACGAGGCTCGGTGAGATGTTCTGGCGCGCCAGCACCTTCATATGCTTCGCATACGCTGCGAATCTGGTCAGCACTGAGTTTGCCGTCCGGGTCGCAAGGCTGAGCGAGGATTTGATGGCCGGTGTTTTCCACAGAGCCGGCTTCATGGCCAACGATGTGACCGGTTTGCACAGCGATGACGCTTTCGATTGGACGCAGCGCTGCTGCATGGACAATAAAGTTTGCCTGGGTGGCGCCTGGCAGGAAGTGGATATCGGCGTCGTCCCAGCCGATTTCACCGCGCAGCATCTTTATTGCCGATTCGCAGGCTTCATCAACGCCGTAGCCTGGATAGGATTCATTATTGGTGTTATTGAGAGCATCGAGGATGGCGGGCACACAGCCTCTATTGTAATCGTTGTTCATTCGTATCATGGTGATTGTCTCCTTTTTTCTTAACGTCACATGCTTTAAGTATAGCCTGTGGCGACGTGTTTTTCAATTCTCCACCGATTGTTTCACGTGAAACACCATAGAAAAACATCAGGATTAATGTTTCACGTGAAACACTATTGAAAACACATCAGACATTGTTTCACGTGAAACAATGCCGTAGAATGAGCCCCCATTAATGGCAAATATAGGCGAAAAAAGATAAAAGGCTCGCAGGAACCAGTAAAATTGTAGGATTTAGCAATATTTTGTAACACTTGCCCTACCATCAAAAACAGAAAACCGATATAATATAGAAAGAAATGAACTAGAATGAAAATGGGAATCGGTGAGCGCGTAAAACAATGTTTCACGTGAAACACCAAAAGGAGGGACAACATGGGTCTAACAATTGCACTTGCAAACCAAAAAGGTGGCGTAGCGAAAACCACCACAGCCATCAATTTGGCAGCATCACTAAATAAGAAGAAAAAGAAAGTCCTGCTTGTGGACTTGGACCCTCAGGCCAATGCCACCAGCGGTATTGGTGTCAATAAAAACGAACTGGAGCATTCCATCTACGATTGTCTCATTGGGGATGTGCCTGTTCAGGATGTGGTACAGCGTACCTACCGCCGTGGTTTGGATCTTTTGCCATCGAGCATGAATTTAGCTGGCGCTGAGCACGAATTGAGCTATATGGAAGACCGCGGAACGCATCTGCGCAGCATTTTGGCGCCATTAAAAGACGATTACGACTATATATTGATCGATTGTCCTCCATCATTGGGTATGATTACCATTAATGCATTGAGCGCATCGGACCAGCTCTATGTACCTATCCAGAGCGAGTATTTTGCCCTGGAAGGGGTGGAACAGCTGATGCAGACGGTGTCTTTGGTAAAGAAAACGTACAATCCGGACCTTTTTGTTGGTGGGGTCATCATTACTATGTACGATGGGCGCATGCGATTGTCACGTGATGTAGTGGATACGGTCACCTCTACGTTCGGTGACGTGGTGTTTAAGACCATGATTCCACGCAACGTTCGCCTGGCAGAAGCACCGAGCTACGGACGCGCCATCATCGACTATGAAGCCTTATCAAAGGGGGCACTTGCCTACAATGCGCTTGCAAAGGAAGTGATTAAACGTGGCTAAAGATAAAAATAAAGGATTGGGCAAAGGGCTGGGTGCGCTCTTTGGCAGCGATGTATCATTGGATGCGTTGACGCATCCTAGCATGGAAAAGCCGGTGTCATCTACAGAAGCTGCAGATCCAGACAAAGCCAATGAATCCGCTGATGGGACATTGATGACGCTGTCTGTTGAAAAAATAAAAGAAAATCCATGGCAGCCACGTCAGGACTTCGACGAAGATGCCCTGTTGGATCTTACGGAGTCGATTCGTGAAAAAGGCGTGCTTTCGCCACTGATCGTTACGGAAAGAGACGGACAGATTCTCTTGGTAGCTGGGGAGCGTCGCTTGCGTGCTGCCAAACAGGCCGGACTCAGCGAAGTGCCTGCAATCATGCGCGCCTTTAGCGATGAGGACATGGCGCAGATCGCCTTGATTGAAAACATTCAGCGGGCTGACTTGAACATTATTGAAGAAGCCACCGGCTACGCAGCCTTGATCAAAAACTATCATTATACGCAGCAGCAGCTGGCTGACCTCATGGGCAAGTCTCGTCCATACATTGCCAATGTATTACGTTTGCTGGACTTGCCGGAACCAGTCATGAAAGCACTTCAGGAAGGCAAGATCAGTGCGGGCCATGCTCGCGCGCTGTTGGCGGTGAAAGATCCAGAGTTGGCGGCAGGGCTGTGCAGCGATGTGATCGCTCAGGATCTATCGGTGCGCGCGCTGGAACGCACGATTCAGGATATCCAGAATTTTAGCGATAACCTGGATAAGACCGATAAAAAAAACAGCAAGAAAAACGATACGGCGCGCTATCGCGCCCTCTGCGATCAGCTGGGCGAGCGTTTGCAGACGAAAGTGCAGGTTAGTGGCAGTGGCAAACGCAGCCACCTTGTCATCGACTTTTACAGCGAGGAAGACCTGACCCGCATTCTCGATGTGCTCGGTATTGAGCTGTACTAGGAGCCGCCTATGAAGAAGCAACCGATACTTGCGGTGATTGGCGGCGGAGCCGCAGGCATGGCGGCAGCCATCGAGGCCGCGCATCAGGGCGTGCAGGTGCGGCTCTATGAAAGCCAAGCCCGTCTTGGCCGGAAACTGCTCGCGACAGGCAATGGACGCTGCAATTTTTCCCATCAGGGGTTCACTGACAACAATTATCATGGCGAGCATCCCCACTTTGTGCATGATGCTTTTCAACGTTTTGATGAAGACGATACTCTGGCGTTTTTTGAACGTCTTGGCCTGGCGGTGACCACAGACGACCGTCACCGTTATTATCCAGCCTCGCTGCAGGCATCGGCAGTGCTGGATGTGCTGCGCATGGCATTGGATGAAGCTGGCGTGCAGGTGCATACAGATACTCGCATTACCACTGTGCAGCCACTGGAAAAAGGCGGCTTTCGCTTGCTTTGGAAAGGCGGCAGCGCCAATGCGGATGCGGTCATTGTTGCGACAGGCGGCGAAGCTGCGCCAAAATTAGGCGGCTGCCGTGATGGCTACAAACTGTTGATGCAGCTGGGGCACAGCCTTGTGGAAACAGCACCAGGGATTGTACAGTTGGTGGGCGATGTGTCGGCATTGAAAGCAGCCAACGGCCTCAAGCGCGAGGTGCGCCTGACCATTCGTGGCAACGGCAAGCGTCTGGTGCAAGACGAAGGCGAGCTTTTAATTACCAACTATGGACTATCTGGTCCACCGGTGCTGCAATGTGCTGGTCATGCCGTACGTGCATTGGCACGAGGGGACAAGGTGCAGGCAGAGATCAATTTTTTCCCAGATCAGGACCTTGGAGCGCTGACGGATGCATTTTTGGCGCGTCATGAAGCGTTTCCGCAGCGCCGGGCGGCGGCGTTCTTTGTGGGGTTGCTGCCGCGGCTGCTGGCACAATGTGCGCTGAAAACTTGTGGCATCAAGGCGGAGGCAGCATTGGATAAGCATAAGCTAACAGCCTTGGCCCAGCTGCTTCACGCTTGGCGGCTGTCGATTTTCGGACCACGCAGTTTTGCTGAAGCGCAGGTCACCCTCGGCGGCATCGATACCGCTGATTTCGACAGCCAGAGCATGCAATCTTGGATGGTGCCAGGTCTATATGCCTGCGGCGAAGTGTTGGATATTGACGGTGACTGCGGCGGATACAATCTGCAATGGGCGTGGTCCTCTGGTCGCTTGGCGGCCGTTAGTGCCGTTGAGGAAATATTATACAAATAGATAAAATGAGAAGGAGATGAAAACATGTCAGTATGGGATATTCTCATTATCGCAGTGGTTTGCCTGGCCATCTTCCGCGGCTATTTCAAGGGCTTGTGCCGCCGTCTCAGCGATTGGGTTGGGATGGTCATTGCCTTTGTTGGGGCAACCTTCAGCG
>CALAKO010000051.1 GCA_937922955.1 uncultured Peptococcaceae bacterium | reverse complement strand
GGCGTAGAGATTGGAGAAATATTGTAATTTTCCACGAGGAAATTCAGCACATTTGGCGACACGAAAGCCGGCAGCGATGGCCCAAGATAAATGTTCTTAATGCCGAGATAAAGCAGCGTCAGCAGGATGCAGACAGCCTTCTGCTCGTACCAGGAAAGTACCATGGACAGCGGCAGATCGTTGACGCCGCAGTCAAAAGCGTTTGCCAGCGCAACCGCCACCTGGATGGCGCTGTAGGCATCGTTGCACTGCCCCATATCCATGAGGCGTGGCAGCCCGCCGAGGGTGCCAAGATCGAGGTCGTTGAAGCGATACTTGCCACAAGCGAGGGTAAGCACGATGCTGTCGGCAGGGGTCTGCTTGACAAACTCAGTGTAATAGTTGCGCCCTGGCTTTGCACCGTCACAGCCAGCAACAAGGAAGAAGTGGCTGATCTGCCCAGCTTTGACAGCATCGATCACTTTGTCAGCAACCGACAGCACGGTGTTTCGGCCAAAGCCGGTCAACACGTGGTTGCCGCCGTTGATGCCAGTGAAGTGCTGATCTTCGGCATAGCCACCAAGCTCCAACGCCTTTTCAATAACTGGCGTGAAATCCTTGTCCTCGCCGATGTGCACGGCGTCTGGATAGGACACCACTTCGGTGGTAAAAATGCGATCGCTGTAGCTGGCGCGGGTTGGCATGAGGCAGTTGGTGGTGTAAAGAACCGGCGCTGGAATGCCATCAAATTCCTTCTGCTGATTCTGCCAAGCCGTGCCAAAATTGCCTTTGAGGTGCGGATATTTTCTCAGCTCCGGATAAGCGTGAGCTGGAAGCATTTCGCCGTGGGTGTAGATATTGATCCCTTTGTCTTTGGTCTGCTCCAGAAGCTGCTTGAGGTCATAGAGATCGTGACCGGTGACAACAATGAACGGCCCTTTTTCAACGGTCAGCGTAACGTCAGCTGGTTCTGGATGGCCATAGGTTTCTGTGTTGGCCTGGTCAAGCAGCGCCATGCAGGTAAGGTTGACTTCACCCACTTCGAGAACGATTGGCAGCAATTCATCCATGCCCCAGTCATCGTGACCGATGGCTGCCAAGGCCTTGTAGAAAAAGTTCTGCACACCGGCGTCGTCATAGCCAAGCACATGCGCATGGTAGGCGTAGGCTGCCATCCCTTTGATGCCAAAGAGAATCAGCGATTTCAAAGAACGAATGTCCTCGTCGCCGTTCCAAACGGTCTGCAGGTCATAGTCTGGCAGATCGGCGCCGTCGAGAGCTTTCTTTTCTGCTTCGATGCGTGCAGTCAAAGCCTGAATGGTGTCGTTGTTGAAGTTGACGTTGGTGATGGTGGTAAAGAGGCCGTCAAGAACAATCTGATGAGTGCGTTCGCTGATGGCGGCAGGATTCTTTTCTGCTGCCTGAGCAAGCGCGATCAGCGCGCCGGTGAGAGCATCCTGATAGTCAGCCGTATCGGCTTTTTTTCCGCAGACACCGGCACAACCTGTGCATCCTTTGCCGCCTGCGGTCTGTTCACATTGAAAACAAAACATGGGGTATCTCCTTTCGTGGTTCCTTTAGTGTTATCTGTCAAGAATGCGTCCATCGGCAGAAATAGTGACTACCTGCCATGGAATCATCTTTCCACTGTTAATCAGTGCCTGCTTCACAGCATGTTCCATGCCGCCGCAGCAAGGCACTTCCATGCGCGTCACAGTAATACTCTTAATATCATTCTGCGAGAGAATCTGCGTCAGTTTCTCGCTGTAATCGGCGGCATCCAGTTTCGGACAGCCGATCAGCGTCACATGGTTACGAATAAATTCCTGGTGAAAATTGCCATAAGCGTAAGCCGTACAGTCTGCTGCGATGAGCAGCTTGGCGCCTTCGAAATAAGGCGCATTCACTGGTACCAGCTTGATCTGTACTGGCCACTGACGCAGCTGACTTGGCTGCGCAGTCGCTGCTTGCGGCTCTGCTGCGCTTGGGCAGGCGATGGTTTTTGCTTGCTCGCCAGGGCAGCCGCAGGCAGAAGCCTTTGCTGCTTTAGCAGCCTGTGCGGCCTTCACGGCCGCTTCATCATAAGCTGGTGCTTCGCGTTCTTCGAAGCTAATAGCGCCAGTTGGACAATTTGGCAGACAGTCTCCCAAACCATCGCAGTAATTTTCGCGAGTGAGTACCGCCTTGCCATTGATCATGTCAATAGCTCCTTCGTGACAAGCCGTTGCACAGGCACCACAGCCATTGCATTTTTCTTCGTCGATTTTAATAATGCGTCGAATCATTGTTTCCTCCTATATTTTGACATCCTTCTCTTGATTTCTTGCTCCCAGTATAATACGATGGAACCATGAAATCTGTTGGTTTTCCAACAAAAGGAGGTTTTTTATGGAAAAAGAAACCTTGCTCTTTTTGCAGAACACCGCTCTGTTTCAAGGCGTCAGCCTCGATGACCTCAATAACATGCTTGGCTGCCTGCAAACACAGGTGTTCACCTACCAAAAAGGAGAGGCCGTATTTCATCAAGGCGACGACTTATCGCAAATTGCATTGGTGCTTGACGGCAAACTGCACATTCAAACCGACGATTACTGGGGCAACCACACCATCATTGGTGACCTGGCGACCGGCGATCTATTCGGCGAAGCGTATATCGCCCCGACCAGCGGTCCCATGCAGGCAGACGTTGTTGCTGTGACAGAGAGTACCGTTGCGTTATTCGCCGCACGCAAAATGCTTACTGTTTGTTCCAACTCCTGTCCGTTTCACGCCCTCGTGGTCCAAAATCTGTTTTACGTGCTCGCTGAAAAAAACCGTGTATTGATGCAAAAACTTGGGCATCTCTCCAAGCGTACCACGCGCGCTAAGCTTAATTCCTATCTCAGTGCTGAAAGCCAGCGTGTTGGAAGCGCCAGCTTCACCATTCCTTTCAACCGTCAGCAGCTTGCCGACTTTCTCTCGGTGGACCGCAGCGCCATGTCCAGTGAGTTGTCAAAGATGCGCGAGGAAGGCCTCCTTGATTTCGACCGCAACCGTTTCACGCTTCATCATTAAAATCGGAAGGGGATTATCATGATCAATCATTTTTGCAAACGTCCGCTCTGGGAAGTCACAAAAACGCTCGCTGATACTGCAATGGGCCGTGTGCCAGCAGATATGGTCATCCGCAACGGCCGTCTTATCAATGTCTGCACAGCAGAAATCCTTGACGGCCTCGACATTGCCATCAAGGAAGGGCGTATCGCCTTAGTCGGTGATGCCACTGACTGCATCGGTCCAGATACCGAGATCATCGATGCTGAAGGCCAGTATGTCGCTCCAGGTTTCCTCGATGGCCACATTCACATCGAATCTTCCATGCTCAGTGTCGGCGAATACGCACGCGCCGTTATCCCGCACGGCACCATCGGCATCTATCCAGACCCACACGAAATCTGCAACGTACTCGGCCTCAAAGGCGTGCAATGCATGATTGACGATGCCAAACGCACACCACTCAAAGCCATGTTTGTCACGCCATCCTGCGTTCCAGCAGTACCTGGTTTTGAAGACACTGGCAGCTTTGTCGGTCCAGAAGACGTGGCCGAAACCATGAACTGGGATGAAATCGTCGGCTTGGGCGAAATGATGAATTTCCCTGGTATCGTTGCCTCTGATGACCACGCTCACGGCATCGTTGACGCAACCCTGAAAGCCGACAAAGTCGTCACGGGCCACTACTCCCTGCCAGATACTGGCGCTGGCCTCAACGCTTATATTGCCAGTGGGGTCTGCTGCTGCCATGAATCCACTCGTCCTGAAGACATCATTGCGAAAATGCGTCTCGGCATGTACGCGCAACTGCGAATGGGCAGCGCTTGGCAGGATTTGCCAGTTATCGCCAAAGCCATCACCGAAAACAACATTGATGCTCGTTTTGCCTGCCTCGTCAGCGACGACACGCATCCACACACTCTTGTTGCTGATGGCCACATGGACCACATCCTTCGTGTTGCTGTGGAAAATGGCTTCGATCCAATCACCGCTATTCGTATGGTAACCATCAACACCGCTCAGTGCTACCGTATGGAGCGCGATCTCGGCTCCATTACTCCAGGCAAGTGTGCCGACATTGTATTCCTCAAGGATCTCGACAAGTTCACCGTCACCCGCACCATCATCGACGGCGACACCGTTGCCATCAATGGCGAAATGACGTACGAATTTGCACCGTTCACCTATCCAGACTGGGCGCTCCATAGTGTGCATCTGAAAGATGCCGTCACCGCTGATACGTTTAAAATCGCCGCCCCTGCCGAAGTGGACACAGTCACCGTCCGCGCTATTGAAGTCATTCCTGCTCGTGTTGGCGATATTGAACGTTTTGTCGATCTCACCGTTCAAAATGGCTGCCTGGAAAGCGATACTGATCAGGATGTACTGAAAACCTTCGTCCTCGAACGCCATCATGAAACCGGCACCAAAGGCGCTGGATTTGTTAAAGGTTTCGGCATCAAACGCGGAGCAATGGCCTCCACCGTGGCCCACGACGCTCACAACCTTCTCGTCGTTGGAACCAACGACGAAGATATGGCGCTGGCTGCCAATACCCTTATTCAATGCGGAGGCGGCATGGTTGCCGTACAGGACGGTCAAGTGCTCGGCCTTGTCGAGCTGCCAATCGCCGGCCTCATGAATGACAAAACTGCAGACACCATGGCTGCCACCGTCGCAAAACTCGAAGAAGCTTGGAAGAGCATCGGCTGCGACATGCCATCGCCATTCATGACCATGGCTCTCATTCCACTCGCTTGCCTGCCAGATCTTCGCCTCACGAACCGTGGCCTCGTCGACTGCCGCACCTTCGAATTTGTTCCGCTGGTGAAAGACTAATCTCTCACTAAAAAAGCGCAAGGCCATAGCCTTGCGCTTCAGACTGTCGAAAAAGGTCACCGTAAGGTGGCCTTTTTCTCGTCTTAAGCCTCAA
>CALAKO010000050.1 GCA_937922955.1 uncultured Peptococcaceae bacterium | reverse complement strand
AGCTTTTGCAGCGATGTCGTCGGTGGATGCTTTTTTGTAATCGTTTTTGGCAAAAACTTCCATGGATGCGTTGAAAATGGCCAACTGTTTTTCTTCAGGAAGCTGTTTAAATGCATCGTTCAATGGTCTCCCTCCTTGGCATCAGACATTGACTGATTTGGTTTGACTTATTTGGATAGTTATAAGTGTAGAGGATTGACTCAGATTTTCAAGGGGGTCACTAAGAATCTTGGCCGAAAAAAACGACCAGAATCTAAGTGGATTCTGGCCGTGGTATCGTTACGGAAAGATAAAGATTTCTTCGATCGGCGCATCGACAGCACGGGCGATGTCGATGGCGAGTTTCAGGGAAGGATTGTATTGGGCTTTTTCCAGGCGCATGACGGTTTCGCGGCGCACACCGACTTTATCGGCGAGCTCTTCCTGAGTCCAGCCTTTGGCGAGACGATAGTGTTTCAAGCGGCATTCAAATTCAGCACCCATGGATTAGTCCATCCTTTCGTAGCGGTAGAGAAGGTAGTTGCTGAGAAAGATCGTGAGGCCGTAGATGAAAGAAATGGCGGCGAGCATGAAGACGGCACACCACTCAACGTTGCGGTTGAAGAAACCCATGCCCATGAGCCAGATGACGATAAAAAGCAGTGCAAAACCAATGCGATAAGCCTTGAGCTCAGCGCGGCGGCGGTTTTCCTGGAAAAGCTCGTCTTCAAGGGTGTGGGAGAGCTTGCCCTCGAAGAAGAGGCCAAAAAATCCGAAAAAAATGAAGAAGACAAAAGGAAAAATTTTCCCGCTGGCGGCGTAAGTCCAAAATCCTCCGAAGCCAAGGAATCCACAGAATCCCAGCCAGCCGAAACGTGGTGAAACGGTGCGGGTGTATTGGCGTCCGTCGTCGGACGGTTCTTTTGTGAACATCAGCTTGATGGCATGGCTCCAAATGGCGATGAGAAAATAGACGACGTAGCAGAAGACCAGCGCGCCGGGAATGAGCATGGAAAGATCCTTTGGCTGGAAGGTGTAGGTGGACAGATCCATGCTGTAGACAAAACGGCCGTCGTTGAACGCCAGTGCATAAGCAGCGCCCAAGAGCGATAGTGCAATCACAACAATGGCGCCAATCACCAGGCGACGACGCGTTTTCTTTGGTAAACGTTTATCCATGAGAGGTTGCTCCTTTCAAATAAAGTGATATATATGTCTCTTGATGAGATAAATATATCACTTTTGTGGGCGTGGCGCAATCAAAAAGTGACAAATAGTTCTCTTTTTTGACGATGGCGTGAAAAAACGCCACCCTCGTGAGAGGATGGCGTTGTTGAAACGATTAAAGTTCGCCGCGTTCGTCCAGCGGCAGATAGGTGAGGTCGTTGGCACCGAGGTAGAAATAACCAGGACGCATGATTTTGCTGTCCATGACCTGTTCGAGACGGTGAGCCGACCAGCCGGCAATACGAGCGGTAGCAAAGAGCGGAGTGAAAAGATCGGACTGAATGCCCATCATTTCGTAGATGAGACCGGTATAGAGGTCGATGTTTGGGCAGATGTTGAAGTCAGCTCCTTTGCGGTCACGCATGATTTCCTTGGTCATGCGGGTAATGCGGCTGAGCAAGTCGTACTGCGTTTCAAAACCGGTTTCCTGAGCGAGCACCGCGGCTTTTTCTTTAAGAAGTTCGGCACGAGGATCGCTGAGGGTGTAAACGGCATGGCCCATGCCGTAGATGAGTCCGCTGCGGTCAAAGGCTTCACCAGCGAGAATTTTACGCAGGTAATCGGCCACTTCACCGTCGCTGTTCCAATGCTGAACGTGTTCCTGAATGTCTTTGACCATGGCGTGAGCGCGCTGGTTGGCGGCACCATGGCGTGGACCTTTGAGGGAACCAATAGCAGTAGAAATGGCAGAGTAGGTGTCGGTCCCAGAGGAGGACACAACGTGGGTTGCGAAGGCAGAGTTGTTACCGCCGCCGTGGTCGGCCTGCAGAATCAGGCAGAGGTCGAGAATTTTTGCTTCCAACGGAGTAAATTCGCTGTTTGGACGAATCAGATGCAGAATGTTTTCGGCGGTGCTGCCATTAGTCAGAGGATGATGCAGGATCAGACTCTTATGGTTGAAGTAATGTTCTTTGGAAGCATACGCGTAGGCAACCATGAGCGGCATTTTAGCGATCAAGTCGAGACATTGAGCGAGTACGTTGCCCAATTCGATATTGTCCGGATCTTCGTCATAGGAATAGAGCGAGAGCACCACGCGCTGCAATTTGTTCATGAGATTGTTGCTTGGAATTCGTAAGAAGATGTCTTCCTTGAAATTATCTGGGAAAGTGCGGCGTTTCTGCAGGGTTTTGTTGAACCAGTTTAATTCCTGACGGTTTGGCAGAGAACCGAATACCAAAAGATAAACAATTTCTTCAAACCCTAAACGTTGTTCGCGTTCAAATCCGTGCACGAGATCGGTGATCGGAATACCGCGGTACATGAGTTGGCCTTCGCATGGAATTTTTTTGCCATCTTCAACGGTGTAACCGCAAACTTCGGAGATGCGGGTGATACCGACGAGAACCCCTGTTCCGTTAGCGTTACGTAGACCGCGTTTGATGTCATATTG
>CALAKO010000049.1 GCA_937922955.1 uncultured Peptococcaceae bacterium | reverse complement strand
AACAACAACAATAATAATAACAGCAGCAACTCTGGCGTAGACCAGGGCACCATCGATGAAATCGTTGGCGGCATCTCCGATGGCACCGCTCGTTCCATCATCGCTAGTGCTATGCAGTATCTTGGCGTTCCATACGTATGGGGCGGCACCAACCCAAGCGGCTTCGACTGCAGCGGTCTCGTACAGTATGTCTTCGCTGAAAACAGCATCAGCCTGCCACGTACCACCTACGAACAGCAGGATGTTGTAGCACCGGTTTCCCTCGTGGCTCTGAAGCCTGGCGACCTTGTATTCTGGGGCGACAGCGCGTACCACGTTGGCATCTACATTGGTGATGGCATGTACATCCATGCACCAGCTCCTGGTCAGAGCGTCTGCATCCAAAGCTACGACGCTTATCCATACACCAGCGGCGGCCGTGTGCTCGCATAACACTTCGATCCGTCATCCCTCTCAGACCTTCTGAGAGGGATTTTTTTGCGCTCGCTAAGGCGCACCAGCACCATTTTTTTGTGGTCAACCCAGGCCAGTAGTGTTATTATAAAATAAAAAGATTTCGTCAAACATCGGCAGCGCCGCTTGGCGCTTGCCCGTTGCCCATACACCGTGGCACGAAAGAAAGAGAGGAATGCACCATGAACATCGCCCGCATCAACTACAATCAGCAGCTCTACTACGCCGCCATTGATACCGTAAACGATGTGGCCACCCTCATCGATGGAGACATCTTCGGCCGGGACATTGAACTCACCAACACCACCCTGCCGCTCGACGACTGCACTCTGCTTGCACCCGTCAACCCATCGCACGTCTACGCCATTGGCCTCAATTACGCCGCCCACGTCGACGAATTTAAGCACATCGATCCAACCCGCGCCAATCCGGACGATCCTATTGCCTTTCTTTGCGCCAGCACCGCCATCACCGGTCCAAACACGCCAATCGCCATCAGCCGCCTCGATCACACCGTGGACTACGAAGCCGAGCTGGTTGCCGTCATTGGCCGTCGCTGCAGCCGTGTCAGCGAAGAACATGCCTTAGATTACGTCCTCGGCTACACCTGCGGCAACGATGTTTCCGACCGCACCTACCAAAACGCCGACAAACAATGGCTCCGTGCAAAATCTCAGCCAACCTATAAACCGCTTGGTCCATGGATTGTCACCGACATCAAAGACCCACAAAATCTTGGTGTGCGCTCCTATCTCAATGGCGAGCTTCGACAAGACGGCAACACCAGCCAAATGATCTTCTCCATTGCGCGTCTCATCGCTCACCTTTCCGCGTTCACCACCCTTTATCCAGGGGACCTCATCTACAGCGGCACCCCTGCTGGTGTGGGTCATCTCGCTCCTGGCGACACCATCACCGTTGCCATCGAAGGCATCGGCACCCTCACCAATTCCGTCATCGCTGCTGAATAACACACAAAGCCACCCACGATGGGTGGCTTTTTTATGCTTTCCTTCAAAAACATCACAACTAGAAAACAAAACCATAACCATTCATCAAACGCTGCAACAAGCATCAACACGCCAATCATCCACGATTCAATATATCATTAGTTTATTGCTATTTGTATAGATGAAGCCGATTTGGTATCCTCTATATATAGTGCGAATTCGCACAAATCATACTATAAGGAGGAACCACTTATGAGACAACGCAAATTGACCGATCAACAACGCCTCGATGCCGTTCACGCCTACCTGGCTGGTGCCGGCAGCTACCAAACCATTGCTGAACAGTTCCAAATCAGTTCTCGCACCCTGCGAGACCTCGTTGCCCTCTACCAAAGTCAGGGCGAAACGGCCCTACAAAGCCCCTCCAACAACAACTACTACCCGCCGGAGCTCAAACGGCAAGCCGTTGAAGACTACCAATCCGGCCGCGGCAGTCAGCGCGACATCTGCAAAAAATACAACATTCGCGCCCGCACCCAGCTGCGCACCTGGATCAAACAATACAGCGACGACACCTGTCCGCCAAAAGCGCCGCGCGACAACAGCGCCCGCACCACCATGCCCGGGCGTAAAACCACCCTCGAAGAGCGTGTTGAAATCGTTTGCTACTGTCTCGCCAATGGCAAAGACTATGATCTCGCCATCAACACCTATCACATCAGTTACCAGCAAGTCTACTCCTGGGTACGCAAATACCAGGACTTCGGCCTCGAAGGTCTTCTCGATAAACGCGGCAAGCGCAAAGACCCTGCCGTCATGACCCCGATCGAACGCCTGCAGTCTGAAAACAAACTCCTGCAAGCCGAAATCCAGCGCCTGCAAACCGAAAACACCGCCCTAAAAAAACTCCGCCAACTCGAAAGGAGGTGGGGCTGAATGGTGTCCGCCATGAGCACCAATACCTCGTTGTTCAGGAAATGGCCAGCCAGGGTCACAGCGTCGCCGAGCTCTGCCGCGCCCTTTCCATCAGCCGCTCCGCCTACTACCGCTGGCTGCGCCGCACCCCATCCGCCAGCGAACAGGAAAACCGCCGCATCCTCGCTGAAATGAAACTCATCTATCAGGAATACCGCGGCATCTATGGCTACCGTCGCCTGGCCGACGAATACAACGCCCTCCACCACACCCACTACAACGAAAAGCGCTTCCATCGCCTGGCCAAAATCGGCCGGCTGCGCGCCATCATTCGCACCAAACAGCCTGCTGCGCACGCCGAGCCTCTCATTCAGCTGCCGGCCAACATCCTTGCGCGCGATTTCAAGGCCGCTCAGCCAAACGAGAAATGGCTCACCGACGTTACCGAACTCCAATACTCCCATGGTCAGAAACTCTATCTCTCTGCCATTCTTGATCTCAAAGCCAACGACATCGTCGCCTACCACATCAGCCCGAGCAACAACAACAGCCTGGTTTTCACCACCTTTGACCGTGCCATCGCCAAATACCCCGACGCCCACCCTCTCGTCCACAGCGATCGCGGCTTCCAATACACCAACCCAAAATTCAAAATCAAACTCCTCGACCAAGGCATGCTCCAAAGCATGTCCCGTCCTGGCATGTGCATCGACAACGGCCCCATGGAAGCCTTCTGGGGCACCCTTAAAAGTGAGATGTACCATCTTCACCAGTTCGATGACTACGACACCCTTGCCCAGGCCATCGCTGACTACATCCATTTCTACAACACCCGCCGACGCCAACGCCGACTCGACCGCCTGCCGCCCCTTGTCTATCGCAGCCAGCTCGACCGCCACACCTAAACAAAAAAGGATTGAAGCCACCGCTTCAATCCTTTTTCTTTGCAGCCAATCGAAAAACACCATATATAAGGAAGAAATTCGCTCAATAATCCCCCCGCATCACCGCCAAACCCGCTCCCGCGGCGATAAAATCCCAATTAATACACCAGCCCTGTTTTGTTATTTTCCCTGTCGCCGCGGTGGGGGGATGATCAATTTTTGGGGGGACT
>CALAKO010000048.1 GCA_937922955.1 uncultured Peptococcaceae bacterium | reverse complement strand
GCCCAAATCTACGCGTTCGTGAGCACTTCAAATGGACCAAACGGTTTTACGATGGATTTGATGAGGCACTCGCCTATGAGTTGGCCGATCGCTTTAAGCTTGATGTGAATAAGCGCTTCCGAGCGTTGTCAAAAGGCTATCAGTCGATTTTTAAGCTGGTTATTGCGTTGTCGCTCGATGTGCCATTTGTGTTTTTTGATGAACCGGTGCTGGGGCTGGATGCCAATAATCGGGAGTTGTTTTATAAATTATTGCTTGAGAAATACGAGCGTGAAGGTAATACGCTGGTTATTGCGACGCATTTGATTGAAGAAGTGGCTAATATCATCGAGGATGTGGTGCTCATTGATACTGGACGGGTGTTGTTGGCAGAAAACGTTGCGGACCTTTTGGCTCGTGGCTATGCGGTGAGTGGGGCCTGTGCTGATGTGGAGAAGTATTGTGCCAATAAGCAGCTTATTGGCGAAGATCATTTGGGTGGGATGATGACCGCCTATATTCTTGGAGAACGTACACCAGTGAGTTCAGAGACACATCTTCAGTTTGCACCGCTTAATTTGCAGAAGCTCTTTGTAAAATTGACGAATGAAAGGGAGGATAACCAATGGGCAAGTTAAAAGCGTTGATACAGTTTGAATGTGTGACGACCCTTAAGTTTCTGGTAATCTTTTATTGTATTGAGTACAGTATTCTTGCAGTTACCTTCTTTTTGACGTATCTGGGGCGCGGCAGTGTTACTCATCCATATTTTGCCTGTATGGAACTGTGTTCGGTGATTTTCATTTTTATTTTTGGCCTTTTTGGCTTTCGAGAAGATTTTAAAATGCTGATGCAGAATGGATTTACCAGAAAATACATTTTTCTGGCAACTGTGGTGATGTTTGTGCAGACAGCCGCTTTATTGGCTGTTGTTGACACGATAGCAGCTGGGGTGTTGACTGGGCTGTCGCCAGGATACATATCTGGTTTCGAGGCTGTTTATGGTCCGGGACAAGCCTGGTGGATACAGTTGCTGAGCCGTTTTGCGCTTTATATGGTTATGGTTTGCTTTGGTTACGTTGGTGCTGTTTTGAGTACACGCATTGGCAAAAAACGTATGATGATTGTGGGTATTACCTTATGGTGTCTGTTATTTGTGGTAGTGCCAGTGATATTCAATGTAATTCTTTCTGACACAATGCGTTATAATGTGGCAACGTTTATTTACAGCTGTGCAGGATTCACTGATCATGGTGACATTCGATTTGACTGCCCAATGCTCTCGATGCTTGTTTTCATTAGTATTGGCTTTGGAGGCGCTTTTGCAATGATTCGTCGTGCACCATTGCGTTAAGGGTGGGACGAGGCAGATTTTTTGATAGAAGATAAACGGTTCCTTTTGCGGGAGCCGTTTTTCATTGCGCGATGATCGAAGACTGAGCTACAATGGTAAAAACGACGGAGGTGAGCATGATGATTCAACTGGCGATTTGCGATGACGAGCCGCAGGCGGTGGCACTGCATCGTCGGCTGGCGGAAGAAGCCTTACAGGCGATAGGGGCAGCGGCGACGGTGACCACCTATACGGCAAGTGAGAATCTTTTGGCAGATATTTGTGACGATGGGTTTTTCTTTGATCTGATTCTGCTGGATATTGAGATGCCTGGTGTGGATGGCATGGCGTTGGTGGAAAAGATCACGCCGCTGCTGCCGCAGGTACGGGTTGTTTTTATCACGTCGCATGTTGAATATGCGATTGACGCCTTTGCGCTGAACATTTTTCGCTATGTGCCAAAACAGGAGCTGGACCAGCGGCTGCCGCAGGCGGTGCAGGATGCGGCGCAGCTGATTATGCTGGAGGAGGGCCGCAGCTACATCATCCAAACAGCCAGCCGTCTGGAAAAACTGCCGTACAAGGACATTCTCTACATTGCCCGGGAAGGGAAAAACGTGTGCTTTATTACCAAAGATGGAGCGAGCCTGGAACGCACGAGCCTGCAGCAGGTGATGGAGCGCTTGAATGCTGAAGAGTTCATTTATATCGATCGCGGAATGATCGTCAATTTGATTCACGTTATGCAGGTGAAGGATGGCTTTGCGGTGCTTCAAGGTGGGCAGCGGCTGCCAGTCAGCCGCAGTCATTTGCATGATGTGAAAGAACGACTCAATCGCTACTGGGGGCAGCTGATATGAGTGGCATTTTTGCATCTGCCGTGTTGGCCATGGTGGTGCGTTTGTTTGTGGGTTTGTTTGCGATGATGCGTCTGCTGCATCTGGCGCCTCTGGCTGGCAGGGCGCGCTGGCTGGTTGTTCCTGCGGCGATGGCGCTGTGTGGTGTGCTGAATTGGGTGTTGCTGCCGGATTATTATGCGGTGGTACTGGAGGCGTTGCTGCTGACGGTTTGCGCGGTGAAAGGACAGGGTGCTGCTTGGCGCATGGGAGCGTTTGTGGCGTTTTTCTATACCCTGGCGACGGCGCTGTGGCAGTATGTAACGGCCGCCTGGATGGCGGTGTGCTTTCATTCGTACAGCTTTCTCGATTCTGCCACGCTGGCGGGGCAGGCGGCTGTATGGGCGTTCCATGCGGTTTTGCTGGTGCTGGCGGTGATTGTCTGGAAGAAGCCAATACAGACGCGACGAGAAGCGATGACGATGGTGGATGTTGTGGTCATTGCTGGTTTTGTTGCCGTCGTCACCCTGTCGGAGCAGCCTTATTTGACACTCGATGCCGATGTGCTCGACCAATGGCTGCTGCTGTCGCTGATTCTCATGATGGGGGTCTTGATGTTCCTCATGCAGCGGCAGATGGAAAATGAAAAAGAGCTGGCGCAGCTGCGTGCCTTGCAGGCAGAGAGCGCAGAACGGGAGTATGCAAATCTAGAACGAACTTATGCGGCCAACGCCAAATTATTCCATGATTTGCACAACCACCTCGGTGTACTGCGTCAGCTTTTGACGCAGGGCAAGGGCGAGGAAGCGGTGATCTATCTGGATACGCTCCAGGCGCCGCTAAAAAATCTGAGCAGCACACGTTGGACCGGTGATGATACGGTGGATTATCTGATCAACAGTAAGGCGGCGCTGGCTGAATCGCTGGGTGTGTGTTTTGAGGCAGCGGTGGAATTTCCGCGCTTTACAACGCTGCGAGGTGCCGATCTTTGCGCCATTCTCGGCAATCTTCTGGATAATGCGCTGGAGGCGGCGCAGCAGGTGAACGCGGGGCCGTTCGTGCGGCTGAAAATTCGCCGCATTCAGCAGATGCTTGTCATCAAGGTGGAGAATAGCGCTCAGCCGCCAGCGGTGGAAGATGGGGTGCTGCGTTCTCACAAGGCTGGTGCGCTCCACGGTTGGGGAATGAAGAGCGCGCAGACGGCGGCCGAGCAATACGACGGCCTTGTGCGCACCGAGTACGCAGACAATGTTTTTACAACTGTTGTGACGTTGTCCTTCGATGTTTTATCTTCAAAATAATGAATTGGCCACGAGGTTTGCTTGCCTCGTGGCTTTTTCGTGGTCAAAAATCGACCGTTTGCGGACATTTTCGCAGAACAGGCCGTAAGCTGCTATGCTGTAATCAAGAAATAGCACTGATATTAAGGAGGAATGCAGCATGCGTCATTTTTATTTTCGTCTCATCATGGGTATGGTGTTTGTGGTTTGTTTGGTATTCAGCGTTGTTACAATGAATTTGCCAGGAACTTTGCTGTTTTTGTTTATGAGCGTGACCTTCTTGGGGTCGGCGTACACGCTGTGGACAAAGGGAGGCGATGGGCAATGACGGCACTGCTCAGTGTGGAGAATCTCACGGCTTGGTATGAAACAGAGCGTCCCGTATTACGGGACCTTTCTTTTCATTTGCAGCCGCACGAAGTGGTCGGACTGATTGGGCTTAATGGTTCTGGAAAAACAACGCTCATCAACGTTCTCTCAGGACTTTTGCCAAGTTATCGTGCGGAGGCTTTATGCTTTCAGGGAGTGTCGATGGTGCCGCGTGAGGAGCGTTTCAAACGACAGCGTTACACAGTGTTTGCCGAGGACCAGGCCTTTCAATATTTCACTTTTCGTGAATATCTGGCTTATGTCTGTGCGGCTTATGGCGTGCCGCTGCCGAATGTGGAAACGTTGCTGGAAGGTTTTCACTTCGAAAGCTATGCCGATACGATGATTCGTACCCTGTCAACAGGGAATCGCAAGAAGGTCTTTCTGATGACGGCTTTTGCGCTGCGGCCGCCGTTGCTGCTGTTGGATGAGCCGGTGAATGGGCTGGATTTTCAAAGCACGGAGTTTCTTTATGAACAAATTCGGGCCTATCGCGCAGTTGGCACGGTGTTATTTTCATCGCATGTGCTGGAAAGTCTTGTATTAACGGCCGATCGTGTGCTGGTATTGGCGTCTGGCCGTATTGAGCAGCAGTTTGACCGCCAAACCATGGATGCTGAGCGGATTCGGGAGGCGCTGCATGATGAGCTCATTTAAAATTTTTGCGAGAGTGTGTCTGGGTGTGCGCGGACGACGGCTTTGGCGCACAGTGATCGTTTGCTTGCTCGTTTATGGTGCCTTGTCGCCGCTGAATTTACGGTTGGCGACGGCACCTTTTGTTTTTTGTCTGATGCCTGGTCTCTTTAGTGCAGGCGTGATGGCGCATGCCTTACAGGCGAAGGCGCAGGCTGTCCAGCTGCGGCACCTGTTGATGCTGCCGCAGAACAACGGTGCGCTGGTTTACGGGTATGTGGGCGCGTTGGCGATCTACGTGCTTTTGACCAAAACAGCCCCGCTTTTGACCCTTATGCTGGCCTTGCTGGATTGGCAGGGACAATCCCTCGTGGCGGCGTTTCTCGGCAGCTTGAATGGTGTTGTTCTGACGGCCTTGACCATCGCCTGGCGCAAACACGGTAGGGTGATCATACCATGGGTGTTGTTGCTGGGGCTGTTGTTTTGGTGGCTGGGCGCAGGTTGGTGGCTGAGTGTGGTATTGGTGGTCAGCGGTCTTGCTGCTGTTTGGCTGCTTGCGCGCGTCGACGCTTACGCTTTTTTGCGTCAGTCGAACAATGGGCGGCCGCGGCGTTCGCGTGCGCGACACGGATTGATGCTGCATTATTTTGTGCGGTATCTGTGGGCGCATAAGAACTATCTCGTCAATACCCTAGCGCTGTGGGTCCTGACTGTGATTCTGCCACTGTTGCTTTACAACCTGGCGGACAGCACAGTGGCAGCGCCTTTGGGAATGGCGTTGCTAACACTGAATACGCCGCTGGGCATTTTGCTCTCATGCGATCCAGCGTTGGAAGCTGCTGTACGTGCCCTGCCGCAGCAGCGACGTCGCTTTTGCCTACCTTATGCTGGACTGCTGGCGGGCAGTGTGCTATTCAGCGAAGCATTGTATCTGATGAGCTGGCAATGCGTTTATGGGAACGTGACGTGGCTGATGAGTGCTTTGGCTGTTTACGTCGCTTTTCAAAGCGCCCTAGCCAGTGTGTGGCTGGAATGGTACAGACCGTTGAAAAACTGGCGCATTGAAAGCGACCTCTGGCACCACCCGCGAAAATATCTTGTGCCCGGTGCTATGCTTTTGCTCACCATTGCTGTCAGCAGCTGGCCACTGCTCCTACTGCCGCTTTCGGTGGCGCTGGTTGCCGAAATGACAGGCTGGCTGAAGGGGACGGGAGATAAATAGTATCATAAAAATATTTCGTTTTGCCTTGACTCTCCTCTTGGGTCAGAGCCTATACTACTTATAGATCCGGATCATTCAAACACAAAGTCCAATGGTATGAAGTCAAGAAGGTGAGAGAAGGAAAAATAAGTTGTTTTT
>CALAKO010000047.1 GCA_937922955.1 uncultured Peptococcaceae bacterium | reverse complement strand
ACAGCCGGTGGTGTAAAATTAGAACGTATTTTAATTTTATTGCGCCAGGCTCGTAACGAGTTGCGAAATATGCTCCATCCGCGTATGGTGACCAGCTTAAAGATTAGCGGAAATGTTATTCCAAACCGTGTTATTATAAATGTAGCCGTGTATATTTTTCTTTTTATAACAATTATTATCTTGTCTACTTTTTTTGCAGCAGCGGTTGGGTTACCTCTTTTAGAAGCGTTTACAACTTCGCTGACATGTATATGTAATAGTGGCCCTTCTTTTGGCGCGTATGGACCAACAGAACCATTTGCGACGTTGCCTGCTGTTTTGAAAGCGTATTATTGCGCCTTGATGCTTTTTGGACGTTTGGAATTGTATACTATTTTGGTGTTGTTTATCCCTCGGAATATCAAACGATGATTGATGCTGGAAGGTGGTGGATGAATGATTATTCTCGGTTTAGATCCAGGAACGGCAACAACTGGATATGGTGTCATTCGAATGACAAATTTTAAGATAAGCTGTGTTGCCTATGGAGCAATCATAACAAAGCCAGAAATGGATATGCCACAACGTTTAGAGGTGATTTATGAGGATCTAAGACAGATCATTCGTCAATACCATCCTGATGAAGTGGCTGTTGAAAAATTGTATTTTGGACGCAATGCGACAACGGCAATTACTGTCGGACAGGCAAGAGGTGTGCTCTTATTACGATTAGCGCAGGAAAATCTGCCAATTGGTGAATATACACCTATGCAGGTAAAACAGGCATTGGTAGGATTTGGTCATGCAGAAAAAAAACAGATTCAATACATGGTTCAAAATTTTTTGAAGCTGCCCGAATTGCCAAAACCGGATGATGCAGCTGATGCTTTGGCTATTGCGATTTGTCATGCGCATAGTCGTTCTGGAATGTTATAAGTGGAGGACACTGTATGATAGGGTTTTTGAAAGGAAAAGTTATTGCTGCTGATGGTCAAACGGTGACGCTTATGGTTGGCGGGATAGGATTTGAAGTAATGATGCCAACTGATGGCGAAAGTCTATTTACTATTGGCGATGAAGCTGAAATTTATACATATATGCATGTGCGGGAAACAGAAATAGGATTATATGGGTTTAGTAATCTTTTGGAAAAGAAGCTGTTTAACATATTAATTGGTGTCTCTGGCATTGGCCCAAAAAGTGCAATGCAAATGTTGGGCGTTGCTTCTCCACAGGGGATCATTGCTGCAATTTCTTCTGAAGATGAAAAAGTACTTTCATCTTTACCAGGAATTGGCAAAAAAACAGCAGCGCGTCTTATTTTAGAGCTGCGTGAAAAAATTGTTAGAGAATTCCCGTTGGTTGCGCAAGAAGTACCAGTGCGAGAGAATAAAAAAGTCAAGAAACTTAATTGTGCTTTTGAAAATGATTTGAATGATGCGTTGATAGCCTTGGGATATCGATCGCATGAAATTAAAGAAATGTATGAAGCAACAGATGTTTTGGAAGAAAAAGATATGAACGCTGCCTTAAAGAGAGCGTTACAATATTTATCGCGAGGGTAAGTCATGCTTGAAGAACGAATTATTTCCTCTAATGAAATCATCGAAGATTTAAAAATACAGAAGAATCTTCGTCCTAAAAAATTTGAGGATTATATTGGCCAATCGCAGGTGAAGACAAAACTAAAAGTTTACGTTGAAGCTGCGCGTGTACGTGGTGAAGCGTTGGACCATTGTTTGTTCTATGGCCCCCCTGGATTGGGCAAAACGACTTTGGCACAAATCATTGCCAATGAATTAGAAGTCAATATTCATATTACCTCTGGGCCGAGTATTGAACGTCCAGGGGATCTTGTTGCACTTTTGACCAATTTACAACCTTATGATTTGCTGTTTATAGATGAAATCCATCGATTGAATAGAGCGGTAGAAGAAGTGCTCTATTCTGCCATGGAAGATTATGTCT
Organism: uncultured Peptococcaceae bacterium; assembly: GCA_937922955.1. Taxonomy (GTDB): domain Bacteria; phylum Bacillota; class Peptococcia; order Peptococcales; family Peptococcaceae; genus UMGS1590. Next base: position 5,604 of record CALAKO010000047.1, on the reverse strand, counting down.
TGGATATCATCATTGGTAAAGGACCGAGTGCTCGCAGTTTGCGGATGGATCTACCACCATTTACGTTGATCGGTGCGACCACACGAGCAGGAAGCCTTTCCTCACCGTTGCGAGATCGTTTTGGGATTATTGAACGACTGCAGTTTTATTCCGTAGAGGATCTGACTCAGATCATTACTATTAACGCGCGATATTTGGAAATTCCTATTGAGCAAGATGGTGCGCGTTCGATTGCGAGCCGCTCTCGAGGCACCCCACGAATAGCCAACAGACTTCTGAATCGGGTGCGTGATTTTGCACAGGTTGAAGGTCAGGGCGTGATCGATTACAGCATTGCTGGTTATGCATTGGATAAATTAGAAGTGGATGAAGCTGGCTTGGACAAATTGGATCGTGATCTATTGTTCACGATAATGGAACAGTATAAGGGTGGACCAGTCGGCTTAGATACGTTGGCAGCAAGCATCGGTGAAGAACGAGTCACTCTTGAAGATGTGTGCGAGCCTTATCTTTTGCAGGAAGGTTTTTTGGCACGAACACCGAGGGGACGTGTGGCTACAGAGAAAGCGTACCAGCATTTTGGTCTTCCTATGCCAAAGAAAATGATCGAGGCCAGTCAACAAATAGAAATGTTTACAACAGATGATGGAGGGGATTCAAAAACAAATGAAGACAAGTGATTTTGATTATGAGTTGCCAACAGAATTAATCGCACAACATCCTGCGGAAAAACGTGACCATTCACGGTTGTTGGTTATGGATAAATACACTGGTGCTGTTGAACACCACGTGTTTAAAGATATTGTAAATTATCTACATGCTGGCGATGTTTTGGTGATTAATAATACAAAAGTTATTCCAGCAAGAATTTTTGGTACAAAAGAAGGTGGAACAGCAAAAATTGAGGTATTGCTGTTAAAACGTGATGAGATGCTTCCAAATACGTGGGAAGTACTGGTTCATCCTGGTAAGCGTGCAAAAGTGGGCACCGTTATTGATTTTGGGGAAGGCCGATTGAAAGGTGAAGTTATTGAAAACACCAGTGCTGGACGTAAAATTACGTTCCATTTTGATGGTATTTTTGAAGAGATACTTGAAGACTTGGGAACAATGCCATTGCCGCCGTATATTCACGAACAATTAGGAGATCAGACTCGCTATCAGACCGTGTATGCTAAGGTGGATGGCTCTGCAGCTGCGCCTACGGCAGGTTTGCATTTTACAAAAGATTTGTTGGCGTTATTAAAAGAAAAAGGTGTGGAGATTGAAGAGGTGTTGCTCCATGTTGGTCTGGGAACGTTTAAGCCCGTGAGCGAAGAGGACATTGAAGATCATGAAATGCACTCCGAGTATTATGAGATCAGTAAAGAGACGGCTGAACGAATCAATCAAGCAAAAGCTGAAGGACGGCGAATTATTTCTGTTGGCACTACCTCAACGAGAGCGCTGGAAAGTGCGGCGCGCGATGGGCGCTTGATTGCTGGCAGTGGTTGGACGAATATTTTTATTTATCCAGGATATAAATGGCAAATTGTTGATGGGTTGATTACGAATTTTCATTTGCCGAAATCCACGTTAATGATGCTAGTTAGTGCTCTTTCAAAACGAGAATTGATTTTGAATGCCTATCAGGAAGCGGTTGCTCAAAAATACCGTTTCTTTTCGTTTGGGGATGCCATGTTTATTAATCCAGGAGAAAAATAATGAGTTTTGAATTTACTATTGAGAAAAAGTGTAATCGTAGCAATGCACGTGTTGGTCGCTTGTCAACGCCACATGGAGATATTGAAACACCAACATTTATGCCAGTTGGCACACAGGCGGCGGTTAAAACACTGACGCCCGATGAATTAAAAGAAGCCAAGTCGCAGATTATTCTTTCCAATACATATCATTTGTATTTGCGTCCAGGTCATGAATTAATTAAAGAATTGGGTGGCTTGCACGCATTTATGAATTGGGATCGTCCAATCTTGACCGATAGTGGTGGATTTCAGGTTTTTAGTCTAGGGGATTTGCGGAAAATCACCGAAGAAGGCGTGCTTTTCCGCTCACATTTAGATGGGTCAAAACACTTGTTTACGCCGGAGTCGGTCATGGAAATAGAGAATGCTTTGGGCGCTGATATTATTATGGCTTTTGATGAATGCATTCCTCATACGGCCGATCGCACCTACACGAAGAATTCTCTTGAACGCACGACCAGATGGTTGGAGCGTTGTGTGAAAGCACAGGTTGCTCCGGAACGTCAGGCTCTTTTCGGAATTGTTCAAGGGGGGATGTATCCTGACTTGCGAAAGCTGAGCATTGAACAGATTACCAGTTTTGATTTGCCAGGATATGGCATCGGCGGCCTCAGCGTTGGCGAGCCAAATGAAACCATGTATCATCTGTTAGAAGAAACAGTGCCATATATGCCTGAGAATAAGCCTCATTACTTGATGGGTGTGGGCAATCCGGATAATCTTGTTCAGGCAGCTGGTTATGGTGTGGATATGTTTGACTGTGTACAGGCCACACGAATTGCGCGACATGGAGCTTTCTGGACACGGAGAGGTCGATTGAGTATCAAAAATCAACAGTATATTAAGGATACAACACCACTGGAAGAGGGGTGCAATTGTTATGCCTGCAGACATTTTACAAAAGCCTATATTCGTCATCTTTTCAAAGCGAATGAAATGCTTGCCTATCGTTTGATTTCTATTCACAATATTTACTTCCTTAATAATTTGATGGAGGAATTGCGTGAAGCAATACGTCAGGACAGATATGTTGAGTTTCGGCAACATTTCTTTGATGAGTATAAAATGTAGTTCAATTATTGGCTAAAATGTTGTAAGATAGTAGTATTCTTGTGATGAGGAGGGAAATAAATGATTGTTGGTGCTAGCAGTGGCGGTTTTATGCTTATTTACATTGTTGCTTTATTTGCATTGTTGTATTTTCTGATGATCAGACCTCAGAAAAAACATCAGGATAAACACAAACAGATGTTGAATGCACTTAAAGTAAATGATCGTATTTTAACCGTTGGTGGGATTACTGGCTACGTACGCGATCTTAATGATAGTTATATCTACGTTGAAATCGCGGATGGTTTGGTAATTGAGCTTAACCGTCAGTATGTGGCAGCGGTTCTTCAAGAAGAGGATGAGCAGGAAGCGATTCCTGAAGAAGCTGAAACTGTTGAACAAGTTGAAGAGGCTTCTGATGAACCTGTTGTGGCTGATGATGAGCCAAAAAGCGAAGAAAACAAATAAGAGCAGCTGATGTTTCAGAAATACTGAATAAGGATGCGACTTTACAAATGAGCTGCGTCAACGCAGCTCATTTTTTACTTTTATTTAATGATCAATTATTCTATAATAGGTCGTAGCTTTGAATTCAATATTTTAGGAGGGATTGATTCATGCAACGAGGAAGAGTTGCAGTGGTGGTTGCGGTCATGTTGGCGATCGTAGTTGCCGCGTGTGCCCTTGTTCCTGTTTATCGTGATCATGCTAATTTGGGGCTCGATTTACAGGGTGGGGTTTTGGTTCGCTTGGAAGCACCAGAAGGCACTTCAAATGAAGATATGCTGGGAGCCATTTCGGTTATTAATAATCGTATCAATGGTCTTGGTGTTGCAGAACCAGATGTTCGTTTAGAAGGAGATAATCGTATCGCTGTCGAATTACCTGGGGTTGAAGATCCAGAAGAAGCTGTTCGAACCATTGGTTCAACGGCAAAGATGCAGTTTATTCGCGTTGATACAGGAGAAGTGGTTGTCGATGGTTCTCATTTGAAAGATGCTCAGGCCAAAGCCAATGATCAGGCGACCGATGCAAGCAAGCGTTTTGAGGTTGATATCGCATTTGATGATGAGGGGGCTGAAGCGTTCAAGAATGCAACAGAAGATCTCTGCAGCAAGTACAGCGAAGGTGATCAAAATCGAGCCATCGCAATTGTTTTGGATGGACAAATAATTTCCGCTCCAAGCATTCTCGAACCAATTACCAATGGACAAGCCTCCATTTCTGGTGGCTTTTCTACCTACGAAGATGCATCGAATTTAGCCATTCAGTTGAATTCAGGGGCACTCCCTGTAGATTTGGAAATTGTTGAACAGAATACAGTTGGCGCACAGCTAGGACCTGATGCCATTGCAAAAAGTTTGCAAGCAGCTATGATTGGTTGCATTTTGTTAGCGTTGTTCTTACTGGTCATTTATCGCGGACCAGGGTTAATCGCTGTGATTTCATTAGTGCTTTATGCTGTTTTGTTGGCAGGTGCGCTGATCCTCATTCGTTCCACGATTACTTTACAGGTTATTGCTGCGTTCTTGTTGTCCATAGGCATGGCTGTCGATGCAAATGTGTTAATCTATGAGCGCATTCGCGAAGAACTTCGTGTTGGCAAAACAGTACGAGTAGCAACAGATTCTGGCTTTAAAAAGGCTTTTGTAACAATTTTGGACTCTAATGTTACAACATTAATTGCAACGTTTGTTTTGATGTTGCTTGGCACGGGTTCAATTCGTGGTTTTGCAGTAACATTGGCTATTGGTATTATTTTAAGTCTGTTTACAGCAATCAGCTTTACACGATTTATATTAAGAAATTTGGTTAAAGGCGGAGTGATTAAAACGCCGAAATTTTATGGTATCAAGCGGAAGGAGGCACAGCAATGAATTTTGACTTCATAGGAAAAAGAAAATTTGCTTACGCTCTTTCCTGTATTATTCTGATCGCTGGTATTGTATCGTTGTTTGTCCAGGGCTTGAATTTTGGCATCGACTTTACAGGCGGTACAGTTTTTCAAATTCAGTTCGAAGATACTAAGGAAATCGGTGATTTGCGCAACGAACTTGGTGATATGGGTTATGATGGTGTGCAAATCCAGGAAATGGATAATGGGGCTTTTCAAATCAAAACAGAGTTTATGGATCAGAGTGCACAGGATGAGTTTGAACAAAATCTGACAGAGGCTTCAGGAAATTTTGAGGTGCTTTCTACAAATGCTGTCGGCCCTTCTATTGGCCAAGAGATTCTTCTTTCAGGTGTTTTGGCCCTTGTAATAGCAGTGGTGCTGATGGTAGCGTATATTACCATTCGTTTCCAATGGCGATTTGCTTTGGCTGGAAATATTGCTTTGTTCCATGATATTTTGATCACGCTGGGCATTTTCTCAATTTTTCAGTTAGAAGTTAATTCGAACTTTGTTGCAGCCATTTTGACCATTTTCGGGTATTCGATCAATGATACAATCGTTGTATTTGACCGTATTCGAGAACGTTTAGGTACTGTCAAACGTGATGATTTGGCAAATACGGTTGACAAGGCAATCCAGTCAACCTTACGTCGTTCTTTGTTTACATCTTTAACCACTCTGATTCCAATTATCTGTGTATTCCTTTTTGGTGGGGAAACGACAAAGATCTTTGTTCTCGCATTGATTATTGGTATAGTAAGTGGGACCTACTCCTCTATTTTTGTTGCGTCTCCGCTTTGGTATGACATGTCAATGAAGAGTAAGAAAAAACGTTTTTGATTCATTACAGCAACAAATCCCATACAAGGGATTTGTTGCTTCAGACTGTAGATAAACCCTATTTTGGCATTT
>CALAKO010000046.1 GCA_937922955.1 uncultured Peptococcaceae bacterium | reverse complement strand
GTTTTGATAAAGGTTATTTAAAAACGCTTGCGACGCCTTCGCCCCTTCCATCGTGCTGGCGAGCACTTCCTGCACCGAACGCCCCACTAAGCCACTGTCTTCGGTGAGGGAAAACTTGAGATGCAGCACATCTTGCTCATCAAAGAGATACGTGTCACCAGTGCGTGGGCTGTTGTACCGGTACATGATTCGGCTTCCTGCCCCTAGTAAGCCAACATTGTCCACCAGAACGCGTACATTCGGCGGATGCAACGGCGTTAAACTCAAAAGCTTCCCATTACCTGCATTACGCTCGATATAAGCATAGGCATTGCCATAATGGTTACGGTTCCGCTCCATCAGCTGTTTAAAAATTGTCGGCGTCATGTGCGGATTCGGCCGCCTGCGCAGGATCGGTACCAGTTCATGGTCGAATATGCGCTTTGTGCCCTTGTCTGTGTCCTGCAAAACGTCAAAATTCAGCTTTCCAACCGTCTCATACAGGATCTTGATACAGCTCAAATAGGTAACTTCCGATAGGTTTTCCCCTCCGCTTGACGTTCGAATGGACTCAAAAAACTGATTCATCTGCTCTATACTTGACACCGTTGTACTGTTCTTTAAACGTCTCTCCATCCGATTCATGGCCCATTTGTCTAAAATATTGATGTGTCTCACCTCCCTCACAGCATCATGCTCATGAAATCATCGAAATAATCGTTGACGTCCAACGTCGCCGCGTTCCGGTTCAACAGCATGATTTTCCATGCATCAATCACGGCATCCACCGGGTCAATGCGTTGCTCTTCACGCTGCTTGTCAATCTTAACTTCACCAAAGCTGTTCTTTGTCAGCGTTGCATTCGCCACTGACCAGCTGAAAAGAGCATTTTTCTTGTCATATTCCACTTGCAAGGCTTCCACCGACAACGCAAAATCTTGTGTCGCCTCACTAAGGCTCTTTGCTGATTGCGGCACCTCAATGCAGTCAAATCCAAACGCTAAAAGGTCACTTAAGAAGGCACTGGCATTGTGTGAATCGTATCCACATGCAAGAATCTCAATGTTATATTCTGCAATCAGATCTTCAAGATGCTTGATAATGTACTTATAATCGGTTTTTAACCCAAACATGCCTGATGTCAGCGTCAGCAGCCCATCTTTTTCCCAGGCTCGATAGGGCGCATCATCGCTTTTTTCATGCTCCAGCAAACGCAGTTCTGGCATGAAGCTGTGTGCATAAACATGATATTTTTCTCCTTCCAGCGGAAAAACAAGGGCAATAGACGTCAAGTCACCGCCGCTCGACAGGTCAATGCCAAGATAGGCGCCACGTCCTCGCATAGCCTCAAGCGTACGCTCACTTTCGCACGCTTTGAACGCATCCATTTTCACGAAGCTGCCCTCTGCGAAAGTGACCCATACACCAAGCGATTTCGTCATGAAGTTGACCAGATCCTCTCCACCTTTTTCTTTGGCGTCGATGGCTTTTTCAGCCATGACATAAACCTTGTCCATATTGACTGTGTCATCCTCATTCCATAGCAGTAATGGATTCGCTTTCGCCCAGTTGTGATAGTCCCAAATATCATCGTTTTTATCCATCTCAGCGATATAGACAAAGAGAGAGTCTTTTACGATGACACCTTCCAGTACCTTCTTCGCCATCTGATACTGCTTGTAACAAGGGCCATTGAGGTTAAATCCTGGTGTTGTAATGGCCAACGTCAGGGCGCTGTCAACATTGATCTGCCCATCCAGCATCAGCTTATACATCTGGTCGTTGCGATGTGCATGGTATTCATCTACAATCGCCAAAACAGATCGAAAACCATCAGCGCTTTTTGTGTCACGTCCCACCGACTTAATAACGGTGCCAGTCATCAGCGCTTTAATGGTGCGGTCGTGTTCTTTGATATGGTAAATCTGATCAAGGTCGGCGTCTGATTGGATAAATTTCCGCACCTCGTCCCAGACAATATCTGCCTGTGCCTGTTTTGTCGCGGTACAAAAAACGCGCCCTTCGTGGTACCCACTGAAAGACGCCCAATTATTCGCTTCTGTTCCTGCAATAAAAGATTTACCATTCTGACGCGCCATCTGTACATAGGCTTCACGAAATCGTAGAAAACCTTTGCGCTTTACTTTCCACCCATGCAGACTGCCAATGATAAAATTTTGAAAGCCGCGTGTTTTTAACTTTTTTTGCTCTTTACCTTCGGCAATGGTCAATTCATTGGCAATATTGATAGCATTTTCCGCCGCTTTCACATCGAATTTATATATAAACTCCTTGCCTTTGCTTCTTTTGAGATCATCCAGGTGCCGTTTACAGGCAAGATATTCCGAACGCCCAACCACCTTCTTGCCTGATACAACAAGCCTGGCATAAGCAGTTGTCCGATCGGTCATGCTCTCACCTACTT
>CALAKO010000045.1 GCA_937922955.1 uncultured Peptococcaceae bacterium | reverse complement strand
TGGTAAGACAATTAGCGTTTGAATTTTTCGGGTTTAGCGCGAGTGGGTAACGCTCGTCACATCGTAGGCATGCATGCAGTGCTCTGGTAGCTGTAAAGCCAGGGGCGGTAGCGTGCATTAATACCTCTATTAATCAAACTAAGAGCCGCTTATTTCACAGCATGCTCTGAAGTAATATGGAATAAAAAAGTGAAGATACTTGTTACTGGTGGCGCAGGATTTATTGGTTCTGCTGTAGTTCGTCACATTATAAATAATACGCAGGATAGTGTTGTTAATGTCGATAAATTAACGTACGCCGGAAACCTGGAATCACTTGCTGATGTTTCTGATTCTGAACGCTATATTTTTGAACATGCGGATATTTGCGATGCTGCTGCAATGGCACGGATTTTTGCTCAGCATCAGCCGCATGCAGTGATGCACCTGGCAGCTGAAAGCCATGTTGACCGTTCAATTACAGGTCCTGCGGCATTTATTGAAACCAATATTGTTGGTACTTATGTCCTTTTGGAAGCCGCTCGCAATTACTGGTCTGCTCTTGATAGCGACAAGAAAAATAGCTTCCGTTTTCATCATATTTCTACTGACGAAGTCTATGGTGATTTGCCTCATCCTGACGAAGTAAATAATAAAGAAGAATTACCCCTCTTTACTGAGACGACAGCTTACGCGCCAAGCAGCCCATATTCTGCTTCTAAAGCATCCAGCGATCATTTAGTCCGCGCGTGGAAACGTACCTATGGTTTACCGACCATTGTGACTAACTGTTCGAATAACTACGGTCCTTATCACTTTCCGGAAAAATTGATTCCGCTGGTAATTCTTAATGCTCTGGAAGGTAAGGCATTACCTATTTATGGCAAAGGGGATCAAATTCGTGACTGGCTGTATGTTGAAGATCATGCGCGTGCGTTATATACCGTCGTAACCGAAGGTAAAGCGGGTGAAACTTATAACATTGGTGGACACAACGAAAAGAAAAACATCGATGTTGTGCTGACTATTTGTGATTTGTTGGATGAGATTGTACCGAAAGAGAAATCTTACCGCGAGCAAATTACTTATGTTGCCGATCGTCCGGGACACGATCGCCGTTATGCGATTGATGCTGACAAGATTAGCCGCGAATTGGGTTGGAAACCACAGGAAACGTTTGAGAGCGGGATTCGGAAGACGGTGGAATGGTACCTGTCCAATACAAAATGGGTCGAAAATGTGAAAAGTGGTGCCTATCAGTCATGGATTGCACAGAACTATGAGGGCCGCCAGTAATGAATATCCTCCTTTTTGGCAAAACAGGGCAGGTAGGTTGGGAACTACAGCGTGCTCTGGCACCTTTGGGTAATTTGATTGCTCTTGATGTTCACTCTACTGATTATTGCGGTGATTTTAGTAATCCTGACGGTGTAGCTGAAACCATAAGAAGCATTCGGCCTGATATTATTGTCAACGCAGCCGCTCACACCGCAGTAGACAAAGCAGAATCAGAACCGGAGTTTGCACAATTACTTAATGCAACAAGTGTCGAAGCGATTGCGAAAGCAGCAAATGAAGTTGGAGCTTGGGTTATCCATTACTCGACTGATTACGTCTTCCCTGGAAATGGCGATATGCCATGGCTGGAGACGGATGCAACCGCACCACTAAATGTTTACGGTGAAACCAAGTTAGCCGGAGAAAAAGCGTTACAGGAATATTGCGCGAAGCATCTTATTTTCCGGACCAGCTGGGTCTATGCAGGAAAAGGAAATAACTTCGCCAAAACGATGTTACGTCTGGCAAAAGAGCGTGAAGAATTAGCGGTTATTAACGATCAGTTTGGTGCGCCAACAGGTGCTGAACTGCTGGCTGATTGTACAGCACATGCCATTCGTGTCGCACTGAATAAACCGGATGTCGCAGGCTTGTACCATTTGGTAGCCAGTGGTACCACAACCTGGTACGATTATGCTGCGCTGGTTTTTGAAGAGGCGCGCAAAGCAGGCATTCCCCTTGCACTCAACAAGCTCAACGCAGTACCAACAACTGCCTATCCTACACCA
>CALAKO010000044.1 GCA_937922955.1 uncultured Peptococcaceae bacterium | reverse complement strand
ATGTGAAGAATCCTCCAGTGCATCAGACAACCAACGCAAAAGCATCGCACGTGTCCGCGACTCAATAACCGGCAATGCAGCCAAATCAATCACACCATTTTTCTCCAATGCAGCAATGCGTAATTGATCTTCCTTCATCTCCGCCAGCGCCGCTTCACGCGCCTGTTGCTTTTCTGCAGAAACATCTCGAATCGCTGAACGCTGTGCTTTTTCGCGATAAGTACGCACATGCGGCTTAAGCACTAGCATTCCCGGAGCCTCTTCGTACACACTTTTATTGCTGCTCTCGCTTTCACGTTCCGCAAGCAACCGCAAATGCCGTGGACGCGCTATTCCAAACACCATCGCAGACATGCGATGCGCCGCTTCAACGTCTTCACACGCCAGAAAAAGTTCTGCCACTTTGCGATATTCTTCGCGTCGGTTGGCACCCATCAGGTTTTGCTCACTTTGCTGCGCTGCATAACGTGTGATGCGGCGGATGATCTCATTGGTCGCATCAAAAAGACGGCTTGCTTCATTTTCACCGCTGCCATCCGTCACAAACCATGCATAAATGCTCGCGTAACGCCCACGAACTTTTTCTTCAAGATCAGCTCGACTCACAGCCTGTTCCAGCCGCGGGATTGCCATAAGATGATCAATCTCATTATCCAGTACCTGATCGACCACCTCCTGTGGCAAATCGCGCAGATTTTCTTCTATCACGCCTACATGGCTCTGTAGGCTCTTTACAAAGTTGCGCAGATACTCCACCAGTTTATCTTTGAATACCAGAAAGGCCTGTGTGCGCATCATTTCCTCTGCACGCACACTGTTAAGGTCACGCATATAGTCCTGATAATTACGATTGAGACGCTCAAAATCCCGTTCCAAATCTTCCCACCAGATATGCACTTCATCTGCAGTCACATCTGTCATCTGCGCAAAACGCGCCACATGATCGCGGATTCGTTCTAACAGCGAGGGTTCGAGAGAAGCGCCCTCTACCTGAAGATTTTCCAATCGCAATACCAAACGCTCTATCTCCACACTGTATGGTGTCAACTGATAGCGGAACTTTTTATTCTGAAATTCCTGGATCGTGCGAATATTTCTCGTATCTTGTATTGTCGTCAGATTTTTCCACTCAACAAGCATTGTCAAATCCTGCTGACATTGATCCAGCCGATACGTCTCAAAATATGGATCAGACACCATTGCTGCATGAACCTCTTCCAGCTCCATCCAATACCGAAGCCGCTCATAATTTTCAAAAAAAATACGCATAATGCTCCGATATCGTTCCGCATTATCCGCATTCAAATATTTCACTTCTGTGACGGGGCGAACCAGCTTTTCTGTAACACGCATCTGCTTTCCTCCGTTCGATGATTCATATGCTCAGTATAAAAGAATCTCCACACGATTGCAAGTTACCACCTCATCATAAAAAAACCGCGCAGACATCATTTCTGATGCCCACGCGGCTTTTCGCTCTCAGCCTTCCTGTTGGCGGCTGAGTTTTTTGTTCTTATTATATTTTGCGCGGTCGTCCGCTTTCAGGAAGCGTTTGCGCAGACGCAGCGCCTGCGGCGTCACTTCCAAGTATTCGTCCTCATTAAGGAAGGCGATGCACTGTTCCAAAGACATGTCACGCGCGCCTTTCAGCTGCACCGCGTCGTCTTTACCAGCAGCACGGGTGTTGGTCAATTTCTTGCCTTTGCAGACGTTAACGGCAATGTCTTGATCTCGGTTGGATTCCCCGATGATCATGCCTTCATACACGTCTACCCCAGGTCCAATGAAAAGGGCGCCGCGTTCTTCAGCACTGGAAAGACCATCAGCGCGCCGCTGCGACGGCCTTCAATATAGCCACTGTAACGACGGTAATCTTCAAAAGTAGCATTCATGATCCCATAGCCGTGGGTATCGGTCAGGAACTGCGTACGGAAGCCAACGAGCCCACGAGATGGAATGACGTATTCCAAGCGTACTTCGCCATTACGATTCTGCATATTGCGCATTTCGCCTTTACGAGTGCTCATTTTTTCCATAACGGTGCCCATGTATTCTTCCGGCACATCAAGGGTGACGTATTCATATGGTTCCATCTTGACGCCATCTTCTTCATGGATGATAACCTGTGGCATGGAAACCTGGAATTCCAAGCCTTCACGACGCATTTTTTCAATCAAAATGGAAAGATGCAATTCACCGCGCCCTGCCACACGGAACATGTCCGCACTATCGGTTTCAGAAATATGCAGAGCAATGTCGCTTTCTGCTTCCTTTTGCAAACGCGCCCACAGCTTGCGGCTGGTAATCGGATCGCCGTCCTTGCCAGCGAATGGCGAATTGTTGATGAGGAACATCATTTCCAATGTTGGTTCTTCTATTTTGATGAATGGCATTGGGTCCAGCTGGTTCTGCGCGCAAATGGTTTCCCCGACGTTGATTTCGCCCAAGCCGGATACGGCAACGATTTCACCAACACTCGCTTCGTCGATCGGCGTGTGCTTCAGGCCTTTGAAACCAAACAGCTTGGTCACGCGCACGTTGCGCACTTTGCCTTCGCGATTCATGATGGATACCATATCATTGGTATGAATCGTTCCGCGATTAATGGTGGCAATAGCAATTTTACCGACAAACTCGTTGTAATCCATGAGCGTAATCTGTGCCTGCAGCGCTCCTTCAGGATCACCCTTTGGCGATGGAATGTATTCTACGATAGCGTCCAAAAGCGGTTTCAGATTGTCACCCAAGTTGTCCGGATCTTCGCTGGCAATCCCTTTGACACCACTGGCGTAAATAACAGGGAAATCGAGCTGGTCTTCGCTGGCGTCCAAATCAATGAACAAGTCAATGACCTCATCCACTACTTCACTCGGACGCACAAAAGGTTTGTCCATTTTATTAATGACAACAATCGGTGTCAAATTGGCAGCCAGCGCCTTCTTTAAAACGAAGCGCGTCTGAGGCATGCATCCTTCATAAGCATCGACAACGAGCAGAACGCCATCCACCATTTTCATGATGCGTTCAACTTCGCCGCCAAAATCAGCATGCCCTGGGGTATCAACGATATTGATGCGGCAATCATCGTAATCAATAGACGTATTCTTCGCAAGAATGGTAATCCCTTTTTCGCGTTCCAAATCATTCGAGTCCATGACGCGTTCTACAACCTGTTCGTTGGCACGAAAGGTCCCGCTTTGGCGCAGCATCTGGTCTACGAGGGTCGTTTTGCCATGGTCGACATGCGCAATGATAGCGATATTGCGAATTTTCGATTGGTTAAGCATCGTTTCCTCCTAAATAAAATAGCGAAAGATTGAAAATAATACCTAAAAATACAACAACCGGTCAAGAAACTCTTGACCGGTCGCTTGTTGTTATTAGTTTTCGGCTGCTACAGCTGCTTCCTGCTTTTCGCCTACTTTACGGCCATCATAATAGCCGCAAGAAGGGCAGACATGGTGTGGAAGCTTTGGTTCGTGGCAGTTCGGGCAGGTCATAGACTGAACGGAGTCGAGCTTGGACCATGCGCTGCGTTTTCTGTGAGTTCTGGATTTGCCTCTCTTACTTTTCTGTAATCCCATCTATTACACCTCCCCAATCATTTCTCCTGAAGCTGCGCGAGAATCGCCCAGCGCGGATCTATTTCTGTATTTTCACAATCACAAGGACCATCGTTTAAATTCGCGCCACAATGTGGACATAAGCCCTTGCAGTCTGGTCGACATAAATGCCGAAGTGGTAACTGTGTCAGTATAGCATTAAGC
>CALAKO010000043.1 GCA_937922955.1 uncultured Peptococcaceae bacterium | reverse complement strand
ACTTTGCATATTTCATATATTTATTGATCGGCTGCTCTTCATCTTTCGTTGGTACGATAAGTTTCAGACGATCTGTAGTAGCCAATCCCAATTTTGCCGAACACTGCATGATCTGCTTCGCATACTTTTCCTGCGCACTCACCCAAGGAGAAACCGTTTCATATTCTCCAAACTGGTTTTCACGTGTTGCAGTCACACCATTCAGTTTGATGAAGTCCGCACATTTTGTGTACTGCTCCCAGGAATGAGCATAGATGGCAAGTATGGTCAGGTCTAAATTGTCCAAAATATCGACTTTTTTAGCCTCTTTTACTACGCGTTTGAATTCTTTTTGCCCTTCAAAATCAAGAAACGACGGCGGCCTCAGATCGTCCCTTCCCAGTTTCAACTTTGATTCCTGAATTTCCCTCTCCAGTCGTTCTTCTTTACTAATTTTCCCAGTTGAAACCGACATCATTTTTCGTGGTCTTCCGCCTGCCATTCAATCACCCCTTTGCGTAAAATATTCCTCATAAATAGCCCTTTGAGTTTTTGGCATTTTCCCAGAAAAAAACGGGGGATGCGGTCATCTAAATCACAGCCTGATAGAATTTTCGGCCCCCCTGCCCTTTTGCTACGAAGTCTCGATGTGATTTAATATGTCTCTCAGCCTATCTTGTATCTGTTTTCTGTTATGTCGATACAACTTGTGGATCAATGCATGTGAGCGTCTGCTTGTAAGGAAGAGGTTCTCTTCACATAATCTCTGTGACCAATCCTCACTCAGCTCCACAATGTGATGCACGCACAGTTCCTCACTCACAAGTCGATGTTCCTCATACAACGCCCATAGATCCACACCACCCTGAACCTGTCTAATATGCTCTGCCATATGTGCCCACTCTGGTGAATGATAAAATGCAGCCGCACGCCTATCCCGTCGAAAGCAATCGTATTCTTTATGGCGACGTTCTCCGTTACTTGAACAACGCTCACAACATTCTTGTGTTGCATCAATCACTACTGCCTGACACCGTGGGCATATTTTTTTCATCTTCATTGCCGCCATCTCCTTAAAACAAAGAGCGGACACATCTTGCATTAAGATATGTCCGCTCTCTGTCGGAGGGATAAATTGTCTAATATCAATATATCACTGGTATCCATAAATTTCGTCCGCATTTTTTCCGCGTTACACAATCCCATAAGCACGCACAATGTATTTATGTAACGCCTGCCCACGCAATTTGTAAGCTGTTGTACGTTCAACACACAGCGCTTCACATAATCCTTCCGCTGCACGCTGTCGATGATTGATATAAAAATACTCAAGCGCCAAGCGCTCCTCACGATCCAACCCCATCAACCCATTTTCGATCAAGCCAATCCGCTTCTCATTTCGTGCAAGGATTTCTTCCAACTCAATCTTTAAAACCAAACGATTAATGCTTTCATCTCCAGTCACCTTCTCACTACGTGCGCCAGCTTCCAGCTGTACCGCCTGAACACTTTTCAATTCCTCTTCCAAAATCGCAATCTGCTGTCTATTGTTCTCAACGGCCGCTTTGATTTCTTCATAATTTCTGAGATCATCTTCAGCTACTTGCTTCCAGTTCACCATCTTTTTCCGCCTCCTTCATATTCCTATCATACATATGACACCGCGCATCTTCTGGATCAACATCGCCACCATATCGACATTCACTGGTTCTCCTTTTAAAATGTTCGCAATTTCCACACCGTTCTTTTCTCATCTCGATACCACCGCTATTGCTGCCTCGATTTCATCCAGTTCACTGTTTAAGATGTTATGCCTGTCTAAATGCCGCATTGCCTGCTCATAGGTTCGCAGTTCTCCCTTTTCTCCAGCTTCCATTTTCAACAAATTGACTCGTGCCAGCTCCTCCATGCTAATGTCATGATTGATGCAAGCCTGCATCAAATAATGGAACACATCCGACAACTCAACGATAGCTTCGCCCTCGTTAAAAGGTTTATCCTCAAACTCCCACTTACGCACCAACTGCAGATATTCTCCCGCTTCACTTGCAATCCCCATCGCCGCTTCCTGTGGCACCATCGTCGCATACGGATGCCGTTGCATAATTTTTCTCTTAAATGCTTCAAAATAATCCATCGTATCTCCTCCAATCAAAATGGTAAATCATCATCACTAAACGTAACCTCAGTCCCAAATTCGCTAAACCTCTGAGATTCATTCACCACATCTCGCACTGGCTCTTGCTGTTTGTTTCCCATGAACTCGATGCGCCCAGCCACTACATGAATATCCCACTTTTTCTGCCCATCTTTCTCGTAGGTTGAAACCTGAATGCGTCCTTCAATTGCCAAAAGTCCACCTTGCCGCATATATTGCACCAGATTTTCAGCGGTTTTTCCCCAAGCAATACATGGGATAAAATCTGCATCTCCTTCTGTAGACGGCCTGCTCACCGCCAGATTAAAACGACACACTGGTGTACCTCCCTGTGTGCGTCTCAGCTCTGGATCTCTCGTTAAACGTCCTGTCAATAACGTCTTATTCATCACTCACCTCCGCAAAAAGCCATTCAATCAAATCGCTTGCTGAACATGGATTTAACTCTGCCAATTCAATAAGCTTGGAAAATTTATCATCAGCCTCTAATAATTCACCCAAATATTTCTCTACATTAAGCACCTTCACCCCTCCTTAAAATCCCTCAAATAGTTTCTTCCATACCGGCGTACAAAATCCCACACCCCTTTATCGGTGTGTTCGCGCAGCCACATCAACTCACCAACCGCGTGCAGTAGCTGTGCCACCTCTGCTGACTGATGAGCGCTATGCTTTCCTTCCCTATGACACCGTGCACACAAAAATACCGTCAGCCCATCATCATCTGATCGCCCACGGTTGGCAGCGCCAAAAATATGATGCAGTTCCACGCGCTCTCTACTTCCGCAAATAAAACAACTCCGATCCTCAAATTTAATCATATCCTCTTCACCTGCCAGTCATTCCCTACTCTATATTTATGTATGGTTGTGAAAAAACCCAGCACATCTTCCACAAGATAAAACCTTCCGTACTCTTTTCGCACCCATCCTCTCCATCTTTTTCCATCTACCACAAGATCACCCGTTAATGTCATTTCTCTAAACTCGTAGAGTGCACCAATTTGTAATGGTATCGGTGGCATTGGTTTGACTAGTATCGCCTTCTCGCCCATCATTCCATCCTCCTAAACTCCAAATAAATGCTCCATCCAGAAATCTCGTTATACACCGATTCACACGATACCATGCGCCATCCATGAAATTTCTGTTCCCAAAAACGTCGATCATCATCATGCACACCAACGGTATCCGCCAGTTTTCTTTTGCTCCATTTGCGATCAGCAACTGCAAATTCTGGCTTACGCAAATTTTGACTACTCCGCCAGCGTTTTCTTCCCTGAGGATCTTTGCTCAAATAATTAACGAGTGCATTGATTCCTCCATCATCATCCACCTGCAAGCGATCCGCATTGCAAAAACCAATCTGTTCCCCAATCTTCTCTCCCTTCTTTTTCGGTTTGCGCCAAAGATTTTCTACAACATCTCGGTCAATCTTGCTCATGATAATATGGTGATGTATGCGCTTTGGCTTTTCACCCTTACACACACCCTCTGTGATGATGATATATTTCAGTGATGGCAGCTTATTCTTCTTGCAATGATATTGGATTCTTCTGATGAAGTTTGTCACTTCCTTTTCAGCCTCTTCCATTGTCTCCGGCAGCATCTCATTTCTGTAAGTGCACGTCACATGTAAATCGCCTGATCCAAAATTTGTTTTTATCAACTGACGCAAATATCTTTTCGCATTCTTATCATTCAAGTTCTTTTGAGCAGGTGCTGTCACCTTTTCTCGCTTTTGCGATTTTTTCTTTCGAAGATTCCGATCACTCAATTGATAAATATCCACTTCCATGTAGTCTTTTCCACAGAAGATCTTTTTCTCTCTCACAAACATGCCCATGCTGCTTTCTCCTTCGTCGAGATCTTAATACCAATTACAAGCTCGGGAAAGCGCATATAACCGCGCTTTCCTTGACTTTTCACACAGGCACATTTATAATAATTGTAGGTTATATTATTGTGCCTTGAGATGAATGCGTGCCAGCGCATCCATCTCTTTTTTTATGCGCTTTTTCATTTCAAATGACCTCTTGCCTTCACAATACGCCCGACCCATTTTCCAGCCTCTTCTGCTGTCATTCCGCAAAATGTTCGTTCGCCAAAAACATCTTCCTCTTCTTTTACGATCAAAGCCGCACCACTCACATTTTTCCCAGCAATTGCTGTCGCCAGTTTATTCTTTTTCCCTTTACCTTTCGCCCTCATCAGTGAATATGGGGTTTCATCCAATAATCCGCTTTTGACAAACACTGGCTCTGGCATCAGTCGCTCCATCACACCGGGCACATCTTTCGCCATCTTTACCTTTCCATCCTCAGCAATGTAAATCATCACACGTTCCCATTCCATCCACTTAGGTTTCTTTTTTAATCGAGTTCTAATCTCTTTCATCGTCTCACCCTCTCGACATGATCAATATTGTTAAATATCAGCATTCTCTCATAGCCGTTATCTTCTATAAGCACAATCGCATCACCCAGCACGCGCTTTAAGACACCCTCATGCCACACACCACGACGATCAATCACACGCATCCGTTCACCTTCTACAATCACATTCTCAAGCGATCTTCCTTCACCATCCATAGCCACCAACATTCGTCTCAACGAGAATTGCATCGCCGCTCTCCTCGTTTCTGTTCTCCAGATAAAAACACCTGCCACAAAATCGCCGTCGTTGCCAACGCCACAACCGCTACCTCTGCCACACTCGGCCAATCCATGAAGATCCCAACAACTTCAAGCATCACTTCAAAGAACATCGCATTGCGAAAAATTCTATTCTGTCGAGTCATCCAACAACCCTCCAATAATTTTCATCACACCATCTTCAACGTGCTGTTTCATCATCATACAAATTGCCATTAATACAATCTGACAAGCCGTATCTTCAGCATCACTTTCGAGATACGTCACAACTCCGTCGTCAGATTCTTCAATGCCCAATACATCCGTATAAGAAAATTGCGCATCATGCAAAAACCTCGCCACAACATACAACTCATCCAACCCATACGACACCATTGGCCGCTCCATGCTCTGAATCAAATCATCCGCCAATCCCATCACAGCTCCAGCATCCCACTCCGATTGACTGATCCTTTTATACTTCATGCTGTCCAATAGTAGTTTTGCTTCTCTGTGAATACGCGCTGGTCGTCTAACATTCTTCAACATACATCCTCACTCCTTCGCCTCTTCCAACAGCCACTTTTTAGACTCTGCCTGGCACTCCTTGCACTTTCGGCTGCATCCATCCCCAATGTGCAACTGCTTACCCATTCGCAGCTTATAGATCGCACAGTCACCAGCTCCAAATACTTTGTCGATGTTCTTTTCAAAATTCTTCACATCGTTTCACCTTCTAGATCATTCGGCCGCTTCATTGTGACTTCCTCCTTTCATCTCTTCCCACAACAACTCCAAAATTTCATCCTCTGACATTCTCACTCACTCCCTTCCAGTGGCAAAAAAAGATCCGCTACCTCTACCTCGAGAACATTAGCAATTCTCTGCAGCGTATTCGTCATTGAATACATCAGGCCTGCCAAATACAACTCATAAGTTTTTGGCAAGATACTGGCACAACCTGCAATTGTTTCAATATCCATTTCTGATGCCTCACTAATCTTCCGGATATTTTGGGACACATATTCCAATGCCGAATCCCTATACCATTCTGTTTCTACATCTGGATCCAAAAACATTTCTGCAATACTCTTGTTGTCATATTCAGCAAACCGCTCCACTGTGCTCAACCGACAAGGCTTGCCCAACATAATCCGCCGCAAGGTTTGTCTCTTTGCTCCCGACGCAACCATAAATTCTTTAATCCCACCATAGATATTCACAATGTTTTCCAGCTGTGCCGCCAAATATCCAACATCATAAATTCTGCTCACCTACACCACCTCTTCCATCTATCCTGAGTCTTTTCTACAAATTCATCTTTTCCATATGTTATAATCATCTATGAAAGGAGTTGATTAACATGCGTTTTGACCTTGATCTAGTGCTTCATATTCTTACTACCATAGAAGAACTACCGCCCTCTGGTTCTATCTCGACAAGAAACTTCATCAACGAAGAAGAATTTCCAAATGAAGGAGAGGGTTATACACCTTATGACAACGAATTCATCCGCGTTTCCTATCACATGAAATTACTTGTTGATAGTGGATTATTAGATGCACATCCATTAAATTTTTTGGGTGTTCCCGCAACAGACTTCTGTATTCGTCCAGGTCTTTCCGATGCTACAGGCTTGACCTTAGAAGGTCATCAATATCTTGCAATGCTACGTAACGACACCACATTCAATCGACTAAAAGAAAAATTAAAAACTGGATTTTTGGGAGCCATGGACGTACTTAGTGTAGAAGCCCTTCGGCAACTAATTTTTTAGTTTCATAAACAACTAACTATTCTCCGCTCGTAAGTACCACAATACTTACGAGATTTTTATTTCTTCTGGTGAAAATGGCGAACATCATCTGCTTCATGGTATTTCCTATTTGCTTTCTCAACCTTCATTCCAACAAAGTCTGAGGCCTTTTCAAGATACAACTGCAACATTTCCAACGTTCGCATCGCATTTCTTATCTCATTCCATGTCCCCTTCGGTAGAGGTTTTGTAGATTGTAATCGTGGAACAATCCATAAATCGACTGTTTTTACATGTTCCTCAATGGCACCAATCATCTTTTCTATCACACCTCTGAGTGCAGCACTTTGATTATTCATTGCAAACAAAAACAACTCTAATTCTTCATCACTAGGGACATCTTTCATTAGAAACCCTTTCAACTTTTCTTGCATTCAATATCACTCCTATGTTTTTTGATTGATTCTTTGAAATAAATCCATGAGTATTTTTCCAAGTTCTGCATCACTTTCATGAATGCTCACAATTTCTTTAAGTAAATCAACCTGATCTCTTTCAAGTTTCTCCACACGTTTTTTCACTTCTTCCCATTCATCTATTTTTCGAGAGATCTCCTCTACTCGCCTTTGTAATTCTTCTTCACTATTTACTTGCAATTTCTTGTTCACTTTATAAATCACCCCCTACCACTCATTACAGCTGCGCACAAATGCCTCAACATCTTCTGCTAAAACATCCCCCTCCCTTCTACACCGCGCGTCCATTGCGCTTCAAATACGCTTCCAGATCTTTCTCGAAATAGTAATACTTCGTACCATACGGCCGATAAGCCACCAGCCCATCCGCACGCATACGCCGCAACGTCTGAGCTGAAATACCCAGCATCTCAAGCACCGTAGCCTCGCATAACACGCGATTCTCTGAGCGTTCCAGCATCGGCCTGATTTCTTTCAACACAGCTTGCACAACAGCACCGGCAATTGTTTCATCCAACGTCATATCGTTCACCTCCCTCTATTAACAATCACCAACGTGGCACAGTTTTGCATTCATCAGATGCCAGGTATTTAGCATCTGCGGCTAGCATTTGGTCAATTGATTCAAACAACATATCCAGAGCATTGCTCTGTTCCGTATTAGCGATCCCGCGGTAACTAAAGCCCACATTTTCGCGGAGGTCGTCTTTTAGTTTCAACAAAAAACTCATGCGGTTCTCTGCCAGCGTTTTATCAATGCTAGGACCTTTGAACAATCCAATCACTTCCCTGCCAGACTGCCAACTAATATGCTATAATCACTTCAGAAAGGAAGTGCTTATTATGGAACGAGACCTTGACCTAATTCGTGAAATACTCTTAATCGTAGAAGCTGATGATCTGTCACAAGAAAAAACTTTCTACGTTGATGATTTCATCGACCCTCAACAATACCCCAATGAAATTGATGATTTCAGTCCTACTCAAACCAGAACACCATACATACAAGAATTTTGTCGCATCTCACAGCACTTTGAACTGCTTGCCGATAGCGGTTTTATAGAACTTAGCGAATATCCTACCTTCTATGAAACTAACTGCAAAAACTATCAACTCATCCGAATCACTCAAGCAGGGTATGACTACCTAAACTCGGTTAGAGACACATCATACTGGGAAGAGTTTAAAATAAAATACGGAAACACCATAAAATCATTCACATTGTCAACTCTATCCCAGCTTCTTCAATCGTACATGCTTAATAAAATGGGTATTTGACACTCTCCAACTTGTAACGGCCAATTAAACTGGCCGTTATTTTTTTTGCCAGTCAAAATGTCCAATCACATCAGCTTCCATATAATGCCTGTTCCTTTCATCCTGAAAAAAATTTAGATATTCAATAGCAACATCAAGAGACATCACCGTCCCTCGCATTGTATCCATAGCTATTCGAAGTTCATTTCGAAGCCCGTCCGAAATTGGCCTTTCTGATTTCAAACGAGGAATAATCCATTTATCAAGTGATAGCTGTTGTTGCTTAATTTCGTGGCATAACCACACCAAAACACCCTGTATTCCACGAAATTGCTGATTCATCGCAAATAGGAACAATTCCAGTTCTTCATCGCTAGGATTATCTTGCGTTAGAAACCTTCTCAACTTCTCATTCATCCATCTCACCTCCTTGCAAAATGCCACGTTCCAGCATTTTATTTCGTACTTTTCATTCAATCACCTTCTTTTTCTATATCATCCAGTCCACTTGCATTTTATGCAAGTTCCTGTGTAAAAAAAATTAAATCAACATCCTCTAATGATAAATGTAAACATTTTTTTAAAATAACAATTTCTGAACGTGTAAAATCAGTATCACCATTTAGTTTTCTACTTAGTGTTGAAGCATTTATTCCTAATGCTTCTGCTAACTTTGACATGGAATAACCTGATTTCGCGGCATGATACTTTAATAATTCTGGGTCCATCCATCTCACCTCCTTGCATCTTATGCAAGTATAATACAAAAAATTTACCATTGTGTCAATGCATAAAACGCAAGTTTTTTTGATTTTTATCAAATATCTTGCAAAAATGCAAGTTATATTTTATAATTACAGAAACAGGAGGTGATGTAAATGGAAATTAAAGACTTGATAAAAAGCAAACGTATAGAACTCGGTATGACAATGAAAGAACTAGGCGATGCTGTAGGAGTAAGTGAAGCTACCATATCGAGATACGAATCTGGACAAATTGCCAATATGAAACGTACTACTATAATATCCCTATCAAAAGTTCTAGGTATTCCAACTGCTCGCTTTATTGATTGTGATGATTCCTCGGATACTTTCGCCAAAACTAGCTATGTACCTGAAACCATTGCCGCCCACTTCGAAGGCAAAGAGTTCTCCGAAGAAGCATTGGACGACATCGCCAGATTCATTGACTTCGTCGCCTCCAAAGAAAAGGGG
>CALAKO010000042.1 GCA_937922955.1 uncultured Peptococcaceae bacterium | reverse complement strand
AGAGCCTGCTGTTTTGATAGAAAAACAACATTTTAACTTATTATACGAGGAGGAAAGATTATGAAAAAACGGTTACTCAGTTTGCTGGTCATTATGGCCATGTGCTTGAGCTTGTTGCCGGTCAGTGCATTGGCGGCTGAACTTGCCGATAAGGAACAGTTTTATGTGAAAGGTGTTGCCTATACAGGAACGCCCGAGGCGCCATGTTACCTGCTTACAGATGAAAATGGAGATGTCAGCAGCGAAGGCGCTAATGAAAATAATTACAACATCAAATGGGATGGTGCCAATCTGATTTTGAACGATGCTTATGTGGTTGGCATAGAAAAGGACGTTACCGATGACGACGAACTGTTTGATGAAGACTATACTCCAGCCGAGATTGCTGCCATTGGCTCTCACTTTGATACGACAGTGACCTTGATTGGGGAGAACAAGCTTGTAGGAATTTCCGAAAAAAGCAGTGGCTTGGCCATCTGTGGTAATGCCAGCCTTATAATAAATGGGGAAGGCACTCTTGACATGGAAGGGGAAGCTCGTGGGATCTATGCTGAGACTGGGGAAATAACCATAAATAGTGGAACGATCATTGCACATGGAGATGCTGGCATCGAGGCTCTTAAGTCCAAGAATTTTACTATTAATGGTGGTACCATTGAAACAAGTGGTGAGACTGGAAATGGTATTCATTGTAATCAATTTACAATGACTAATGGTACGCTTCATGCCATAAGCAGAGATCGTTTTGGTATTGGATCCGTTGGGGCCGTTACAATTACAGGTGGCGTTATGAATCTGGAGGCTGGATCAGTGGGGCTGCTTGTTAGAGGTGATTATAATTTGACCATTGGTGGAGATGCAGAGGTGTCGATTCAATCGGATGATATCGGTATTGAAGTTTGGGAGTTCGATCCATACACGAATTGCAACCTTATTTTTAATGGCGGAACGCTAGATATCAGTTGTGGCAATGAAATGTTCGTGGTGTACGGAGATGTTTATGCTGCACCAACGGCTGGAAATCAGATCGAGGTAAAGATTGGTGACGATGCAGACAATCTAGAAGCCCTTTCAGGTTCGCCATTTACAGCAGAGGCAGCCATTAAAGATCTTGTTGGGAATCCAAAATACCTAACAATGAGCACGGAAAATGCCACTGGCTTGCCATATACCGACGTGCAGACAGACGACTGGTTCTACGATGCGGTGGCCTTTGCCAGCAAGAGCGGTCTCATGACCGGAACCAGTGCGACCACCTTTGAACCAAACACCAGTTTTAGCCGAGCCATGCTTGTGTCCGTGCTGCATCGTCTGGAAGGCAGTCCAGAAGTGGAAGGTAATAGTTTCAGTGATGAGAACGACGGCGATTGGTATGCTGAAGCGGTAAACTGGGCAGTAGCCAACGGCATCGTCAATGGCATGGACGATGGAAGCTTCCAGCCAAATGCCGCCATCACCCGAGAACAAATGGCTGCGATACTCTGCAATTACGCGCAGTACAAGGGCCTTTCAACAGAGAGCAGCGGCGACCTTAGCGGTTACAGCGATGCCGATCAAGTCAGCGAATGGGCAGAAAACGCTGTTATCTGGGCCGTGAACATGGGCCTTATCCATGGCATGAGCACGGATACGTTGGATCCGCAAGGCGTGACCACCAGAGCGCAGGCAGCTACTGTGCTGATGAATGCAGCCAGTTTGTTGGCTGGTTTCTAAATGTAAAAAACGACGACGTTATGGTCGTCGTTTTTTTGCGCTCCTCGTCGTTGTTTGAGATGAAAGGCTATTGACAAAGTTAAAAATTGCTGGCATACTAAACACATCAAAATATTTTGATGTGAGGTGAGAGAATGGATACGATCTACCAAGAACAAGCGAAGGTTTTTAAAGCTTTGTGCGATCCGAAACGTTTAGCGATTTTGGAACAGCTGCGCAGCGGGGAAAAATGCGCTTGTAAGCTGCAAGAGCCGTTAGGGTTGACCCAGTCCGGCCTCTCGTATCATATGAAAATCCTTTGCGATTCTGGTATTGTGGACAGTCGACAGGAAGGCAAGTGGACGCATTATCGTCTGAGCACTGCAGGCAGAGAAGCGGCCATTGAGTTGCTCAAACGATTGACAACGCCAATTGCGGAGGATTCGGGATTCTGTTGTAATAAATAAACGCCATCTTAAGCGATGGCGTTTATTTAAGACTATCACATCAAAAAAATTTGATGTGATAATGTGAAATGCGAGGTGATACGTGTGTGGTCGTTTATTCAAAATCAAATACTGGGGATGAAATGGCTCAATGAGTGGATCGGCAATGGTCTGTCGGCGTTGGGCTTGGATGTGAGCAGCCGCTGGGGCGGCAGTATACAGTTTTTTCTCTATGATGTCATTAAGATTACGGTCTTGTTGGTGGTACTGATTTTTGGTATTTCGTACATCCAAAGCTACTTTCCGCCAGAACGCAGTAAACGTATCTTGGGGAAATTTCGCGGCATTTGGGCCAACGTGTTTGCGGCGTTGTTGGGAACAGTGACGCCGTTCTGCTCTTGTTCGTCGATACCGCTGTTTATTGGATTTACCAGTGCAGGGCTACCAGTGGGCGTTACGTTTTCATTTTTGATCTCGTCGCCAATGGTGGATTTGGGCAGTTTGGTGTTGTTAATGAGCATTTTTGGCGCAAAAGTGGCGGTGATCTACGTGATTTTAGGTTTGGTCATTGCTGTGATTGGCGGCCGTGTCATTGAAGGATTGCACATGGAACGTCATGTGGAAAGTTTTATTCTGTCGGCGGGAAGCGTGGATATTGCTTCACCGGAATTGACGCAGAAAGATCGTGTGGTTTACGCAAAGGAACAGATGATTGGCACCTTAAAAAGGTTTTTCCTTATATCTTATTGGGTGTGGGCATTGGCGCCATCATTCATAATTGGATTCCGAGTGAATGGGTAGCGTTGGTGTTGGGCAGCAACAATCCATTTGGCGTGGTGCTGGCAACGTTGGTTGGCATACCAATGTATGCAGATATTTTTGGCACCATTCCGGTTGCTGAAGCGTTGTTGGCAAAGGGGGCACAGCTGGGTACGGTGCTCGCCTTTATGATGGCTGTGACAACGTTGTCCATCCCGTCATTGGTGATGCTGCGTAAAGCGGTGAAACCAAAATTACTGGCGTTGTTCATTGCTGTTTGTGCGATTGGAATTATTTTAGTTGGCTATGTGTTTAATGGATTGCAATACTTTTTAATTTAGGAGGTCATTATCATGGGATTATTTGGCAAGAAGAAAGAAAAAAGGCTCTTCACGAATTTCGGTTGGAAAATAAAATAACTACACAAAAACACGAGCA
>CALAKO010000041.1 GCA_937922955.1 uncultured Peptococcaceae bacterium | reverse complement strand
TATCTGGACGAAGCGGTGGAATCGGGCTTGCAGACGATGATCGTTGAGGTGTCGAGTCAGGCGCTGAAATATCATCGTGTGGGCGGCATTCATTTTGATGACGGCGTTTTCTTGAACATTGCGCCAGACCACATCAGCGACATTGAACATCCAAACTTCGAAGATTATTTTGGCAGCAAGCTCATGCTCTTCGCTGTGACCGAGCACGCTTACATCAATACGAACAGCGACCGCCTGTCAGAGATTCGGCAGGCTGCGTCGCAATGTGCGCAGGTGACTACTTTTGCTGTAGATGGTGAGGCAGACTATCAGGCGGCAAACATCGAAAGCGACAAAGAGGGCATGGCCTTTGATCTGCACAGCGGCAGCACAAACTACCATTTGACAACGGCGATGAAAGGCATCTTTAATGTAGAAAACGCACTGGCAGCGGCAACCGTGGCGCTGCATCTTGGCGTATCGCTGGAAACCATCCAGCAGGTGCTGGCGAATGTTCACTTTGCCGGTCACATGGTCTATCGCCACAGCGCCGATGGGGTGACAGCGATCGTGGATTACGCCCATAACGACATCAGTTTCCGCAAAGTCATCGAGACGGTGCACGTGGAATATCCAGGCGCACCAATCTGGTTCGTGTTTGGCTCTGCTGGCAGCAAGGCGCAGAGCCGGCGCGCAGACCTGGGACGCATCGTCAGCCAGGAAGCGGCGCGGGTATATCTCGTGCCGGATGACCCAGCAAAGGAAGAGGTGCTGGACATCAACCGCGAAATTGCCGCTCATTTTGTTCGGCCGGTGCCGTTTGTCTCTCTGGCAGATCGGGCGACTGGCATCGACGATGCGCTCATGAGTGCACCGTCGGGAACCGTGGTGCTTATTCTTGGAAAGGGCAGCGAAACGGCGCAAAAGGGGCCGCAGGGACCGGAGCCTTACGAAGGCGATTTGCCGCTCGCCGAAAAAGCGTTGGCAGAACGTGACGCTGTTGGCGCGAGAGCATCGTTATTTTTTGAATGACGTCGCATTCTGAAGCGATTTATGCTATGATAAACATATATGTGAAAAAGGGAGGCATCCTATGAATATAATAGAAGATACAAAATCTGCACTGCGGCAAGCAGTGATCGCAGCCTGCCAGAAAGCGATGGCTGATGGCACGCTGCCGGAAGCAGAACTGCCGGATTTTGTCATTGAAACACCGAAAGATGAAA
>CALAKO010000040.1 GCA_937922955.1 uncultured Peptococcaceae bacterium | reverse complement strand
AGAGCGCTCTGATTATGCAGAAAATCTTGTGCTAAAAGGTGGACTCTTTCTCTATACGCTCACCGGATTTGATAGTCGCGTGACCATGGACATCGATTTTCTGCTTCGACAGCTGCCGAATACACCAGAGCAGCTGAAAATGATCCTCGAAGAGATCATTTCTGTTTCGACAGGCAACGAGTTCATTACATTTGAGATCAAAAGCGTTGAACCAATCTCGTTGGAAAAGAAATATGCTGGTATCAGTGTGTTGATCATTGCTCATATCAAGAATACAAGGACGCCATTTAAGATCGATTTTGGCGTGGGTGACATTATCATCCCAGGGCAGGAAAAACGCACATTGCCAACTCAACTGGATGATTTTTCTGCACCAGTCGTCAATACCTATTCGCTGGAAACTACCGTGGCAGAAAAGCTTGATGCCATTCTCGATCTTATGCAGCTATCCAGTAGAATGAAGGATTACTATGATCTGTACTATATCGCTAGTAAATTTGACTTTGATGGTAGCGTCTTGGTTGAAGCAATGAGGAAAACGTTTGCCAATCGTGGCCATTTGTTTACGTTGGTGCAGTTTGAAGAAATGCTGGAATTTGATCAAGATCCAAGTATGCAAAAGAAATGGCAGCAGTTTATCAAGAAGAAAAAGATTGAAGCAGATGACTATTCGATGGTCATGCGGGTCATTAAAGAATTCTTGGGGAAGCCATATGAAGCTGCATTGAAGGACAGCGCGTATTTTATGTTTTGGCATGCGGATAATAGATCATGGCTGAATAGCTAGAAAAATTGAGGCTTGGGAAAGAGGTTGGAACATGGTAGATTTTGCTCCTGGGATGAGAACGATCATTCGAGACGAAGAATGGATGATCAAAAAAATAGAAACAAACAGTCTTGGTAATAAGACACTGTATTGTACTGGCATTTCTCCATTGGTTAAAGACAGAGAAGCGATCTTTCTTGCTGATCTGGAGCAGGTTCAGATCGTAGATCCTACTGAAGTAAAATTGGTGGCTGATGATTCTCCGTTCTATAAAAGATCGTTGTTGTATCTGGAAAGTCAATGGCGTCAGCAGATCCCCACTGATTCCAATTTGCATATAGGACATCAGGCAGCGATGGACCTAATGTCCTATCAGCTGGATCCTGCAAAGCTTTCTTTACAGAGGCCAAGACAGAGAATCCTTATCGCGGATTCTGTAGGGCTTGGCAAAACGCTTGAAGCAGGTATCCTTATGTCTGAATTGATTGTTCGTGGTAAGGGGAAAAGAATATTAGTTGTTACTGTCAAGAGTATGATGACGCAGTTCCAGAAAGAAATGTGGAACCGTTTCACTATTCCTTTGGTGCGATTGGATTCCAATCGGATCCAAAAGATACGAGCGAGCTTGCCATCAAATTATAATCCGTTTTTCTATTATGACAAAGCGATCATTTCTATTGACACGTTGAAACGTGATGTTGAATATCGAACGCATCTAGAAAATGCGTATTGGGATATCATTGTAATCGATGAAGCACAGAATGTTGCAGAACGTGGAGATCATCAAGCGCAGCGTTCTCGTCTCGCAAAGCTGCTTGCAGATCGGAGCGACACGATGATCATGCTGTCAGCAACGCCTCATGATGGTCGAGCCAAGAGCTTTGCATCGCTAATGAATATGCTGGATCCGACAGCTATTGCAGATCCGGAAAACTATACGCCTGAAGATATTAAAGGATTGTGTATCCGCCGCTTCAAAAAAGATGTCAAAGATCAGATCAGTGGATCTTTCTTAGAAAGAAAGATCACACTTGAGCGATGTCAGGCCTCTGCTCAGGAAGAACATGCTTTTGACATTTTTGCAGAAATGCAGCTGGAGATGGATTTAAACAAGACCAAGGGTACGGGCCAGTTGTTTAAGACCAGTTTGGAAAAATCTCTTTTTTCCAGTCCGGCTGCATGTATCAAGAGCATTGAAGCACGCTTGAAGAAGCTCTATAAAAAATATACAGAAGACGAGATTAAGGATATTCATTTGCTGGAAGAACTGAAAACAGCGCTGGAAGCGATCACCTCGGATGAATTTACACGATACCAGAAATTATTATCGCTCCTTCGTAGCAAAGAATATGGCTGGAACTCAGTGGATACTGATGATCGTATTGTCATCTTCACAGAGCGTATTGAGACCATGAAGTATCTTGCAGAAAGACTTAGGCAGGATCTTGGCTTGAATGCAGACGCCATTCAAGAGATCTCCGGTGGAATGAGTGACGCTGATCAACAGCGCATCGTTGAGGAGTTTGGCCGAACAAAATCCTCGGTTCGAGTTTTGGTCGCATCTGATGTTGCTTCGGAAGGTCTGAACTTGCATTATCTGAGTCATCGACTGATTCATTTTGATATACCATGGTCTTTGATGGTGTTTCAGCAGAGAAATGGGCGTATTGACAGATATGGCCAGCAGAAACGCCCTGATATTCGGTACATGCTTATTGAGAGTGACAATAAGCGGATCAAGGGCGATATGCGTATCATTGAAATACTGATCGAGAAAGAAGAGCAGGCCCTGAAGAACATCGGCGATCCTTCTTTGTTGATGGGCAAATTTACCATTGAAGATGAGGAACTTGTCGTAGCAGAAGCGATCGAAGATGGGTCTAATGCTGTTGCTTTTGAACAGACTTTAGATGACAGAGAGAATGATTTTGATCCGTTTGAAGCATTGATGGCGGCTGCTGGTAAAGCCGAGAAAGAAGATGAGAAGAGATCAGAAACCGTAATAGATGAAACGTTGTATTCTGATATGGACTATTTATATCAGGCGTTGATGTATCTCAATCAAACGGAAAGCCATCCTGTTGAAAGACTCAAAATGGTTTCGGGCATGGATATCAGACTGACACCGGATATGGAACGTCGTCTGCGAGCACTTGTCCCAGAAGAAGCGCTTCCTCAGGGAGAGACGCTGCGTGTTTCTGATGATAAGGCATTCTGTATGGAACAGATGAGAGATAGTATGCAGAAAAACATGAATGAGTCCGCCTGGCCTTCTACGCAGTATCTATGGAAGCTCCATCCTATCATGAGTTGGGTGAATGATAAGGTAGGTTTATTTTTTAAGAGAAATGAAGCACCTGTGATGGGCATTCCAGGTAAACTGATGCCTGGTGAGATGATCTACATTGTTACTGGTAGTATGCCAAACCTGAAGTCTACACCTTTGGTGGATGAGTGGTTTGGTTTGCTGTACCAGAATGGTGATTTTGTAAGAGTAATGACGATGAACGAAGTGGTCCAAAAAGCAGGCTTAAGCAATGTTAATATTCCGAACACAAAGTGTATCTCGGATGCTGAAATATCCGATACAAGTGCATTGCTTCAGGATGTGGTCGCACATGCTAAAGTGTATCTGGATGAACACTATAAGCGTTACCAGAAAGATATGGGGCCGTTGCTGGATGAAGAAATTGATAAACTGATCGCGCTTCAGGAAAGGCACAAAGAATATTATCAAATGACATTATTCGAACATGAACGAAAACTGAAAGAGCAAGAACGCCGCGTGGAAGAACTTTTTGATCAGTTTGTGAACTGGGTGAAAGAGACTTTGACGATACAGAACAACCCGTATATCAGAGTTGTGTCTGTACTGATGGGGGTATCACAATGAGTATGGATCTAACAGGTATCACCAATAAAAACGAATATTTTACCAATCATTACTTTTCAACCGTTTTCGAGGAGAATGCTAGCGCTACTATCAGTGGCTGGAATGCACGAGCAAGAGGACCGGAAGAGATCCGCACACCCTGGTCTCTTTTACGACAGAATGCGAGACAGTATTATACAGCGCATGATAAGTTTGTCCGTTCTTCGGTTAATATGCAGACGTTGGCTAATATCAGATCGCTGGCAGATCACTATTTGAGATCTTTGGGATATCCGGAAGCAAAATTTGAAGTTGTAACAGTCGACGATGGATTGTCTATTCCGGTTTATCTGGAGCTGACAAAGAACAATGGCG
Organism: uncultured Peptococcaceae bacterium; assembly: GCA_937922955.1. Classification (GTDB taxonomy): domain Bacteria; phylum Bacillota; class Peptococcia; order Peptococcales; family Peptococcaceae; genus UMGS1590. Next base: position 3,064 of record CALAKO010000040.1, on the reverse strand, counting down.
CGCCGCTGCTCTGGGTACTGCTGTCTGCATCGAAGGAATCAGACGCAGGTATTATGGAGAGCTTTATATTTAATGCGGATGATGTAGAAGAAGATTCGCTCGGAACCTTCTCTAAGCGTATTTTGACTGAATTACCAAACGAAGATCTGGTCAATAAGATCCTTTTTGCCGCTGCTGAGCCGCCGCGTTTTGTGATACTGATCGGTATGAACCAGATCGCTCTGATCGATCGTAACAAGTGGAATGAGAAACGTTATTTGCAGTTTGAATTGGAAGAGATTTTCTCGCGTCTTGAAAATACGACATTGCAGGCCATGGCAGTTTTACTGCACAAGGACTCTCTCTGCCCGGATGACGGAAAAATACTGCTGGATGAGTTGGATGAGCAAAGTCAGAAAAACGCTTCCGGTGTTTCTCAGGATTTAAAGTATGCGCTTCGGGAGAGTATTGAGCTCCTTGGCAATGAAGTTCTTTATGATATGAAAACGCGCCTTGGCTGTGATCTGGAAGCTGATCCAGTGGATGCTGGTCAGCTGACGCTGGAATGTCTGCGCTATATGTATCGCATGCTGTTTGTCCTTTTCATTGAAGCCAGACCGGAGCTGGGCTATGCACCGATCAAAGCACAGAGCTATTATTCGGGTTATTCCCTGGAAAGTTTGCGTGATATCGCTGATAACGTCCGTGATGATGTTGAAGAGGTCGGGGACGGCTACTATTTGCACGAGACGCTCTCAAAACTCTATGAATTGATCTATGACGGCTATCCTAAAACCGAAGAAGAGCTGAAAAAAGCCAACAGCTCTGACAGCCTGCATGATATGTTCCTGATCGCGCCCCTGAAAGCACATATCTTTGATCCTGAATATACCCAGATGATTACTGCAGCGAAGCTGCGCAATAGCTGCATGCTGCGCATCATCGATCTGATGAGCCTGACACGAGCGACCGGAAAAAAGAAGCAGCGCCGTGGCCGCATTTCCTATGCGAACTTAGGCATCAACCAGATGGGGGCAGTGTACGAAGCCCTGCTTTCCTACCGAGGCTTTATTGCCGAACAAGACCTGTACGAAGTCAAGCGTGCAGGTGACAGCTTCAATGAGCTGGATGTAGGCTATTTTGTTCCTGGAGCAGAGCTCGATCAGTATACCGAAGACGAGCGCGTGCGTTACGAGCGTGGCGAGAAAAAAGGCAAGCTTCGCATGTATGAGAAAGGCACCTTCATCTATCGTCTGGCAGGCAGAGAGCGTGAAAAATCTGCCTCCTACTACACGCCGGAGGTTCTGACAAAGTGCCTGGTGAAGTATGCCCTGAAGGAACTTCTGGCAGACAAGACAGCAGATGAGATCCTCGAACTGACTGTCTGCGAGCCGGCAATGGGAAGCGCAGCCTTCTTGAACGAGGCGATCAACCAGCTGGCCGAAGCTTATATCTCCCGCAAGGAAAAAGAGACTGGCGTGATTATCGGGTACGAAGATCGCTTCAATGAGCTGCAAAAGGTAAAGATGTACATTGCCGACCGCAATGTGTACGGTATTGACCTTAACCCCGTCGCGGTAGAGCTGGCAGAAGTTTCCCTATGGCTGAATACCATTTATGAAGGCGGTTTTGTGCCCTGGTTCGGGACGCAGCTTGTCAATGGGAATTCTCTGATCGGCGCGAGAAGACAGGTGTACCGCATTGAAAATGCACAGGCCACGTCCAAGGGTATGCGCTGGTACGAGCTGGAGCCAGAAAGAGTGCCTTTGGGCAAAAAGAGAATGCCGAAAAAGCAGATCTACCATTTTCTCCTTGGTGATCCAGGCATGTGCAATTACGCCGATAAGGTCATCAAGTCTCTGGAGCCAGAAAATATCAAGAAAATGGCAAAGTGGCGCAAGACATTTACTGCACCGATCAACGATGATGAAGTGATCACATTGTTGCGTCTTTCTGCCGTGATCGATGATCTTTGGGAAGCACAGGTGAACCTGAGAAAAGAAGTAGATGCAAAGACACAGGATGCCCTCTCCGTTTTTGGTCATCGGGATGAGACAGCGGATTCTCATACCACGATCCGTCAGAAAGATAAGATCTTCAGCGAGCTCTATAAGAGCGAACATATGAAAAACGCCGGTCCATATGCACGCCTGAAATTTGCCATGGACTATTGGTGTGCACTGTGGTTCTGGCCAATCGATCAGGCAGATCTGCTCCCAACGAGAAGCGAGTTTTTGTTTGATATGTCCTTGATTTTGGAAGGCACGATGGCGTCTGTCAATGTATCGGATTCCGCTAAGGACGGGCAGCTTTTCTTGTTCCCGACAGAAATGGAACAGATGGCATCAGACATTCTGGATACGTACGGTACAGATACTATTGTGGATATTCCACGCTTGCGTCAGGAAAACCAAAGACTGGATCTGGCTGCAAAGATCGCTGAACAGAATAAATTCATGCATTGGGAGCTGGAGTTTGCCGATCTGTTTGCGGAACGAGGCGGGTTTGATCTGATTATTGGGAATCCGCCATGGGTTAAAATTACCTGGAATGAACAATCAGTTTTATCTGATAGTCAGCCTATGTTTGCTGTAAAGAAATTATCTGCTGCCCAGACGACTCAAAGACGAGCAGATGCATTAAAAGACTTTCAGAGTCGATCGTTATATTTTAAAGAATATGAGTCGATTTCTGCAGAGCAAAGTTATATAAATTCAATGCAAAATTATTTCTCACTTAAAGGGCTTCAAGGAAACCTCTATGAAGGTTTTTTGCCGCAAGCTTGGACCTATTGCAATGGTAGTGGTATTTTTGCTTTAATTCACCCAGAGAGTGTGTTTAATGATTCGAAAGGAAAGAGAATTCGTAAGGAGCTTAATGCTCGCTTACGTAAACACTTTAGATTTAGTAACGCACTTAAATTATTCTCTGATGTCCATACGAGCAGGGAATTTGGATTGAATGTGTATTCTAATAAAAAGAATATTGGATTTGATCAAATCGTAAACTTGTATGCAGCATCTACCATAGATGAATGTTACGAGAATACAGAAAAAGGATCGGTATATATTCGTGACTCTAATGG
>CALAKO010000039.1 GCA_937922955.1 uncultured Peptococcaceae bacterium | reverse complement strand
AGCTGATATCACGGTTCGCGGTATACAGCGTATTGCGATCGAGGGCGTGGAAATGGGAACCAACTTCACGCGACAGTTTTTCCAGGAACAGATAATCGTCGTAGTTCAGCGCCGTCTGCGCCACCGTGCTGCCATCTGCTGCTTTTTGCACCAGCGCGCCATAACCACCAATAAAATCAACACCAACTTCTTTCGCAGCACGGTCAAGCGTTTTGGCTATTGCCAAATAATTGCGATCTTCACAAGATTCGCCAATTATGGAAATAGGTGTAACAGAAATTCTCTTATTAATAATCGGAATACCATATTCCTTTGAAATTGCTTCAGCCGTTGGAACGAGTTTTTCTGCACGTTTTGTAATCTTATCGTAGATTTTTCTGCATGTGGTCTCATTTGATTCTGAAATACAATCTTTTAGTGAGATCCCCATTGTAGTTGTACGAATGTCCAGCTTTTCCTCAGCAATCATATGTATTGTCTGAAAAATATCTGATGTATTCATTGAAAAAGACATAGTTTATTCTCCATTTATACTTGATGCATGAATTTAAAAATATTTTCATGCTGGCAACGGACTTCAAGACCAATTTCTTTCCCAACTCTATCACATTCATCGACAAGCTCTTGTAAGGAAATATTACATTCTGTAATGTCAACAAGCATGATCATGTTGAAAAATCCATCTAAAATTGTTTGGCTAATATCCAAAACATTGACGTCATGGTTGAAAAGCATCGCTGTAACATTTGCAATAATGCCTTTCTTATCATAACCAGTAACTGTAATTACTGCTTTTTGCTGCTGATTGCTCATATAGTTTATTCTCCTTGTTTGCTTTCATGATAGGAAATAATGTAGCGAATAATATGATGGCGACTTACCATACCGATTAACTTACCATCTTCAATAACAGGCATCTTTTTAATACGCTTCTTTCCCAGTGTACGTGCCACTTCGTCAACTGTTTCATCCGGTTCGGCCGCAATAATTTTGGTTGTAGCCAATTCCATAACATTGATTTTTAGCAAATCATCAAGCTTTTGATCAAAGCTTTCAGAATCATACCAAACAGTAATAAAACTTGTCATGTCTATGATTCGAGGATCTTGTTTAGCGATAAACTTCATAATGTCACCATCGCTAATAAAGCCAACCACTTCCA
>CALAKO010000038.1 GCA_937922955.1 uncultured Peptococcaceae bacterium | reverse complement strand
GTGTCAGTATCTGCATAGATAAAAGGCAAGCCGTCTTCGCTAATGACAACAGTATTAAAACTTTGAACAAGTCGATCAATACCGTGATTTATTTCCGGATCAACGTGATATGGACGTCCAGCTAAAATAATGATTGGCAAATCATGAATTCGCGCATATTGAATGGCTTGTTCGGTAAAGTTTTTTTGCTTTTCATAATAGGCCTGTTGCGCAGCATAAGCAGCATCTAAAGCCTCGCCAATCTTTCGACCATTTGCGCCAACTCTTTTTGCCAAATCTTTGGTCAGCTGTTTTTTCATGAATTTTTTATTATGCACGCCATAAAAGCCAAAAACAAAATTATCGCTATTAATTTTTTGAACATTTGCTTCTATAACCTGCGGATAATACGCAACAACAGGACAATTATAGTGATTATCACTGATGTTTTCATTAAAATTGTAGCTTAGACATGGATAAAAGATAAAATCAACATCCTTGTCTAAAAGCCATTCTATGTGTCCATGAATAAGTTTTGCTGGGTAGCAAATTGTGTCAGATGGAATTGTATATTGACCTTGAGTAAATAATTGCTTCGAGCCAAATGGCGAAAGAAGAACACGGTATCCCAAATGATTCCAGAAAGCCGTCCAAAACGGATACATTTCATACACATTCAGTCCTAATGGCATGCCAACCGTTCCATTTGGAAATTTTTCTTTTAACTGTTCTTTTTTCAAATTTGAAATGAGTTGCTGCTTATAAAGATATGAATTTGGGGAATCCAAATTCTTCTTATCTTTATTTAAAGGCCTTTCACAACGATTTCCTGCGATCAATTCTTCACCATTACTAAAGTGGTTAATTGTAAGTTCACAGTGATTACCGCAAAATTGGCAAGTTCTGCTATAAGTTTGATACGAAAACTCATTCAATTCAATTGGCCCAAGACAACTACTTTTACCTTTACTATTATTCTTAGCATAAAGAGCACAGCCAAACGCCCCCATTAATCCAGCAATCGATGGGCGAATGACATTACGTCCGATTTCTTTTTCAAAGGCACGGAGTATTGCATCGTTATAGAATGTTCCACCTTGAACAACAATGCGTTTACCAAGATCATCAGCATCATTTGCACGAATAACTTTGTATAAAGCATTTTTTACAACGCTGATGGAGAGCCCAGCAGAAATATCTTCAACACTGGCGCCCTCTTTTTGGGATTGTTTTACCGAGGAATTCATAAACACTGTACAACGGCTGCCCAAATCAACAGGCTGTTTAGATTTTAACCCAAGGTTAGCAAATTCAGCTACATCATAACCCATTGCACTTGCAAATGTGGAAATAAAAGACCCGCATCCAGAAGAACATGCTTCATTAAGAAAAATAGAATCGATAGTCCCATTTTTAATCTTAAAACATTTCATGTCTTGTCCGCCGATATCAATAATAAAATCAACATCTGGCTGAAAATATTGGGCCGCTGTCAAATGAGCAATGGTTTCGACCAAACCGAAATCAAGAGAAAATGCTTTTTTTATTAATTCTTCTCCGTAGCCAGTAACCGCTGAAGATTTAATATGTAAATTTGGATAATTCTTATATAAAAATTGCAATGTATCCAATGTCATATTAATTGGCTGACCATTACTGTATTCGTATCGACTATACAACAATTCATTGTTCTCGCCAATCAAAACCAACTTAACCGTTGTAGAGCCTGCATCAACACCAAGATACACATCCCCTGTATAGGAAGCAATATCGGCGTACTCCACCGTTGATTGTGCGTGGCGATTTAAAAACTCCTGGTATTCTTCTTCAGATTCAAATAAAGGTTTTGTTGTAGATGTATTTCTAATCGTTTGCTTGTTTTCTTTGAATCGACGCATCAAATCATCCAAATCAAAAGTCAATTCATTCTTACTATATAATGCAGCACCCATCGCCACGTAATAGCGCGCATCTTCAGGGAAAACGTAATCTTCTTCTGACTTTAATTTCAGTACATTTTTAAAGGCCGTCTGTAATCCAGAGAAAAAGTTAAGCGGGCCTCCTAGGAAAATAACCTTGCCTTTAATTTCACGCCCTTGCGCTAAACCACCAACAGTTTGATTGGCAACAGCATAAAAAATACTCATTGCCACATCTTCTTTTCTCGCACCTTGGTTCAGCAGAGGTTGAATATCTGATTTAGCAAACACACCACAGCGTGAGGCAATATCATAAACATTTTCAGCCCGATTTGCCATTTCATTCATGGTTTCAAGATCGACATTCAATAAAACGGCCATTTGATCAATGAAAGCACCTGTCCCGCCGGCACAAGAGCCGTTCATACGTACTTCAGACCCACCTGTAAAGAAAAGAATCTTTGCATCTTCTCCACCAAGCTCAATAGCAACATCAATGTCACCATGCAGATCTGTTACCGCAATCTGTGATGCAATAACTTCTTGAATAAACGGGATATTATAGGCTTCCGACAGGCCAATGCCTGCTGATCCAGTGATAGCCAGACGAATATCATTGTCATGAATAGCTATAAGGTGTTCCTTTATTTCTTCGACAAATTGCATCGCCACTTCTTTAATATTAGAACGATGACGTCTGTAGTCTTTATAAATAATATTTTGATTCTGATCCAATACCACACATTTCATTGTGGTCGATCCTACATCCAGACCAATGCGAATCAATTTTGTATCCTCCTAATAAAAAAATGGATTCCCCTCAAAAAATGTAAAAGTCCACCTCCTATTATACTACAAATAGTTTAATAAACCAGAGCTTTTCATAAAAAAACAACAAACAATGGCAATCTTGATATTTTAATAAATTATATTCAACTGAAAATTTCCACTAAAATAAAACTTATAAACATGTGATATTCAAGAAAACATTATTTATCAAATATAAACAATGCATACTTATTCTATTTCATTCCATGAATAAGAATCTAACAAACACATTTTATGCATTGCCTCGGTGTTTAAATGTCCTTTTCATAATACAAAATGCCCCTGTTGTATACAGCTCAAATATTCGAACCATTTACAACAGGGAAAATACGTTATTTAACAAAGGTATTTACTATTCATCGTTTGTCAAGAAATGCTCATTTATTTTCATTCGAACACTGACAATTCGATTTCCTTCTACTTTATCCGTTGAAAATACAAGGTTTTGGACAGCAACACTTTCCTTGGCGCCATCATCCGGTATATGTCCAAGTTGTTCAATAAGATATCCTGAAATGGTATCACAGTCTTCGTTTTCAATATTAAGATCCAATTCTTTATTAAGATTATTGACAAGAAGACGACCATCTAACAGATATTCGTTTGGCCCAACAGATTGAATTTCTGGCACAACGATGTCATATTCTTCGTTAATATTGCCCATAATTTCTTCAACTAGGTCTTCAATTGTAACGATACCCGAAAAACCACCGTGTTCGTCAACAAGAATAGCCATATGACGATGCGCAGCCTGCATTTCGCGGAATAATGAATCTGCTGTCTTGGTTTCCGGCATGAAAAATGGTTTATGGAGCATGCCTCGAATATCCATAACCTCAGGCGCGATATTTTTTCTCAATGCAATAACAACATCTTTTATATGAAGCACCCCGATGATATTATCAATGTCGTCTTCATAAACTGGAATGCGATTGTGGCGTGTCGCTAAAAGATCGTCCAATAATTGGGCAAACGGTTCATTAATATCAAAACTAACTACATCGCGCCGTGGAACTCGAATTTCTCGTGCTGTACGGTCATTGAAATCAAAAATTGACGTAATCATTTTACGTTCATTGTCTTCAAATGTTCCTGTTTCATTCCCCTGCTTCAGCAATGCTTTTATTTCTTCCTCAGTCACTGCTTCTTCCTGATCAGTTGTTTTAAAGCCCAGCAACTTTAGTACAACTTTCGTCGAAACAGATAAGAGTTTAATAAACGGCGAAAGAACAATTGAGATGTAATGTACCGGCATGACGGTAATCATACAAAAAGTTTCTGCTTTTTGCAAGGCGATGCGTTTTGGAACTAATTCGCCGAATACGAGGTTAAAAAACATTAAAATCAACGTAACTCCATTACCGGCTATAACTTCAGCATAGGGAAGGCCACGTGTCTGCAACCATGCGCCAAGAACTGGCGCTATTCGTGCTGCCGCTGATGCAGATGAGTAAAATCCGGCAAATGTAATTGCAACTTGAATAGTCGATAAAAACTTCGTAGAATCGTCAAAAAGTTTTTCAATAACTTTTGCTTTTTTATTACCATTTTCCGCCAAACTGCGTATGCGATTCTTATTAACCGA
>CALAKO010000037.1 GCA_937922955.1 uncultured Peptococcaceae bacterium | reverse complement strand
CTATTTTGAACCATGGCCATTTAGAAACATGCGGCGATAAAACGTCTGTATTTCGCAACCCTGCCACCCGTCAGGCGGCAATCCTTACCGGGTGTAAAAATATTTCGAGCTTTGTGAGCATCGGCGCGCATAAAATTCATGCAACAGACTGGGACATGACGCTTGATGTATCGCAAGATGCCAAAAACTTTCATTATATCGGAATTCGCATGCACGATATTTTTTATGGTGACGGGCCAAATGCAACTGTCTTTACTGTCCTTGAAGAGATTGAAAACCCATTCAGCTACACAATAATGGTGCGTGCCAAATCGTCTGCCCGCGCATTGCCGCTGGGTTGGGAAGCAGATAAGGAGCTTTGGCAGAATGTGCGGGCGCCAGAAATTGTACTGCACATTCCAACAGAAAACATTATGTTGTTGAACGAATAATACCGAACAATATTGCCCACACATAAAGGAGGAGATTGTTATGAAAAAAGTAAGCGTAAATGATGCGGTTGGGATGACATTATGCCATGACATTACAGCAATGTATGACGGATTTAAGGGTGCAGCTTTTAAGCGCGGCCATGTGATTACCGAGGAAGACATTCCCAAACTTTTAGACATTGGCAAACAGCATGTTTTCATTTGGGAAGAAAACGCTGGCGAAATTCACGAAGAAGACGCTGCTCGAAGACTGAGTCAAATGACAACCGTAGCCGGTGCTCACTATGGCACGATTTCTGAGGGCAAGGTTCAGCTGCTTGCCGACCAAAGCGGCATGTTTCGAGTCAACAAAGCACTTCTCGAAGCGGTCAACCGCATTGGCGACATCACCATCACCACCCTGCCGGATCATTATCCGGTAAAAGCCGGCGACCGGCTTGTCTCCATGCGCATTGTGCCTCTTGTGACAGAGGAGCGGCAGATTGTGGAGGCTGAAAATCTTTGCCGCGGCAAACAGCTTTACGATCTGCGTCCGTTCAAGCCAATGAAGGCTGGCATTATCATCACAGGCTCTGAAATCTATCACGGTCGTATAAAAGATAAATTTGAAGCCGTCGCCCGGGCAAAACTTGCTCACTATCCTGCCGAAATTCTCGGCGTTCGTTTGTGTGACGACGACCTCGACATGATTGTTGAAGCAGGGAACACTTTCCTGGCAGCCGGCGCTGATCTTCTAGTATTTTCCGGCGGCATGTCTGTCGATCCGGACGATTTAACGCCAAGCGCCATTCGCGCAATGGGTGCGGACGTCGTTTCCTATGGCGTGCCCTCTCAGCCTGGCAATATGACTTTAGTGGCGTATCTTGGGCAGACGGCGCTTCTTGGCGTGCCAGGCGCTGCCATCAGCCGCCCGACAACCATGTTCGATGTGCTTTTGCCACAAATTTTCAGCGGCGACCCACTGACCAAGGATGATTTGGTTCGTCTGGGCGAAGGCGGACTTTGTCAAATGTGCGAAAGCTGCCACTTTCCAAACTGCACATTTGGCCGCTACTAATAGATAGAAAGGAATGAAACCTATGCTGGACACATTCGGCAGAGCCATCACCTACCTGCGCATCTCGGTGACCGACTTGTGCAACCAGCGGTGCCGATACTGTATGCCGGAAGAAGGTGTGTGCAAGCGCTTGCGCGAAGACATGCTGACAGAGGATGAAATGATTCGCGCCATCACCATCGCGGCTCAGCTCGGCGTGACAAAACTCCGCATCACTGGCGGTGAGCCGTTGATCAAGCCAAACATTCTCAATATTTGCAGGCGCGCTGCAAATATTCCCAGAATCCACGAGCTTTGCCTGACCACCAACGGCATTCGACTCGGTGAACTTGCCAAGCCCTTGCGCCAGGCAGGGGTTCATCGTGTGAATATCAGTCTGGACACCCTCAACGAAGAAAAATACACATATATCACACGCCGCCATTATTATCATGAAGCAATGGCGGGCATTGAAGCCGCACTTTCAGCCGGATTCGATAAGGTAAAAATCAATTGTGTGCTGATCGGTGGTTTCAACGATGATGAAATACCTGATTTTATCCGAATAACAAAACAGTATCCGATCGACGTACGCTTTATCGAACTGATGCCGATGTATGACAGCGGAGATTTTGGCGACGAAACCTATCTCCCAGTTTCTGAAGTAATAAAGCGCAGCCGCGAACTTGTGCCCTTGGCATCCGATGGCGGTGTGGCGCGACGGTTCAAACTGCCGCAGGCCCTTGGAGAAGTGGGCTTGATCAGTCCCCTGAGCGCACATTTCTGCGGCACCTGTAATCGCCTCCGCTTAACGGCCGACGGCAAACTCAAACCCTGCCTGCATTCATCACTGGAGATTCCTATCAAAGGCCTGGACAACACGGAAATGCGCACTGCCTTTATTCAGGCGATTACAAGGAAGCCTGCCCAGCATCCTCCTCTGTCCAATGAACACCGAAGCGAAGCTGGACGCAATATGAATCAGATTGGAGGTTGAATCATGCAAGCAAATGAAGAATTCACTCATTTTAACGACGAAGGCCGCGCCCGCATGGTGAATGTCGGCGAAAAAGGCATCACCAAGCGCACGGCAACCGCAGCAGCCAGGGTGCTTGTCAGTCCAAAAACCTACGCCCTCATTGCCAGCGGCGGCATGAAAAAGGGAGACGTACTCACAGTAGCGCAAATTGCAGGCATCATGGGGGCAAAGAAAACCAGTGCGCTGATTCCAATGTGCCACCCCATTCTTATGGGTGGCGTCGATTTATCCTTATCATTAAATGAAGCACGCTGCTGTGTGGAAATTGAAGCCACTGTCAGCTGCACAGGACGCACCGGCGTGGAAATGGAAGCCCTCACCGCCGCTGCCACCGCTGCGTTGACGGTTTATGACATGTGTAAGGCAGTAGAAAAAGGAATGACCATTACCGATCTGCGCCTGATTAAGAAAACAGGCGGGATTCACGGAGACTATGAAAGGGAGGAAAAGCAATGAGTATGCAAGCAGCAGTTATTACCATCAGCGACAAAGGCGCAGCAGGAACACGAACAGACACAGCCGGTCCGGCGGTTTGTGCGCTGCTGCAGGCGCAAGGGTATGAAATTGTCCACACAGCCATCTTACCCGACGATGGCAGACGCATTCAGGAAGCGCTCATCACTTGCTGTGATGACAAGCACATTCCGCTTGTCGTCACCGTTGGCGGCACAGGTTTTTCACCCAGAGATGTAACGCCAGAAGCCACACGCGCCGTCATCGAACGCGAAGTGCCTGGCATTCCAGAAGTCATGCGTGCGGAAAGCATGAAAATCACACCAAACGGCTGTCTCTCTCGTGCTGTCTGCGGCATTCGCGGCAAAAGCCTGATTTTAAATCTGCCTGGCAGCCAAAAAGCCGCCACAGAAAATCTCAGCGCAGTCATCGCTCCTCTCGCCCACGGTCTGAACATGCTGCTGGGCGCCGGCAGCGCCGATTGCGGTGCAAAAACAGCCATTGTCCGTGCCGTGTGCATCAGCGAAAAGAAAGGCGAACAAAAGCATGCCGTCGAAGAAGTGCAGCTGCGGGTCAATCATGGCATTGTGGGCGATGCCCATGCCGGCAACTGGCATCGTCAAATCAGCCTTCTGGGCATTGAAAGCGTGCGTGTGCTCCAGGAAAAGATCAATTTTCCTCTGGAAGCAGGCGCTTTTGCCGAAAACATCCTCACCGAAGGCATGGTTTTGTATCAGCTGCCAGTGGGCACCAAATTAAAAATTGGCACCGCCTTATGTGAAGTCACACAAATCGGCAAAGAATGTCACAGCGACTGTGCCATTCGCCAAAAAGCCGGCGATTGTGTGATGCCGAGAGAAGGTATTTTTGTCAAAGTGCTGGAGGATGGTGTCGTGAAAGCCGGCGACACTGTGATGATGTTATGAGCGCTCAGCCCCACACAACCATCGGCGCAGTGATCGTCGCCGCCGGCATGTCATCGCGAATGGGCGATTTCAAACCCATGCTCAACATTGGCGCCATTTCCATCGCCCAGCGAATTGTTGCCACCCTGCGCCAGGCAGGCGCGCAGCACATCGTCGTTGTCACTGGCTTCAACGCCGATGCGCTGGAACGCCACCTGAGCGACAATGGATTGGTCTTTTTGCGCAACAATGATTATGAAACCACCGATATGTTCACCTCCGCCAAAATCGGCCTAGACTATTTGCAGAATAAGTGCGATGCCATTCTCTTCACACCGGTGGACATTCCTCTGTTCACCTGCGACACTGTGCGCGCCCTCATTGCTGCGCAGGCCGACATTGCCATTCCTGTATGCGCACAAGCAGAAGGACACCCGATCCTGCTTGCCAGCCATCTTGTGCCCGCTTTGCTGAACTGGCCGGGAGACGGTGGTCTGCGCGGCGCCATCAACGCCCTGGACACCGCAATCTGCCATGTGCCTGTGCGCGACGCCGGGATTCTTCACGACGCCGACACGCCACAGGATTATCAGGCACTTTTGGAATATCACAACAACCAGCTGGCGCGCACAGAAATAAAGGTGACACTGACACGTGAACTGCCTTTTTTTGACGAAAAAACAGCCATGCTGCTATCGCTCATCAAAGAAACAGGTTCCGTGCGCATTGCCTGCAAACGCATGCAAATCTCCTATTCCACCGGCTGGAACATGATTCGCCGCCTGGAATCACAAACCAAAGCCGAAGTACTGAATCGTGTGCAAGGCGGCGCTGGCGGTGGCGGCAGTCATCTCACCGCAGAAGGCCAGCGGCTTTTAGATGCCTATTATCAATATGTGGCAGACATCAAAGACTATGCTGCCAGCCGATATAACGCCTACTTTGGAGATGATTTGTAATGCGCAGCGTCTATCTGATACGCCACGGGCACCCTGATTTTCCCCTCGGAACCCGTATCTGTCTAGGACAAACCGACACGCCTTTGGGCCCGCTTGGCCGCCTGCAAAGCGTTCTGCTTGCCCATGTCTTTGCCGCAAAGCCGCCTGCCAGAGTGTATACAAGTCCCCTGCGCCGCGCCTACGACACCGCCCACTATCTCAGCAAATCACCGATTGTGATTGACAGCCTGACAGAACGAGCAACCGGCCTGTGGGATGGTCTCACATTCGACGAAATCGCTCGCCGCTGGCCAAAAGAATATGCCCAGCGCGGCGAAAATCCAACGCTGACCATGCCCGAGGGCGAAGACCTGGAACATGCAGCGACACGCTTTGCCAATGCCATCGAAGACATTCTGCGGCATCAAGAAGGCGACGCCGCCATTGTTGCACACAAAGGCGTGATCGGCGCCTTTATGCTCGCGCTAAATAAAAACCGCAGGCTGCCATCGCTCCCCTACGGTGCCTATTGGCATCTCACAGCAGAAAACCACACGCTCACGCTCAAAGAGCACGCACCTGCCAAACCGCAGCCGACGCTAAACCGAGCGCTCTGTCTGACACTGCTGCACACGGTTGCACCAAAACAGGTGGTTTGCCATTGTGAAGCCGTGGAAGCCTTTGCGCTGGAAATCGCTGCGCAGCTTCCCCTTGCTCTCGACACCACGCTGATCGCACAGGCCGCGCTCCTGCACGACATTGCCCGCACCATGCCAAATCATGCACAGATCGGCGCCCAATGGCTGGAGGCGCTCGGGTACCCAGCCATTGCCAATATTGTACGCCAACACCATGACATCAACACCACCCACATCAACGAAGCCAGCCTTGTCTATCTGGCAGACAAATGCCTGCAAGGCACGCAGCGCGTCTCTCTGCGCGCTCGTTTTTCTGCCAGCAAAGCAAAATGTCAGAGCAAAGAAGCACAGGCTGCGTGGGAAAGGCGCTGGCATGCGGCAGAAACCCTTCAAAAAACCATCAACACCTATTGCGGAAAGGAGATCATACAATGAGGATGTTATTGCAAACTGCAAAAGCGCACCTTGAACAACAAGAAAACCTGACACTGGTTACCGTCATCGCCTCCAGCGGAGCAACTCCACGCGGCGCCGGCGCTCATATGCTCGTCGGCGAAAGCGGCCTGCTCTATGGCACCATTGGCGGCGGCGCAGTAGAATACCGCTCGATTGAAATTGCCCAAAAAGTCATTCAGGAAAAAGCCTCGCGCGCCCATGACTTCAGCCTGACAAAAGACGATGTGCAGGCGCTGGGCATGATCTGCGGCGGCGACGTAAAAGTATTTTTCACCTACCTCTCTGCAAGCGACCAACAGCTCTTGGCCTTGCTCGAAACTGCCGAAGAACGCTTCCAGGCCGGTGACGATCTGTGGCTTGTCTGCGCCGTCTCCACCAAAGGCACCATGGCACTATACGACCACATCCACGGCTTTAGCGGCGCAACAATGCCAAAAGCCCTCACCGCCTCGCTGAAACGCAAGCCAACACTGACAGAACTGGATGGTCAGACCTACTACCTTGAACAAATCAACAGCGCCGGCCGCGTATATGTTTTCGGCTGCGGCCACGTCGCCCAAGAGCTGGTGCCGGTGTTGAGCCACGTCGGCTTCCGCTGCATCGCCATGGACGATCGCGAAGAATTTGCACAAAAATCCCTCTTTCCAGATGCCGAGGATGTGCTGCTCGTTGACTTTAACCACATCAACGACGTGCTCACCATCACCGGGGACGACTACGCCTGCGTCATGACACGCGGCCATGCCTACGACGCCGTGATCCAGGCCCAGCTCCTGCGCACGCCTGCCGCCTACATTGGCGTCATCGGCAGCGCCCGCAAAAAAGCCGGCGTGTATCAGAAATTGCGCGAAGAATACGGCTTCGGCAACGACGACTTCGCCCGCATCACCTCTCCGATCGGGCTCGACATCCAAGCCGAAACGCCGGCAGAAATCGCCATCTCCATCGCTGCACAGCTCATCGCCGTGCGCGCAAATCAAATGAAATAAACCACACAACACAAAAAACCGCTCATCTCGGAGCACATCCAACATTTTCCAATAACAAACCGGCACTCAAAACAGCGCCGGTTTTTTTGCCTTATTGATCCATCCATAGCTTAATCATATTTGTATGACTATGATTCGCCTGTTATTGTTGTATTAGATAAATGTGAGTCATTAAGAATGACCGACGTATTTTTATTGATATGAGAAACAATGCTTCACAGCCTTAATCTCAAAAGGAGGGGACACCATGGTCATCAGCATAATTGCTCTCATTCTACAGCTTACGCTGATTGTCATTGTTTTCAGCCTGCCCTTTCGCTTTCGGGAGCAGCAGGATTATATGGAACAGCGCTTCAAGAAAATGGAAGAACAGCTGGAAATATTGCAAGCCATGTTGAATGACTCTGCAGCAAAGCCCAGCGAGCCACCAGAACAACCAAGTGTACAGCAATAAGCCTACGCGCAACGCTACCACACTCCAAAAAATAAAACATACAAAAACGAAGGATGAACACCTGTCTCTGTACAGGTGTTTATTCTTTGTTTTCACATAAAATCAACAGTCGTTTCAGCGAGCCGAAATTCATAGCTCTTTCCTTATACTTTGACAGGCATCTATAAGCCACACACACCTTTTCCATTCCAGAGAAAATATGCTATAGTGATTAAAGTTATTGAACGACTTGCGTTTTTTGAAAAGAAAGGACGATGACAACGCGTTACAATCCACCTTATTTTGATTTTGAGATTTGCGGCGTGAAGCGACAGCTGCCATTTGTCAAAATCAAGGACGATATGGCTCTGGCAAGTTTTTGCATCGCTTCAGACACAGAACTGGTGCAGGCCGTGGCGCCAGAACTCATCAAACGCCTGCCTGAGGTGGATGTGCTGCTCACTGCCGAAGCCAAAGGCATCATTCTCACCTACGAAATCAGCCGTCTCCTGGGCATGAAAGATTTTGTGCTGGCGCGCAAACACAATAAGCCTTACATGCAGAACGTGCTCGAAGCCACCGTCTACTCCATCACCACCCAGGCCAAGCAAACCCTCTACCTCGATGGCTGCGACGCAGAAAAGCTGCGCGGAAAACGTGTCGCCATCATCGACGACGTCTTCGCCACTGGCAATTCCTTAGCGGCCTTAGAAAAGCTCGCCACCTTCGCCGGTGCCAACATCGTCGCTAAAGCTGCCGTACTCGCCGAACTGGACTCTGTCTACCGCGACGACGTCATCTTCTTAAAAGAACACTACGTTTTCACGCCAAACCCAGACGGCACCTTCACGCCCATCGAGTGCGACGAGAAAAAACGCCGCCGTGAAACGGGAAAAGAATAAACCGCTTGACCCGTTCTTCGTGAATCTCGCCCTCCATCTGATTGCATCAATATGAAATTTACCACCAATTTTCTCAATTCTAAACGCAATTCTTTACCATATCTCCATGTTGCATTTTACAATGAAGTGGTATAATAAATTTAAAAGAATATCGCGTTCTCTCGCGATGAGATATTTTAGGAGGAATAAATTATGAGCAAGAAAATTTTGCTGCTTTGCGGCGATTATACCGAAGACTATGAAACAATGGTGCCTTTCCAAGCACTCTCTATGCTGGGCTATCAAGTGGACGCTGTTTGCCCAGGCAAGAAGGCTGGCGAAACGGTTGCTACTGCCATCCACGATTTCCTTGGCAAGCAGACTTACACCGAACTGACTGGTCACAACTTTGCTCTGACTGCTGATTTCGACGCAGTGAACACCGCTGACTATGCTGGTCTGTTCATTACTGGCGGCCGCGCTCCAGAATACATCCGCCTGAATCCTCGTGTGATCGAAATTGTTCAGGAATTCTTCAAAGACAACAAACCTGTTGCTGCGATCTGCCACGGTCCACAGGTGCTGACAGCAGCTGGCGTGCTGAACGGCTACAAAGCAACCTGCTACGAAGCAGTTGGTCCAGACATCACTCTGGCTGGCGGCGAATACGTCAACGTTCCTGCGGACGAAGCCGTTGTCGACAAAAACCTTGTTACCTCTCCAGCATGGCCTGGCAACACCGCCATTTGCCGCGAATTCGCCAAACTGCTCGGCGCTAAAATCGAAATCTAATCAACAAAATGCAAAAAACAGGACGGTCGCACAAAGACCGTCCTGTTTTTATTTCAATGTTTGCAGCCTACTTCCGCATCAAAATTGGCTTTCATTTTTATGAGCAAACGACGAAACGTTGTAATATCTTCCGAGCTAAAGCCACGGTACTGGGTGTTGTAGAGATGCTCGGAAATCTCATCAAAAATTGGCTGCAAGGCTTCGCCTGCCGGAGTCAGAGAGACAATGGTGGTGCGGCGGTCCTGGGCAGATTTTTCGCATTGCAGGTAGCCGTATTGCACCAGCTTTTTCACCAGCATGGTCACCGTCTGTGGGGTTTTACCGATTTCTTCAGCCAACGCGTTCATGGTGCAGCGTCTGCCGCCAAAGAGCGCGGCAACAATACTGCCATGGGAAGACACCAATCCCGGCACGCCCTTTTCCTTGAGCGCTGCCATAATCAATCCATCCATTTCACCACTCAATTTAGCCACCAGATTAAAGGTATTGTCGGACTTCATCAACGCCGGCCCCCTTTCTCGAACAAATCCGCCATAGCAATAAAGTGATCAGCTTTTTCATAATCAGGTGCCGTGCAAAGGCTGACCCCAACATAAGCCACACAGGACAAGGCCACCCCGAGCACCACCTGCAGCGCCGACTGCGGTTCCCAGAAGGATGGCAGCGCTACCCCGAAGCTGATCAGCAGATTGTACCAGCAATACACCAGCCCAAGCACCATCGACGTCAGCGCACCTTTCGCATTGCCGCGGCGCCAGATGAAGCCCAGCACCAATGGTACAAATACGCCAGTAGTAATCACATCGGACGCCATCCAAGACACCACCAAAATAGAACGAATGCGCAGCGCGATAAGAATGGCCACGAGCGTCACCAACAGCGTCGCAATGCGTGAAAAGTTCAGCTTTTGCTGCTCCGTCTTCTGCCGCGTGTTAAGGTCCAAAGACAAAGTCATGGCCCCAGTGTTAATCAGAGAATCCATCGTTGACATGATGGCTGCCGCAATCCCAACAAAGACCAGTGCGCCCACAACCGGCGACATATAATCCACCACCACAGCAGTGACAATGCCGCCTTCCGGCATGTCGTCAAAGAGCACCAATCCCGCCATGCCTGTGGCAACCACAATCAGATACAAGGGAATATAGGCAAAGAAACTCATGACCGTCATCTTGCGTGCGTCTTCATTGCTGCGCGCCGCAGAAATGCGCTGCCACACATTGGCCTGAATCATCCAGGAGCAGCCAAAAGTGATGACGTACGCCATGTATTTCGACGCGCCGGCAGTCGGGCTTAGATAATCGTCCTTGCCCAGGGCCGCAGCTGTCTGAGTGATCATATCAAAGCCGCCTGCCTGACGCAAGGCAACAACAAAGACCACCACAGCAGAAATCAACAGCAGGCAGAACTGGATAATATCGGTCAACACCACGCCGCGAAAACCGCCAAACATGGAATAAATCAGCACAATCCCGGTACCAACCAAGATGGCGATTTCATAATTCAACCCCAGATAGGTGCCAAAAAATGTCCCAATGCCCACCATCTGCGAGGCAGCATTCAGCGTCATAAAAATTAAAATCATCACTGACAGGAGCTTTGCCACGCTTTTTGAATAGCGTGCTTCCATCATACTGCCTTGGGTCAGATAACCGACGCGGCGAATGGCCTTGGCACTGAGAATCATCAAAAAGGTTGCCACTAAAACTGGCACCCCATAATACCAAAACGCGCCAAGCCCATCGGAATACGCCAAGTCGGCTGTTGAAATCGCGGATCCTGCGCCCCACCAAGAAGCCACAAAAGTAATCGACAACGCCCAAAATGGCAGCGAACGCCCAGCAAAGAAATAATCCACCACGCTGTGGTTTTTCTTTTCACGCGTTACCGCAAACAAAAGCACCGCAAAATACGCAATCAATCCTGCGATGGACGCTATTTGCAACATATTCATGAAATCATCTCCTTTATTTCGACATCGAACCAATTATACTTCGATATCGAAACAAATTCCAGCAAAATATTGACCATCGCTGAAAAAAATTATTTTCCCAGGTGTTTTTCAATCGTATAGCGTCCGTACTTTTTTGACAACGGTCCATACTGAATCGCACGCTGCGGGCAGCTATTGATACAGCGCAGGCATTGATGACACATCGCAGCCTGCCAGATAGGCCGCCCGGCCACGAGCGCAATGATTCCCGCTGGACATTGTTGCGCGCAGATGCCGCAGCCAACGCACCGCTCCGTGACATGAAACGGCTTCGTCATGCGGCCATAATGGTTGAAGCCATAATTAATCGGTCCTGATTTCAGCCGCGAGAATGGCCCTTCATGCACGCGATACACGCGATCTTTTCGCAGCACTTCCTGCGACAATTGCCGAATCTCCCAATACGCCGCCTGAAATTTACGCCACACAGTTTTCTCATCGTCCACATCTGCGGCAATCACATAATTGCTCGGCATGACCAAACTGTAACAGCTATGCAGCGGATAGCGTGCCGCAAATTTTTTCATCGTCAGCCCTGCTTCCTCACCACAGGTGCAGACGGCAAAAGTAAACGCATTGTTCTGCTCCAGCGTCGCCACAAAATCGTTCATCACCTCCGGCGCGTCCCAGGAATGCACTGGAAATACAAACCCCAAATGTTTCTCCTCACGCACCTTTGGCGGTGCCGTCAACGTTGTAATGTCACAGGTCTTCTCCCCAATCAGCGCCGCAATGCATTCCGCTGCCCATTTGGAATTACCGGTGCCAGAAAAATAATAAATCATTGTCTCTCTCCTTTAGCGATCAGCATTTGCTACGCATAGTATAAAGCATAAAACCTTCCATTTGCTCATATTCATATTATTTACATCAAATTTACAACATTTATATGGAATTTCTGCGCCGATTCCCATAAACTTATAGAAGGTAACTATTAGAAAAAAGGACAAGCAAAATATGGGATCATTTAAACTGACAAAATTAGAACGCAATTGGATTTTTTACGACATCGGCAACTCAGCATTCACGCTGCTGATTACCACCATCATGCCGATCTATTTTAACAGTCTGGCAGAAAACGCCGGTTTATCCAGCGTGGAATATCTGGCTTACTGGGGCTACGCCGCCTCGATTGTCACGCTGATTGTCGCCGTCGCCGGGCCAACCTTTGGTACATTGGCCGACACTCGCGGCTATAAGCGCCCCATCTTCATCCTCTTTCTGGCCATTGGTTTGATCGGCTGTGTGGCACTTGGCTTTTCCAGTGACTGGCTGATCTTCCTCATCATCTTTGTCATCGCCAAGACCGGCTACTCGGCAAGTTTGATTTTCTACGACTCCATGCTTTCCGATGTTACCAGCCATGACCGCATGGACATCGTGTCTGCCAGCGGCTATGCTTGGGGCTACATCGGTAGTTGTGTGCCGTTCGTTCTTTCACTTGTTTTGGTGCTGGGCGGCGGAGCCATTGGCATCTCCACCACCCTTGGCATGCAGCTGGCCTTCTGCATTACGGCGGCCTGGTGGCTCCTGTTCACCCTGCCGCTTCTAAAAACCTACGAGCAAAAACATTACATCGAAAAACAGCGCCACGCCATCCGCGAAAGTTTTGCACGACTGGGCCGCACCTTTAAAAACGTGAAAGCGGAGAAGAAAGTGTTCTTCTTCCTGTTGGCCTTCTTCTTTTACATCGATGGGGTATATACCATCATCGACATGGCCACCGCCTACGGCACAGCTCTCGGTCTGAACAGCACCGGACTCCTTCTGGCACTGCTCCTGACGCAGATCGTGGCATTTCCATTCGCCATTCTATTCGGTCGTCTTTCTGGACGCTATGCCACCGCTAAGCTCATTACGCTCTGCATCATCGCCTATTTCGGCATCGCTGTCTTTGCCATCTTTTTAACGCATCAGTGGCAATTCTGGGTGCTGGCCGTGCTGGTCGGCATGTTCCAGGGTGGCATTCAGGCACTCTCGCGCTCTTATTTTACTCGCATTATTCCGCCAAAGCAGTCTGGTGAATATTTTGGCCTCATGGACATCTGCGGCAAAGGCGCCTCTTTTATGGGCACCACCCTCGTCAGCGTCGTCAGCCAAATCACTGGCGACATCAACACTGGCGTCGGCATGATTGCCCTGCTGTTCATCGTTGGCATGATCTTCTTCCAAATCACCGTGCGCATCCGCGACTAATACAACAGGCTCCGTTTCTCGATTGAAACGGAGCCTTTCTATTATGGATTGCAATTGCCGCAAGGGCTGTATCCTTGGTCGATCAGGCCTTGTCGAGTGGTGCTGACCTCCTGCGGATTTTTCATCTGCGCCACACTGCTGCAATCAGGCTTATGAAATTTTTTCGAGTTGGTATTGAGCACATAGGTTTGCGGCTCTTCCACAGCTGCGGCGTTACCGTCTCCAGCATCCACCTCATCGGACGCCATCTCCCAACTGTTGCCATTGGCGTAATCGATGCTGATGCCCGGCTGGGCATTGTAAGCATACACACAATAGCAAATGCCCTCGCCTTCGTCCTCCACCGAATAGCCTTCCATGAGCACACCGCTGGCCACCAGATTATTTCCTTCAAAAATCGGTGTCACCCGATAAAGCACATGATTGCCGGTTTCTTTCACATAGTCGGCCACCATGTTTTCAAAAGGCAGCATACCCTCCATATTGAGCGCTCGCGTGCCAGTGATGAGATTTTGCACGTTGGCGTTCTCGCCGGTCAGCTGATAGCCGATCAAATGGCAGCGATTGTACAGGTACTTTCCATCCACATTGTCGTATTTCACCGTCTGCCAGCCGCTCGGCTTCACCTGACCAATGCTGCCGCGTTCTTCCGTTGGCATCAGCTCCTGTCCAACACAGGCAATCGCCACGCCGCAGCGTCCATAGCCATCCAGCGGCGCATAGCTTTCATACGCCTCGTCCGTCAGATCGGAGGCGGTAAAATAAGGCACATTGTCGTGCACAATCTCGTAGGCTGCACCATCGTATGCCGGTACTGTTGCCAGTGAAAAGCCTGTATCTGCCGTTTCCGGCAAAGTGGTGTCCTCCGCCTGAGCAGGCTGCGTCGTTTCCGTTCTCTGCTCGCTTGACGCCGATGATTCCACCGTTGTGCCATCACAAGCCGTCAACGCGCCGAGGCTGAGCAGCACACTCAGCAGCAGCGCCAATAATTTTGAAGCACGTTTCATCGTTCGTATTCCTCCCGGGTAATGATGTCGTGAGAATGGCCTGGAAAATCATAGCAGGCGGCCAAATGCCATCCAGCATCCGTCAACGTCAGATCAAAGCGCCGATCCGCTGGATACACGCGATGCCATCGATACACAATCACCCGCGCAATGCGCGCCGCAAAGGATGACACGTCCTGATCTTCCACAAAACACAGCGCCTCTGCCGGTGCTTCCGCCAAAAACTGCGGGGACACCCTCACATTCTCTGCTCCGTCAAAAAGCGGCGCCGAATACGCATTCATCCACAGCGGCCGCCCTGCCGCCAATGCCAGCACATCTTCAACCACCGCACGATCGCGGCTCTGGCGACGATGATTGAACATCATTCCATCGCGCTCATCCAAACAGACAATCAGCTCCACAGGCCTTCTCCTTTCATTCTTCACGAATACACGCATTATAGCATATCCACCCTCAACGGGCGATGTAATTTAATATTGCGACAATAAAAAAATGCATTGACATTTATTAATATTCGGCGCATAATATCACCATCGAGAGCAAGGGTGTTCCGAATCACGGGATATCTCTTGCTCTTTTTGTTTACCCTCTATCATCAACCGCAGAAAAGGAGCCTTGTCATGAATAAATATTCAAAAGAAGACATTATCCGCCTCGTTGAAGAAAACGACGTGGAATTCATCCGCATGCAGTTCACCGATATTTTTGGCCAGATGAAAAACGTGGCCATCACCGCTGCCCAGCTCGAAAAAGCCCTCAATAATCAGATCATGATCGACGGCAGCTCCATTGAAGGCTTTACCCGCATTCACGAATCCGACCAGTACCTGCATCCGGACCTCAACACCTTCACCATCCTGCCTTGGCGTCCACAGCACGAACGCGTTGCCCGCCTCATCTGCGACGTATACAATCCAGACGGCACCCCATTCGTCGGCGATCCTCGCCACGTTCTGAAGAACGTTCTCGATAAAGCCGCCAAACTTGGTTACACCTTTAACGTTGGGCCAGAATGCGAATTCTTCCTCTTCGATACCGATGAAACCGGCCGTCCAACCACCAAAACCAGCGACGAAGCCGGCTACTTCGACCTTGGCCCACTCGACCACGGCGAAGGCACCCGCCGCGAAATCTGCAT
>CALAKO010000036.1 GCA_937922955.1 uncultured Peptococcaceae bacterium | reverse complement strand
GTTCATCATCCACACTTGCCAGATTTGCCAGCGTCAGAATACCATCCCATTTGATGAAGCTGTTCTCCGCCTGCAGCCAAGCTGCAATCGCCTCAAAATGAGGATACACGACTTCCGGCTTGGTCTCGCTGAGCTTACGCACCACCTTACTCGCCACATAACGAATGCTGCTGCTTTCAGCGGTCACAATTTCCACCAGAAGCGCCAACAATTCACTGTTCGTTTCTGCTTCGGCCTGCACGGCCTCCAGCAACTCCTTATCAGCCAGCTGCTTCAGCACCCTGTCTCTTTCCATCTTGCACCGCCTTTCTCCGTCGTCAAACATTGTTCCCCCTCATTATAACACACGATCATTGCTTGGTCCTATCGCAAAATGTCAAAAGTTCTTGACACACCATCCAAGCTCTGCTATGATAAAAATGTAAAAAGAATTTGACATCCCACCAAGAAAGGAGCATTCACCATGTTAACCAACATTTTGCTTGTCGTATTCTTTCTGTTCATTGTGGCTCTTATTCTTCTCGATGTGGCAATGGTTGTTTCACTGGTGCGCAGCGGCGACGAACGGCGCCAGCTGATGGTCTGGAAGGCCAGCACCTTCACCCTCATTGGAACGGTGGGTGTCATGATCATTAATAACATCAAAATGTTCATCGATCCTTCCGCTATCGCCGCACCATTCTCGCAGCTAGGCGCTACAGCGATCATTTATTTCTGCAGCCTGCTCTACTACAAACGAAAGCTGGGCGGCTGATATGGAAAACCACATTCATGAACGGCGCAAAGCCCTCGGCCTTTCTCAGCTGGAGCTGGCAAAGCGCTGCGGCGTTTCTCGCCAAACCATCAATGCCATTGAAAACAATAAATACGATCCAACTCTGGCGCTCGCCTTTTCTTTGGCCGCCAACCTCGATGTTACCGTCGATGAACTGTTTACCCCATCTTGATCAGAAAACGGCTGTTGCAAACAGCCGTTTTTTCATATCTACTAGATTCTTCTGCTGCTCAGCCAGTGGTCGCCTATGCCGCTGACAGCACCACATCTGCCACCACCATGCTCGGCATCGGTTTGGTTTGTCTAGCACTCGATGCTCTCCAAAAGTAAATCACCCCAAAATCATCCACCATGACCCAGAAAGCAACGTCACGCTGTCGCTGGGTCATTTTTTATGACCACAATATCTTAATACACTCGCAACAATGCTGTCATCAAATCCGCCTCAAAATTACTTGACAAAGTCAAGCGTTTTCTATATAGTTGACTTTGTCAAATAAAAGGAGGCGAAACCATGGACCACGACTCTCTTGCATTGATGGTTGCTGTGCTGCGAAAACATTTTGTGGCCTACTGTACAGATAAAATTGCCGAACTTGATGTCACCTATGGCCAGCTTTTTGTCCTGATTATGGTCAGCAAACGTCCAGGCTGCGCACCGAAGACCATTGCTGAATACTTGAAATTGGATGCTGGCCATCTTAACCGCACATTGAACAAACTGGTTGAAAAAGAGCTTATCACCCAAAAGAAAAACAGCAGCGACCGCCGCGCCAACATCATTAATCTTACAGAAAAAGGCGCTCATGTCGTAGCTGAGAGTCGTCGATTGTTTCACAGCTGGGATGAACAAGTGCTGTGTGATATTGACGACGACAGCCGCCAAATCTTGATGAACGTGATGAAAACCATCGTTTCGAGATTACATACAGATAATGGAGGACACAACAATGAGCAAACTCAATGATTTTATGAACCTATTGACCGGAGCATTTGACAACGCAGAACAGTATGACGCGCTGAAACAAAGCAACGCAGACTTTCCATTTGCCAAACACATCAACACCATCTGCAACGATAAAATTGTCAACCTGCCAGATCATTTTCCAGGCTACTTCATGGTTGAAGAAAGCTACTACACCACCAACGGCAATACCCACGCCACACCACACCTTTTCCTGTTTACAGAGGAGGCAAATGGCATCCAGCTCACATCTTACGATCTGCCAAATGGCTGCGACAAAAAAACCTTTACCTATGACAGCCTTACCACCATCGACTACCATGCCTTAAAACCATCTGAAAAATTCACCCCAGCCCTCTACGTTGAAAACAACGGCGTTTGGGAAGGCGGCAGCGTCAGCATGTTCTCACCAGTGCTCAAATTTACATTATTTGAACGTTTCTCCAAGGATCAATTGGAAGTCAGCGAAAAAATGGAAGTCAATGGCAAAAAAACCTTTGGCTACGATGTGCCCATTCTTTACAAACGCATCGCCAAATAGAACTTCTTACATGAAAAAAGCCTGCTTTTTCGAACAAAAGCAGGCTCTTTTCATGCCAATATTTATGAACCAAGCATAAAACAAAACACCCACATTGCCACCGCATCTTACAATCCAAAGGCCGCCAAAGCGGCAAACAGCCTTACTCTCCCGGCAGTAGAGTGACTTTTATCTCGGACTTCGCTACAATAAATGCAGGAGGTGATTCTTGTGGAACCCATCAACAATGAAAAAATCGGCCAATTCATCGCCACTCGACGCAAAAATTTGGCCATGACACAAAAGGAGCTGGGCGACCGGCTTTTTGTATCCGACAAAACGGTGTCCAAGTGGGAGCGCGGCGCCAGCCTGCCAAATGTGGCATTGCTGCAGCCCCTTGCCGAAGTGCTGGCGGTCAGCGTCAGCGAATTGCTGAACGGCGAAACACAGACACCGCAGACTGACACCAGCGAACAAGCTGTTACCCAGGCACTGCCGCTTTCTTTGCAAGAAGCTTTTCGACGCAAGCAACGTTTCTGGGCGCTCATTTTTGCGAGCGCTTTACTTGTGGTTGCTTTGGAAGCAGCGCTCTTATTTTTCATGACAGGCTCCATGTCTTCCATATGGCCAAGCGGCCTGTTCCTGCTGTTTGCCGGCTGGCTTTGTCTCTTTGCAAAACCTTGGCTGCCCACTTACTACGACAACAACCGCATCAGCTTCGTCCAACAAGGCCCCTTTCGCATGAATATGGTGGGGCTGCGTTTCAACAACAGCAACTGGCCGCCGCTGCTCACCTTGTTTCGTTGTGCCA
>CALAKO010000035.1 GCA_937922955.1 uncultured Peptococcaceae bacterium | reverse complement strand
CTTTGAATATACGATCTGAACTGCATTCTTCAAAAGCCCTTCGCTACGGGAATAAGCGTAAAACTCAAACCCAATTTTGCACCCAAAGGCACACATAATGCAGGGATCATTGGTACAAAACATATAAGCATCATCTTCTGCCATGGCAAACAGCACATGTGCATCTCTTTCTGGGCGAATCATTTTTAATTGGCCGCCCATGATAGTACGAATATACATCCACTCAATGTCATGGTTGCCAGCTTCAGCACCTTCAACCCAAACTTCAAAGCAATGATGATCTTGGCCACCGACGATGGAATAACGAATGGAGTACTTTTCACTGTCTCCCGGGAGCTTAGGCTCTACACTTTTCCAGTCGTCACCAGGTGCATCACCGCCGAAAATTTCCATCAGTACTCTACCATCCTTTTCGTTTTGATAGAGAACTGGAATCGGAGAAAATGGTGCTGGAATACTGGTATTTTTACTTCTGGTGATACTTGTTTTTTTACGTACAGTCTTCAAGTGTCACGCCTCCGTGTTTTTACATAATAATGGCCACCATATTCACGCCTCGTAAATATGGTGGCCGAAAGACGTCACCCTATAGGCCTGACGCTATTTCAATTAAATTGAGGTTTAAATTAGTCGTTGAAGTGTTTAGCATCCAAATGTTCGTATCTTGGCAAGAAACGAGTTGGGAGTGCCAAAGCATCTTTACGGAATGGAGGAGCCAGCTTGGTTCCGTCAACACGTGCTTCAACAACAACTGGCTTGGTCATGGAGATTTCGAAAGCTTTTTCGAAGGTAGGCTGGATGTCTTCAACCTTATCTACATAGAAGCCTTCAGCACCCATTACGCGAGCGAGTTCAGCCCAAGATGGAGCCTGGATTTCGCAACCAACGAAACGGTTGTTGTAGAAGTCAACCTGGTTTTTCTTTTCTGCGCACCATGCATTGTTACGGAATACAACAGCCAATACAGGGAGATCTTCCTGAACAGCGGTCATGATTTCGTAGAAGGACATACCCCAAGCACCGTCACCAGCGAGGGACATTACGTGATGATCTGGAGCACCGAGTTTAGCACCGAGTGCAGCCTGCAGAGCGAAACCAGTGTTACCATTGGTCAAGCATGCAACGTGGAGACGTGGAGCGTTGAACTTCAGGTAGCTGTTAGCGGTAGAAGAAACGTTACCGATATCAGTGGTTACGATGCAATCTTCTGGTTTAACTTTGCACATTTCGAAGAGCAGACGACGTGGATGGATGGTACCTGGTTCTGGTTCTTCCATAGCGAGTTCTTCGATTTCAGCTTCCCAAGCATCTCTCTTAGCTTTGATATCAGCCATGCGAGCTTCATCAACTGGACGATCGCCGCTTTCTTTCAGGAGAGCGAGGAGACCTTCAGCAGTTACACGAGCGTCACCTACGATACCAACTTCAACTGGATGGGTACGAGCGATCTGGTTAGCGTTAACGTCAACCTGAACGATCTTCTGGGAACCATCCTGGAGGAAGTACTTGATGTCGTACTGTGGCAGAGTACCGAAGTAGGACAGACGGCAGCCGATAGCGATGATGCAGTCAGCTTCCTTGATGGAGTACATAGCAGCCTTGGAACCCATGTAACCGATAGGCCCTACCCAGTGTGGATCACTGTAACGGAAAGCGTCGTTGTGCAGGTAGGAAGTAGCAACTGGGCAGCTGAGGTATTCAGCGATTTCAGCAACTACGTCTACAGCGTCGGAGTCAACAACACCACGGCCGTTGATGATGACAGGCTTCTTAGCAGCGAGGATAACTTCAGCAGCCTTCTTCATGGATTCAGCATCTGGAATCAGACCGGAAGTGGAACGATATTCTTCTGGAGGAAGGATAAAGTCGTTAACTTCGCCATAGAAGTAGTCACGTGGAACATCGAGGTAAACAGGACCACGTTCTGCATACATGGTACGGAATGCAGTACGTACGCAGTCAGCTGCACGGCTTGGATGAGGAATCTGGAAGGATTTCTTGGTGATAGGCTTGAAGATAGGAACCTGATCAACTTCCTGGAAACCGTCCCAACCTACAGAAGTAGAACCAGCGGAAGGACCGATGATGAGCATTGGGCTGTGAGCCTGATAAGCGGTTGCTACGGAAGTAACGAGGTTGGTGATACCAGGGCCGTTCTGACCGGTGCAGACACCAACTTTACCAGTAACACGGTTGTAAGCATCCATCATGTGACCAGCGGTGTGTTCGTCACGGCAAGCGATGAAACGAATACCAGCAGCTGGGAATAAGTCAAGCATATCCATGAAAGCGGAACCTACGATACCTGCGCAGTATTCAACGCCTTCCATTCTGAGCTGTTCAACGATAGCTTCACTTGGGGTCATTTTTTGTTTTTCTGCCATTGTATTGCCTCCTTAAAATTTAACGTCTTACCATTATTAATCATGGTAACGACATTTTTCAACAATAAAACATACATAAAACATTGAGTGGTGTTGTTGCTTTTCAAACTTGTCCAGCAACTCTTTCCACTATTAAGATAGCACACCTTTTTTCCATTTACAATACTTATCGTGTGAATAGATTGTGCCGTCCTCTCAGCAAGGACTCAAAAATAGGTTATATTTATTGTATTTATGACATAATATGGTGACATTTCAAAAACCGTCAACAAACGAACCGCTAATTTAAGGGATTTCTTAAAATGAATTTTATAAAAGAGAACAATTCTGTCATTTTATTGCAATCCTCGCATGCAACACTTTTTCTCTTGCAGTTAATCTCCATAGCGGCATTTTGTCCTTCATGCAGATACAATATATAACTTGTAAATTTAGAAATCTACCTAACTCAAACCATTTATCACGCACATTTCATTTTTTACCGCCTATATCACTCATCGATATCTTTTGCTTAAGTCCCAAAACTTTAAACTCAAAATCGTAAAGGTTGTCATATACAGTCCCACCATACACCATAATACAAATGTAATCAGCACATTGCCATTAATCGGATAAACATGCCAAAACGCCTGAGGTAAGATAAACAACAAGAATATCACAAGCAACGGCAGCATTCTACCTCGTATAACACGTCGAACCATTTCCAAACGTGAGGCATCATCGCAAAAGATATCTTCATTTTCGCTCTCCATTGCATGAACCGGTTTCCGAAAATATGAATATCCCGCAAAATCTTGAACATATTCCCAACCACAATCTTCAAACAATCGAATGTATTCGTCCTTATTTTTTCGTCCTTCCTGGTTATAATCCAACCGATAAACAACATCCTCAGGTCTACACCGCTCGAAATGATATATAATGCCTCCACTTCGTAACGCCCAACCTTTTGTATGCATTTCTCTCAAATATTGCTCCTCTTTTTCCCAATCTGCGATCGTGAAAAATCGCAATATTGTTTTACTAGGTCTCATTATCAAACACCTCCTGAATTGTGTCATTTAAACGTCTAATACGGCGAACCTCAAGTTCCAATACCTCTCGTCCAAGTTCCGTAATGACATAGATCTTACGCTTTTGCTCCTCGCGAATAAATTTTATTAAGCCATCCTTCTCCATTTTTGACAAACTACCATATAAGGTCCCAGGAGTAATACGAATTTCACCGTTGGTAAGCGCTTCAACTTCTTTTACTATATGGTAGCCATGGCACTCATTGCGCAAACATAATAATATGTAAAACCCCGTCTCTGTCATCGGCACATAGACCTTACGTATATGCGCATCCATAGTTTCACCTCTTTTACCACTGCATCGCACCTCGATATATTTCACATTTAATATAGCACTACGATGCATCGTATGTCAATCCATGTTACGCTTTCAATAATAGAAAATGGACAAATATGAATCGCCGCCATTCTTGACATTCATATTTGCCCATTCAACAAAAAAACGCTCCGCATAATTGCGGAGCGTTTTCGCTCGATCCTGGCAATGACCTATCTTCCCAGCAAAAGAGTAGCAAGTATTTTCGGCGCTG